>JAJRWM010000081.1 GCA_024276815.1 bacterium
AATACGCCGCGCCGGCTTCCCTGGAGGTCGCCCACATCCAGGTCAAGACGGAAAAGGAAGCCGCCGACATTCTTGACCAGCTAAACAAAGGCGCCGACTTCGCCAGGCTGGCCGCGGAGAGTTCGCTCGACGCGAAGACCAAGGCAACCGGCGGCGTCCTGGGCGTCGTTACTTCTGACGGTAATATCCCGGGCCTGGGCCGTAATCCGGAAACAGCCAAAACCCTGCGGGAGACGGGGCAGGGCGGCTATCTCGGCCCCGTGAAAATAAAAGACTCTTATCATGTTTTCAAAGTGTTGAGCAAAACAACCGGCAAAACGCCGGCCTTCAACGAAGTTCGCTCACGGGTGGCAAGAGAGCTCGAAAGCATCCGGGAAAACGAGATTTTTGCCAAGTATATCCAGGAATTAAACAAGGCGCAAAAAGTGGTAATTTATGATGACCTTATTAAATAAAAGCAAAACATGTTAAGCCCTGATTTTTCTTTTGGCGCTGACAGCCGCCGGTTTCGCTCAAACGAAAGCGCCGTCGGTAACGGTCAAGAGTTTTGTCAATAATTCCACGATCACCATAGGCGATAAAATCACCTATACTCTAAGCGTGCTGCACCGTCCGGACATCAAGGTTACCATGCCGGCCCCGGGCGCCAACCTGGGAGACTTCGAGATCAAGGATTTCCAGGTTTTTGAGCCGCGGAGCACGAAGGACAAGCTAGTCGAGGTCAAACAGGTTTTCATTCTGACAACTTTTACCGTCGGCGATTACGTTATCCCGGCGCAAAAGATACTTTACCAGGACGAAAATGGTGAAAAGAAAGAAATCAGCAGCGAACAAATCTTCATTAAAGTCGCCAGCGTCGGCAAGAGCGAATCGGATTCGGAAGATATCCGTCCCAACAAAGAACAAATAGCTGACAAAACCCCGAACTGGGTTTATTATCTCGCCGGTTTTTTAATCTCCCTGCTCCTGGTGGGAATCCTGCTTTTATTTTACTTCAAGAAGTTGCGAAAACAGGAAGAGCCTGCGTCATTAATACCCGAACCGCCGCCCTATGAATGGGCGCGACAGCGGCTGACCTGGATCAGGGAACAGGATTTGCTTGAAAAAGGACGGGTCAAAGAACATTACGACCTGCTCTCAGACTGTGTGCGAGGCTACCTGGAGCGGCTGTACCAGTTGCCCTTGATGGATCGGACAACGCTGGAAATATTCTCCGTGTTGAAGGATGTTCGTCCCCTGAGACCGCATTTGGTCCGCATCAATGATTTTTTGAAGGAAAGCGACCTGGTCAAGTTCGCCAGGTTTATCCCTGACCACAAAGCCAATGAAGACTCCTGGCAGACGGCTGAAAATATAATTGAAAGTTTGCGGCCCCGGGAAACCTCGGAAATTGAAGGAGAAAGTCAATGATCCAATTCGCCAATCCTTCATTCCTGCTCCTTTTTGTCGTTGCGGCTTACGTCTTCTTTAACCGCTGGCGGAGTCGTCAGCGTTACCAGGCGGCGATACGCTTCCCGACCCTGGCCAAAATTAAAACCATCAAGAAAAGCCCCCGGGTAAAGAACCGGCGGCTGATCGACGCTTTGCGGCTGATTACAGTCTGCCTTTTAATCCTGGGAATCGCGCGGCCTCAAAGCGGTGAGAGATTTGAGGAGATCACTACCGAGGGCATAGATATTATGCTGGCGGTCGACGTCTCTGGTAGCATGAGAGCTGAAGATTTTAAACCGCAAAACCGGCTCCAGGTAGCCAAGGAGGTGGTTCAGGAATTCGTCAAAGGGCGCAAAGGCGACCGCATAGGCATGGTCGCTTTCGCCGGCCGCAGCTATACCCAGTGCCCGCTGACCATGGATTACGGGGTTTTGCTCACTTTCCTGGACAAAATGGAAATAGGCATGATCGAAGACGGCACGGCGGTGGGCATGGCTATCGCGACCGCCGTAAACCGCCTGAAAGATTCCCGGGCTAAAAGCAAGATTATTATCCTGCTGACTGATGGACGAAACAACGCCGGGGAAATAGACCCGCTGACAGCCGCCAAGCTGGCCAGGACTTTTGGCATCAAGATCTACACTGTCGGGGTTGGTAAACCGGGCGGGGCGCCCATGCCGATTGATGATCCGCTGTTTGGCCGGCGTTATGTCATGGTGGACAACGATCTGGATGAAGCGACCCTCGGAAAAATTGCCGACACCTCAGGCGGAATGTATTTCAGAGCCAAGGATAAAGAAAGTTTACGGCGGATTTATCAACAGATCGACCAAATGGAAAAAACCACGGTCGAGGTAAACAAATATACCAGATTTGATGAATTGTTCCCTTATTTTATTATTCCGGCTCTCAGCTTGCTGTTGTTGGAAATTATTATCAAGAATACGGTATTCAGGACGATACCCTAGAGGAAGCAAATTATGCGTTTCGCTTATATGACCGGCGTCACACTCTCAGCCCTGCTGTTAGTCGTCTTCGTAGGCGCGCTCCTTTTTATCCATTACGTGCGGCGTCAGCGCGAGAACTCCCTGAGCCGCTTTGGCAACCTGGAACTGCTCGCTAAGATCAGCGACACCATCATCCTTAGCAAGAGACGGTGGAAAAACATTTTACTGGTCGCCGCCCTGCTGTTACTGGTCATCACCCTGGCCCGGCCCCAGATGGGAGCTTCGGTCGCGCCGATCAAGCGCAAGGGAGTGGACATTGTTTTCGCCGTCGACACTTCTCTCAGTATGCTGGCTGAAGACTTAAAGCCCAACCGCCTGGAAGTCGCCAAAGGTGAAATCGGCAACTTTATCGGCCTGTTAAAGGGTGACCGGGTGGGTCTGGTCGCTTTTGCCGGCTCAGCTTTCGTTCAGTGCCCGCTGACCCTTGATTACCAGGCGGCCAAAATGTTTCTGGACGTGATTGATACCGAGATCATCCCGGTCAAGGGAACGGCGCTCGGCGAGGCTATCAGAAAAGCCAGCGAAGCTTTTAACCAGCAGGAAAAGAAATACAAGGTCCTAATCCTCCTGACTGACGGGGAAGATCATGGCGCCAAGCCGCTCCCGGCCGCCGAAGCCGCCGCTAAAGAAGGAATAATCATTTATACCATTGGCTTAGGTTCGGAGAATGGCGAACCAATTCCGGAATATGATGAAAACGGTAGCAAGATCGGTTATAAAAAAGATAAACAAGGAGAAGTCGTTTTAACCAAACTGGATGTGACAACCCTGCAGAAGATCGCGCTAATGACCGGCGGCAAGTTTTATCAGGCGTTAGACAACTCCCTTGAATTAAACAAAATATACGAGGAAATATCCAAACTGGAGAAGAAAGAACTGTCCAGCAAACTGTATACGCTCTACCAGGACCGCTACCAATATCCGCTGTTTCTGGTCATACTGCTGCTGCTGATTGAATACATGCTGGATGAAAGGTCAAAAAAGAAGAAGGCCTGGGGTGGACGTTTTGAATAAAAAACACGCTATTATCATTTTCATCATACCTTTCTTGTTTGGTTTTAGCGCTTTTACCAGTAAGACCAATCAGGGCAACCGGCTTTTCAAAGAAGGCAAGACCGATGAAGCGCTGAAAGTTTATCGGGACGCCCAGATCGATGATCCGCAAAATCCGGTTGTTTTCTACAATATCGGCAACGCGCTGTCAGCCCAGGGTAAATACGAGGAAGCCGAAGCGGAATTTTTAAAAGCGCTGGCTAGCGACGACCAGACGCTGGAGGCGAAAACATTCTATAACCTGGGCAATACCTACTATCGTATGGGAAAACTGGAACAGTCTGTCCAGATGTATGAAAAAGCTCTCAGCATTGATCATGATGATGAGGACGCCAAATACAACCTGGAGCTGGTACGAAAAAAGATCAAGGAAATGATGAATAACCAGAAAAAAAGGCAGCAAGAGCAACAACAATCCCAGGATTCCCGGAAAGACAAGTCTGGCGAAAAAGAAAAAGGCGAAAAAGAAAAACCGGAAGGCTCTTCCAAAGATCAACAGCAGCAGTCCAAGGATCAGGAGAAAAAAGAACCGGCGGCCGCTTCTCAGGAAAAGGACAAGAAAGACGAAAAGGACAAGAAAGACAAAGACAAGCAACCGGCGGCCGGGTCTGAACAGAAGGAACAGCCGCAAGAAAAACCGGGTGAAAAACAGACCGGCCAGCAACAGCAGCCCTCTGATAAGGAAATGAGCGAAGAAGACGCGTTACGCCTTCTCAACGCGCTCAAGCAGGACGAAAAAGATTTGATGCGAAATCAACGGCGGGGGACTGGGCGGGATATTTATCCGGAGAAGGACTGGTAAAGCAACTTCAAAGTGGGGAGCGAGGCTTCTTCGCTCGCTCCTCGCTTTTTAGAGGTAGTATACATGATAAAATACGTTTTAATTTAAGGACGGTATGCTTATGGATGCCGGTTAATCTCGAAAGAGTAATCAGATGAAGACTTTTAATCATAAACAAACATGGCTAATCCTGTTGACCCTGCTTTGTTTCTCTATCCCCGCTCTCCTGGTTAACGCGGCGGTCAGAATAACCGCCAAGGTTGACAAAACAGAGGTCTCTTTGGAGGAACAGGTGCAACTGACTCTTTCTGTCAGCGGTAATACGCGGATTTTCGGCCAGCCGAGCTTGCCGGGTCTGGACAGTTTTGAGACCTACTCGGCCGGCCGTTCCCAGAGTGTGTCCATAATTAACGGCCAGCTTAGTTCCTCGATCGTTTTCACTTATATCCTGGTCCCGCGGAAGCTGGGCGAGTTTAGCCTGGAAAAGGTTAAATTAGGCGGCAAAACCTATTCGGTCAAACCAATTAAAATTAAAGTTACCAAGCAGGCTCCAACCCGCCCGGCCCGGCCGCGGGCGCCATCATCAAGATCAAGCGGCCGAAAAGCGACCCACCCGGCAGGGAAACTATTCGTTGAGGGCGAGGTTGACCAAACAACCGCCTATGTCAACCAGCAGATCATCTACAGCTTCCGCTTCTTTCGCGCGGTTAACCTCTATGAGAATCCGGAATTCGAACCGGCGGATTTTACCGGTTTCTGGATTGAGGATCTGCCGCCTCAGCGGCAGTACTATGAAATGATTAACGGCCGCCGCTACCTGGTAACCGAAATAAAAACCGCGCTCTTCCCGACAGCGCCCGGCGAATATACCATTGAACCGGCGCGTCTGGAGGTAATGGTGGACAGCTTTGACGGCGATCCCTTCGCGATCTTTAACCGGAGTTTCCGCGCCAGCAAACCTCAAATATTAAAAACCAATCGCCTTAAAATAAAAGTCTTGCCCTTGCCGGGAACCAAGCCGCCTGATTTTACCGGCGCAGTGGGTATTTATGAGCTTGAGACCAGCGTTGACAAAAACAAATTGCGGGTAAATGAACCGTTAACCTACCGGCTGAAAATATCGGGACAGGGAAACATCAAGACGATTCCGGAACTTGAGCTCAAGCTTCCGGCCGATGAATTCAAAAAATATGAATCATCCAGTTCCCAGGATATCGCCAAGGGAAATTATCGGGTCAGCGGGCAAAAAACCTATGAGTACGTCCTGGTTCCCCAGAAGAGTGGAGAGTTGGTGATTCCGGCGGTCTCATTCTCCTATTTTAACCCGGATATTAAACAATACCAGACAATCAAGAGTAAATCATACACGATAAAAGTCGCTCCCTCCCTGACCAAAAAAACGCCGACACCCCTCTCTTTGCCCGCGCTCGATAAAAAAGAAATAGAGTTGCTTTCCACGGATATCAACCATATTAAAAACGACCTGTCCGTTGGCAGAAATGGTCAATTTTACTATCAGAGTCTCTGGTTATACCTCTTGGTCGCACTGCCCATACTGGGGATCGCCGGCGCGGTTTTTCATGAGAGACACCTGGAAAAAATAGCTACCGACGTCTGTTACGCCCGCCAGACCAAAGCGCGCGGGCAGGCTAAAAAACGGCTCCGGCGAGCTGAGCAAATGCTGAGAAACAATCAACGGGAATTTTACGCGGAGATCCATAAATCACTCAACTGCTACCTGGGTGACAAGCTTAATATCCAGGCCGCGTACCTTTCCGCCGGCGAAGTGGAACGCTTACTTTCAGAAAGGAAAATCGACAGCGGTTTAATTGATGAGGTAAAGGATGTTTTTTCCGCGTGTGACCGGGCGAGATTCGCTCCCGGTGAAAATGAACAGGAACACATGAAAAAGATATATCAAAGAGCCGGCGCGGTTATTAACAATTTATCAAAGGCGGGCATCTAGCATGATGAAGAAAGCGGTTTTAATATTAATACTTATCTCAACCACCTTTTCGCTCTTTGCCGCAACCACCGATAACCGGGCGCAGGAACTTTTCTTCCAGGCCAATAAAGCTTATGAGCAAGGTAAATATAAAGAAGCGGTTGACCGGTATCTGAAGGCGCTGCCGGTCGCCGGCGACAACAGCGTTCTTTTTTTTAACCTGGGCAACGCTTATTATAAATCCGGCCAGTTAGGCGAAGCTGTTCTTTATTACCGGAAAGCGTTGCAGCTCAGCCCCCGAGACGAAGACGTCAAGCAAAACCTGGAGATCGCGCGACTGCATATTAAAGATAAAATTGTCGAGCCGGATCCCGGTTTTGTTTTTAAAGTAATCGCGCGTCTGCACAATTTTCTTTCGATTGACGAACTAACGGTTATTACGCTGACTCTTTATCTGCTCTTATGTTCGGTTATCATCTACCGCATCTACGCTAAAACCGGTCCGGCGGACAAAGCGGGGTATTCGAGCGGCCTGATAACCTTTTTAATTATCATCCTGGTTTTCCCCACAATTTCTTTGGCGGTCAAGATTTACTAAAAAGAATTCCTGAGCCAGGGCGTTGTGATCAACCAGGAAGCCGAGGTTTACAGCGGACCGGGAACAGCCTACCAGCATACCTTCACCTTGCACGAGGGCACTGATTTGTATCTGGAGCGGGAGCGGAAAGACTGGTACGAGGTTAAGGTGGGCGTTAACCTGAAGGGTTGGATGAAAAAGACAGCAATCGGAAAACTCTGAAGCAAAGTGCAGCCAAGGTGTAAATTGGGTTAGGGGGACTCTTTTAGCGAGGGGGGGGCAATACCAAAAAACGTTAAACGCTTTAGTTCTGCTTGATCAGGCTTTGACCGGTCATGATCTCAGGCTGAGGAATTCCGAGAATTTGCAGAATCGTTGGCGGGATATCCACCAGCTCGCCGTTCCGTACTTCACAGTCCTGATGACCGTGCAGAATAAAGGGCACCGGGTTGGTGGTATGAGCCGTAAAAGGAACGCCCGTCTCATAATCCAACATCTGTTCCGCGTTGCCATGATCCGCGGTAATCAAAGCGACGCCGGAAACTTCCTCCAGCGCGCTGATAACCTTGCCAACGCAAGCGTCAACCGCTTCAACCGCTTTGACGGCGGCTTCCAGTACTCCGGTATGACCAACCATGTCCAGGTTGGCGAAATTGAGAATAATTACCTGGTATTTACGGGACCGGATGCGTTTGACGACTTCGTCAGCGACCGGATAGGCGCTCATTTCCGGTTGCAGATCATAAGTGGCGACCTTGGGAGAGTGAATCAGGGCGCGTTCCTCGCCCTGGAAGCAGTCTTCCCGGCCCCCGTTGAAAAAGAAAGTGACATGGGCGTACTTTTCTGTCTCGGCGATTCGTAACTGCGGCATGTTATGCCGGCTCAGGACTTCGCCCAGGGAGTCGGTGACATCCGGCGAAGGATAGATTACGGGCAGTTTGAAGGTTTGATCGTATTCAGTCATACAGTAATAGTTGAGTCGAAGACGCTCTTGGCGGGGAAAATTATCAAAATCCGTCGCCGTTAAAGCCCTGGTAAGCTGACGGGCCCGGTCGGGACGAAAATTAAAGAAGATCACCGTATCATCATTCTTGATTAGAGCCGTCGGTTGTTCTTCCTCAATGATTATCGTCGGTTTGACAAACTCGTCGGTTTCCCCCCGAGAGAAGGCGTCATTAAGAGCCTCCCGAACACTTTCCGCTTTCCGTCCCGCACCACTTACCAAGGCGTCGCAGGCCATTCGCGTGCGCTCCCAGCGATTGTCCCGGTCCATCCCGTAGTAACGTCCCATAATAGTGGCGATTTTCCCGACACCAAGTTCTGCCATGCGGTCTTCCAGTTGTTCTAAAAAAGTATCAGCGACTTTCGGGGCCGTATCCCGCCCGTCCAGCAGGGCATGAACAAAAACCCTGGTTAATCCCGTCCGCCGGGCTTTTTCCAATAAAGCGAATAAATGCTTGATGTGACTGTGAACGCCACCGTCACTCACCAGGCCGATTAAATGCAGGGAACCGCCCGCCGCTTTCCCCATAGCTTCATTCAAGGTCGGGAGCCGGTAAAAGGTCTCATTCTCAATATCTTTGTTTATCCTGGTGAAAGCCTGATATATCCGGCGGCCGGCTCCCATATTCAGATGCCCCACCTCGGAATTGCCCATCTGCCCTTCCGGCAGACCAACGGCTTCGCCTGAGCATTTCAGCTCTGAGTGCGGGGAGACAGAGAACAAATGGTCCAGATTGGGAGTGTTCGCCTGCGCTACCGCGTTGTAGTCAGAACGGGGATTGAGGCCCCAGCCATCTAAAATCATCAGCAATACGGGTGGTTTTGAGTTCATTTGTTTGCCTCCAGAAAAGTTTTAATGATTTTCGGCCATTTAATGGGTTTACCATCATGGTTGACGATTACGTGAGTCGTGCCGGCCCGGGCCGCCACTTTTTTATCAGCGCGGCGGGTTAAGGTATATGAGAAATTCAGGCGTAAGCGGTCCTGAACCGGTCCCTCAATTTCCAGGGTCAGTAAATCATCAAAATAAACCGGGGCCAGGAACCGGCAATGAGTTTCGATTACCGGCAGGTAAAAACCGCTCTTCTCCCACCCGGCATAGGAAAAGCCCCGTTGCCGGATTAACTCGATCCGTCCTTTTTCAAACCAGGGGAAATAATGAGAATGATGGACAATTCCCATGCGGTCGGTCTCATGATAACCGACCCTGATCTCAATTTCCATTATACCAGCCACCTGACTCCCGAATAAACGTTCTGATTATACCAGCCTGCTGTTCCCTGATTCAGAGAGCAGGTCCTTTTTTTACTCAGTGATGATATCATCGCTGAAATTTCCCGTAACCTTGTTTTTCTTCAGCCGCGGTTTTGGCTCCGAGGCTGTCAGTTTGATGCCGACGTCATTACGGGTAATGATGTTGGAATTGATTTGCGTTGTCGACTGACGGCAGAGGATTCCATAATATATGTTGTCCACGATCTTGTTGTTGGAGATGACGGCGGACGAGAAGTTGGAGCAGTAGATGCCGTTTTTATTATTTCGTATCGTGTTGAAACTGATTCGCGCCGGCGACATTTTAATAAAGATGCCGGAATCGGCGTTTTCGATAACTGCGTATTCGATGACAGAAACCTGTCCGCTGTTGCCATTGTTGATCTGGATGCCTTTCCAGGAGCCGGGCTTTGGCGAGCCGGGTACGGAGGTGAAGGTTATGGGCTGGTTACGTTTGCCCTTGGCCACCAGGAGACCCTCCACGATCAAAGCCCCGCTTTCTTCCAGGTTGTTTTCCATGAGGGGGGCGAAAATCAATTTGACGCCCGGCGAAACAGTAAACTGGCCGAAACGGGTAATTACGTAACGTCCCATGACGACGTAGGGGCCTTTTTCCGGAGTCAAAATCAGCTTGGCGTTCAAAGACCCCCTTAATACTGTTTTCCCCAGGGCCGCGGCCTTGGATGTTTGCTTGATTTCATCCGCTTTTCCGGGTGTGGTCGGGCTTGTTTTTGAGAACAGCGACGGCGGCGTTACCTGGGTAATAACCTTGCCGGAAATGTCGCCCCGTCTGTTGTTAATAAATTTGTTCTGGTAGACCTTGGGATATGATGTATATGAATTTTCCACGGTAATGCCTATTTCATTGTTGGTAAAAGTGTTTAGAGCGAGAATCGGACCTGATTTGTTGCAGTTTATACCTGATTTGCCGTTGTTGGCAATCACGCTTTCAAAAAGACGTATTTCGCTGAAATTAAACAGGGATATACCGTGATTGCGGTTATAGCGGACTTCGCACTTGTTGAACAAGGGCGATGCCGTGGAGCAGGTTATGCCGTTGTCAGCGTATTCGACGAGGCAATATTCCAGGAGAGAAGGCTGCTCCGCGGGGGTGTTCTCGAAGCGTATCCCCCCCCAGTCATTAGGTTTTGGCAGAGGATAGCTGGACGTGAACACGACCCGTTTGTCTGCGGTTCCCTGGGCCAGCAACCGGCCCTTAACCACAATCCGACCCCTTTGGATAACCCGGCTGTTGACGGTCAGTGACGTGAATCTTAACACCGTGCCGGCTTCAATTCTTAAGGTAATTCCCCGAGGAATGGTCAGTAAACCTTTAATCAGGTAGGGGCTTTTCTCCGCCTTGAGGGTAACGCTTTCCTTGAGCTCTCCGCTGATCCGGGTGCCTTCAAATAATTTCAGGAAAGTCCTGGCTTGGCCGACCTCGCTCTCCGCTCCGTCCTTGTTTTTCAACTTGATAAAAATTGTTTTCGGGCCGTCATCCGAAGACAACTCATAGGTCGTCGATTCCTTGAAAGATTGCCAGATCGCGGTTTTAAAGTAAAAGTCCTCCGAGAGCATCATCTGGGCCGCGTTTTCCGCTTCGATCCTGATGTTTATCAAGGGCGTCGTGATTTCCGGCCCTTCCAGGATGGTAAATTCCCGCAGCCTGGGCGGCTCAGTCCGGACAGTGAATGGTTCGCCGGTATATTGGGAGGCTTTATTGCCAGCCAGGTCCCGCGCTCCGCTTAGTTTAAGCGTCAGCGTTCCGGTTAAGCTCTGGTCCAAAGATTTAAGATAAACAATGTAGGTGTCGTTGCTCCGTTTGTTTTTCCCGAACCGTCCCTCGGGGAACATCTGCTCGCGGCCGTTTCCGCTTACCAGTTTAATGGTTGGCGGCGACTTGGCGTCCAGGCTTTCAGAGAAGGTAAATTCAACCTTGAAGGGTTGACCTGTTTGCGGTTCTTTGTGGTCAGCGGCTAAAATAACCGGCGGGGTAGTGTCCTTTTTAAGGGGCTGCTTTTTAACTCCGGGCGTCCTGGTCTCAGCCGGCGTTATCGCCGTTGCTTTTTGAGGAGCGGTCGTTTCTTTAAGAATTGCCGGCGGCTTGACCCTGGTCTGTTCAAGCGGTTTTTTAACGGCTGGTTTCGCTTTCGGCTTCGCGCTTTCCGACCGGGAAACGCTATCCGTTTTGGGGGACGCCGGTTCTGTCTTTCGCACCAGCCCCATGATATCCCTGGTGTTATTGTTTTCCAGGTGAACGTTAAGCAACTGAGGCGCTTTGCCCAGGTAATTATTGCGGGAACGAATGCCGATCTTGTTGTTATATATGTAGCTGTCCTCAATCTTCGGGAAAGCCCGGCGGGCGTCAACGCCGATCGAATTATCGCGGATCTCGGAGTTCAGTATCCTGGGACCGGCGAAATTAATCACTACGATGCCGGCATCCTGACACAGCTTGATGATACAGTCGCTGATCAGCGGGGAAGAGCCGTCGCAGGTAATACCATTAACCGCGTATTCCACCAGGCAGTAGTTAAACAGGGTTTTCTTGGCCTTGCCGTTCCTGAAGGTGATGCCGGCCCAGTCTCCCGGCAGCTTATCCTTTTTATTGGAGGTAAAAGTAATCAGCCGGTCGCTTTCGCCGGCCGCTTTCAGGGCGCCCTTGACCAGTAGCCCGCTCAATTGAGTAGTGTGACCATTTTCAGTCAGCGGAGTGAACTGAACCTCAACGCCTTTTTCGATGGTCAAAGTGACGCCTTTTTCAACGACTAATAATCCATGCACAACGTAAGGACTTAACTCCATGGTTAGCGCGCGGTCCTCGCCCAGGCTGCCTTTTAAATGGTTTTCAGGCAGGGGGGGCACATATTTAAGGTCGAGACTAAACAGGTCTGTTTTATTGTCGAGCTTGTCGGCCAGCCGCAATTTGATCGTTTTTGCTCCCGGCTCCGGGCTCAGATCCATGACCAGTTCATCTTGATAGTCCACCCAGGGAGCGTCCGCGAAATCATCCTGTTCGGCAATCCGCATCCGGACCGCTTCTTCCGCCTCGATAATCAGGGTAACTCTCGGTGTTTCTGTGACAGCTCCCTCTTCGCAGTAAAAATTGTTTAACCGCGGGGGCGTCAGGTCCAGATCGAAGAGCTTTTGTTCCCGGGCGGTCAGCCGGTTGCCGGCCAAATCCTCAAAACCGCCCAGTTGCAAATAAACGTGTGGCTCCAGGCGTTGGTCCAGGGTGATTGAGGCGGTCAGGTAGGTATCATTGTCCCGGACAGTTTTGGCGTATTTGCCGTTTGGCTCAATTTTCAGCTCAAAGCCCTGGTTGTTGGTGAGTACTATGTCGGGTTTAATTTCAGGGTTAAGGCTTTCGTTGAATTCAAGGTTGAGGCGGAACGGTTTGCCCCTTTCAGCCCGACCGATTATTTCCAGGTTGCTGATTCGTGGCGGGGTGTCGTCTGTCGGCGGCAGCGGCCGGTATTTTACCGGGAGGGAAACGGTTTCGCTGAGGTTGCCGGCGTTGTCCTGCAACTGGAGATAGATTAATTTACCTCCCGGTTCTTCGCTTAAATCGAAGTCAAACTGTTGTTTAAATGGTTGCCATTCGGCGTTCGGGAAATCCCGGTCCTCGGACAGACGCATAACATAGGCGTCCTTGGCTTCCAGGCGCAGGGAAACTTTGGGCGCGGCGACAATCTCGCCGTCGGCCGCCGCGAATTCAATGATTTCGGGCGGGCTTTGATCGAAGGTAAACAGGCTGTGTAAAAATGGTTTCATGATGTTGCCGCTGATATCTTCAGCCAGGGAAACAGCGACGCTGACCTTGCCGGATGGTTTGTTTTTAAGGCTCAGACTCTGGGTTACGTAGGTATCGTTATGAATTTCGGTTGTCTCAAAATGTCCGGTCCGCTCGATCCGGAACTGGTTCTGGTCTATGAAAAACTGGATGTCGGGCGGAATATCCGGATTTAATGGCTCGGAAAAGACTAGGGACAAGGTGAATTCTTCTCCGGACACCGCCGCTCCGTTGATCCTGACATAGTTGATGTACGGCCGTTCGGTATCGGGAACGCGGTAGCGTACGCCGGTGGAAAAAATCTCGCTCAGGTTGCCGGCCCGGTCTTTGAGCTGTAAATAAATATTATATTTACCCTCTTGCTCCGGCAGAGTGTAGCTGGTCGCGCCGCTGAAGGTCTGCCAGGTCGCGCCGGTCAAATCGGGGGCGCCCCCCAGACGCATAAAGTCAGCGTCATCGGTGTCGATTAGCAGCGTAATCTTTCTGGCGGGCGTTTCCTCGCCCTCCTTGACCGAGAACGAAGCCAGCGTCGGCGGAGTCGTATCCGGGATTCGGTAGGTGGCGGCGATGGAAAAGATAGACGTCTGATTACCGGCGTTGTCTTTTAGCCGCAGGTAGATATTATGCTTTCCTTCCTCAGCCGGCAATTTGAAAGCGACCTCCCGCTTGAAGGGCCGCCAGTCGCTGTCCGTTAACCGGGGATTAGTTCCCAGGAGCATAAAGTCAGCGTCATCAGCATTGATTAACAGGGTGATCTTTCTGGTGGGCGTTTCCTCGCCCTCTTTCACCGAGAAAGAGTTCAGTGTCGGCGGTGTGAGGTCCGGAGCTTTGTAAACAATCGCTAACGAGTAAATATCTGTTTTGTTGCCGGCCCGGTCTTTGAGTTGTAGCTTAATTGTCTGCCGGCCTTCCGTCTCAGGCAAAGAGAGAGAAACCTTATTGGTGAAGGCTTGCCAGGCCGCGGCTTTAAACTCTGGCTGGCTGGCCAGTCTCAGGTGAGTCGCTTCGTCAGCTTCAATTAGCACGGTAAGGTCGCGGTGATTGGTTTCCCCGCCTTCAAGTATTTTGAAAGAGCGCAATTGGGGCGGCTTGGTATCAAAGGTAAACAGTTCCTGGGAATGGCTTGTTTGCCGATTGCCGGCCCGGTCAGTGGCTCCTTCGATCTCGATGGATATTTCCCCCTCAAGCTCTCTTCCGGGGTTGTCGAGTTCCGCCACAAAAGTCTTCGGGTCCAGCCATTGCTTGTTGTCCGGAGACCGGGAGTTGTGATGATTATCCGTTATCAGTATTGTTGGTAATGGTTCCTCCGCCATTTCTTCAGAATAATTTATCGTGAACTTCCATGATTGCCGGTCCGTCTTGGGGTCAGGGGGGGTGAGCATTACGACTTTTGGCGGAATGGTATCCGGCGCGGGCCGGACGGTTTCAGCGATTGCCGGGACCGCTTCGGCCGCCGGGACAGGCAGTGAGGCCGGGACCGCGGAAGGAACCGTAAGCGGAAGGGAACTGGCGACGGCTTCCGCCGGTTTTACGCTTTTCGCCTGCTCTTCTTCCGTCCCGGCAACCGGTTCCGTTTTGATTTCCGGTTTCGGTTCTTCGGCCGGTTCCGGCTCAGCCGCTGCTTTTTCTGTTTCTCCGGGAAACTTCGTGATGACTTCAGCCTGTTTCATTTCTTTATCAGGCGCTGACAGGCTGGATAACGGCGGCGCTGTTTCAGGAACGGGGGTTTTTACCTCCGGCGTTGACTCGGGCGGACTGGTTAAGTTGCCGGTTGCCGGCTCGGCCTGCGGGGTTTCTTCCAGCAGCGGGCGAACCGACTTGCCGCCACCGCCGTTGATTTCCTTAACCGGTCCCCGGTACTTTCCCTGGTTGTTTTCTAAAAGACAATTTTCCAGGACCGGTTTTTTCTCCTGATAATTGTTGATGGAGATGACTACGACTTTATTGTTTTTAAAATGCGACGCCAGGAAATAAGGCGCTGAACGGTCAGAATAGACAGCGCTCTTGCCACTACCGCTGATGAGCGTGTTTTCCACGCGTGGCGATGAGAATTGTGTCGCTTTTACCGCATAGGAAAAGTTGTCCGAAAGCTGGCAGCCGAAGATGGTTGGCGATGACGAGCGGCAGTAGACAGCTTCATTGGCGTGCTGGATCACGGTATATTTTAAAAGGGACTGCTCCTGGTCGTTGAAATTGGTGAAGGTAATGCCGCTCCAGGGGATAACCGGCGGGCCGGGTATTGAGGTCGTCATAATAACCGGGGCTTCCGGCGTTCCCAGGCATTTCAGCACTCCGCCGACGATTAACCGGCCCTTCTGGCTAATTTGTCCATTGAAGCTTAACGGGGCGAAGAATATCTTGACGCCGGCTTCTATTGAAAGTTCTATTCCTGCCGGGACAACCAGTTCCCCGCGCACTAAATAAGGACTGTTCGCGGCCGTAAGCGTCTGGGAGTTTGCTAGTTTCCCGCGTAGCTCAGACGCTTCTAAAGGCGTCGTCAGGTTAACGCTGGTTGAGTTTGCCGGCGCTGAATTGCCGGCGAAATCTCTGGCCAGCAAATAAATGTATTTATGACCTTCCCCGCTGGAAAGGGTAAAAGGTACCTCCTCCTGGTAAACCCGCCACTCCTCGTTTTTGAAGGATGGATCTTCGCTGATCTTGATCGCGTCAATATCCTGACCGGTAATGGCAAGATGGATTTCCGGGCTGTCGACCAGCAACCCCTCTTTTACTCTGAAAGAGGCGATAACCGGCGGGGTGATATCCATCACCAGGGTCTGGGTTTCCGCTTCCATTGTGTTGCCGGCCAGGTCAGCGACTCCGCTGATGGCCAGCTTTATCGCACCCCCGAAGGATTCGTTTAATGTTATAGGCGGCGTGATATAGGTGTCCTTGGGAGACCGGGTGATTAAAAAGTAGCCGCTGGGCGGGACCTTTAACTGGGAGCCGCTTTCTGAGGTCAGGATGATGACGGGATGTTTTTGTTCCGTCAGCGTCTCGGAAAAATTCAGCGCCATGGCAAAAGGCACGCCGACTTTTGGCTGGTTATAGGTGATTTTCACATCGCCCGGTTTCACCAATGACCAGGTTACCAGGTCGGGCTTGATTAAATCAAAGGTTGCCGTAACGTATTGAGGCTCGCTGACCTGGCCGACCGCGTCCTGAAATTTAACGTAGATTCTTTTTCTCAAGGCTTCTTCCGAGAGACTGTAGCCTCTTTCAATAGCGAACTTCTCAGCCGGGCTGATCGCGAACTCAAACTCCTTGTTTTTCTGATATTCTTCCCATTTGGCGCCGTAGAAATTGGCGTCTTCTGAAAGCATGACCAGCGCCGCGCCCTCAGCGTCAAGCTTTAAGTGAACCCGGGCAGATTTGATGTAATCACCTTCCTCAATAATGATACTGGAAGCAAAGGAGGTGATGGTTTCCAGAACGGATTTTTGAACTAGAGTGTCTTTTTCGGTCAGCCGGTTGCCGGCCAGGTCAAAGGCGTCAACGATTTTTATTTGCCAGTCGCCGCCATTTTCGAAGCTCAAGGGTATGTTGGCGCTGATATAAGTGTCGTTGGCGGAATTGGTGGTGATAAAGCTACCCTTGGCCGTCACTGTCGGGTCAACCCCAGAGCTTTTGATAATCAGGTGCGGCTCTTTTGTCGGGTCCAGAGATTCCTTGAACACCGCTAATACCTGGAAGGGCTGCCCCAGTCTTGGCGTCGGGAAATCATAGAAAAGAACCTGCGGCGGCTGGGTGTCCAGATTGGTTTTTGCGCTGACCGTACTGGTAATGTTACCCTGCGCGTCTTTGTACTTGACATAAATTGTTTTCTCGCCATTCTCAGGAGAAAGAGTGAAGCGGCGTTCGGCCTGAAACATGCCCCATTCGCTGTCCGCAAAGTCGGGGGATTCGCTAACAATCATGTAGGTGAATTCCGCGCCGGATGAAGCTGTTATCAGATTTACTTCAGGATCGTTTATGAGTTCTCCCTCGGCGACCTTGAGAAAGGTTGGCTCCAGGTTGTCTTTGTCGTCCATTTTGTTGTCAGCCCAGTCGTAGACATCACTTACAGTCATGGTGATGTTTTCTTTCAGCTTCTCGTCAAGGGTGATCGGGGGCGAGATGTAGGTGTCGTTGTTTTGCCTGGTGGTGACAAAATCTCCCCGTTCGCTGATGGTTGTTTCTCCCTCGCTGTTTCGCAATGTTATCCGGGGCGGGTACTCGTGATTGAGGGATTCGTTGAAATAAAGCCGTATGGTGAAAGATTGATCCGCTGTCACCGGCAGGGAAAAATCATAGGAAACCAGCTCAGGTTTTTGGGTGTCCAGGTTTATTTTGACCAGTTGAGGCTCCGAAATTACGCCCTTGGCGTCTTTGGTCAGAAGATACAAGGTCTTTTCAGCGTCGCCCTCGCTTAAGGTGAAAGGCAGGGTTTCCTGCCAAGGCTGCCAGGGAGCTTCGGCAAAGGTTGGGTCTTCACTGATTTGAACGCTGGCGATATCTTCCAGGTTGAGGAATAAATGTATCTTGCGGTTCGCGCTGTAACGACCCTCGATGATACTGACACCGCTG
>JAJRWM010000007.1 GCA_024276815.1 bacterium
CGCTAAGCGTCGCCTCGAAAAGGCTCGGCTGCAGCGCGTTGTTCAAACAAACCCTCATACATTCGCCGCAACGCACGCAGTGTGACAGGAACTCTTTTTCGGGAAGCGCGCCCGGAGGGCGGATCAGTCTTTCATCGGGAGCTTTCAGCTTGCCGCCAACCAGCCAGAAGGGCGGAGTGACGATCCCCAGGGCCACGGCGGTGATTAGCCCCCTTTTCCGCAGGTCTGGCGACGCTGAATTGTCCGAATCGTGTCCCCGGAACCCGAAACTGATCGCCCGCGGCGGACAAACTTCCACACAGTTGAAACAGGCGATACAGGCTTGTTTGTCAAACCGCTGCCGCTCGTCAATCGCGCCCAGTTTACAGCCTTGCTGACATTTTAAACACCTGGTGCATCCACCGCCTACCAGTTGACTCAGCCGCGGGGAAAAGGAAAACAGGCTCCAGATGGCGCCCAAAGGACACAGGTAACGACACCAGGCCCGCCGTTCATAATATTCGCCCAGTAAAATCAAGCCGAAAATGAACAGGAACAACAAACTCCCCTGATAAAAGGGCTGTTTAAAAGAGAGGAGCGGCTGAATAAATCCATACAGAGGCTCCGAGACGCCGCTGAGCCGGGTATCGTACAGGCTGTTGAAAATATTCCTGGTCGCCAGGTTAAAGGCCGGGTAGACGCTGGCGCTGATCGTGCGGAAAAGGATGGTAATCGGGTCGAAGAACCAGATTAACTGCAAACCAAAAAAAGTAGCGGTCAGAGTAAAGAGAAGTATCATATACTGCCAGTGGCGCATAAAGCTGAAAGAAAACTTTTTCCGTTTTTTGTGAATCAGGTCCAAGGTACGGGAGAAGATATCGAGAACTGCGCCCAGGGGACAAAACCAGCCGCAAAAGAATCTCCCCAAAAATATTGTCAGGACAAGCAAAGCGAGCGAGTATGAGATGCCCTTGAGCAGAATCCCCCGGCTGAAAAAAGGAGTCAGCATAACCAGAGGATCCAGCTTGAAGAACAGATCGACGGGCAGGGAAATGATGTCCCGCCCGTTATAGCGGGTGTTTATCAGCAAGTAAACAAACAGTATCAGTAAAGCTATCTGGGTAAATCGACGGATATTCCTGACCATTTTTCAGCTTCAGCTAGCCTTTCCGCAGTTCAACTTTATCCAGGTCAATCTGCCCCAGGCCTGATGAGGCGGCCAATCTGACATAACCGATGTCCTCCCCTTTAAGACCAAAAAGAGTCGCGCTGTAGGAATCAATGGCGACCGGATCAGTCCCGGCGATGATCTGCTGGGGTTTTTTCACGTCGCTCAGCAAGCCGCCCTGCGGACCGTTGGCGGTCAGGATACGATAGCAGTCCATGACAATCAGATCGGGCTTTATGACGGTGTTCAGATCGACCAGACTTTGCTCGATGTTGTTATGAATCTGGGCCCGGTTGCCGCCGATGAAGCCCATTACGTTTTTCATGCTCAAGGTCAGCCGGGCCAGGGAATGATGCTTGGCGATGGGAATGTTGATCACTTTGTCCACTTCATAGGTATCTCGATAGATTGGCCAGCTTTTGATCTGTTTACCCTTGGTAATTTTCACTTCTTTATACCGCCGGTTATCGACATATTTCAAGCTGACCCGTTTATTTTTGAGGTTCCTGATCATGTCGACCGCGCCGCTGCTCTGATAACTGCGCCGCGGATCATTACAGGGACGGTCAAACACCCGGATATCACTGGCGCCGCTCTCCAGACACATCTCGATAACCGCTTTCAGCACCCCGGGGTTGGTGTTAGCGGCCAGCTTGGGAACCCGGTCCCAGGAAAGGTTGGGCTTTATCAACACCCGGTCGCCATTTTTTATGATACTCTTCATGCCGCCAATCAAATCCAAGGCCCTCCGGGTCAGCGCTTCCGGGTTACCCTTAACAGCGACGCCCAACCGAGGCTTTGACTCGCCCAGCGCGGCCAGCACCCGGTCCGGCCAGGTCAGGTCAAAAGTCAGGCTGACGCCGCCCAACAGCAGCCCCCATTTACTCAACCGGTTTAAAAAATCACGACGATATAATCTTTCAGGCATCCGCTTCCTCCTCCAGAAGATAACGTCCCACGCCAATGAGAATAAAAAACCCCAGAATCACGCTAACTTTACCATAAACAGTCGGGCCGCTTAACAGGCTGCGGATCTCGAAATTCTGGACCAGCGCCGCTCCCATGAGCATACCCAGGACACAAACAACGGCGTCTCCATCCCCCTCGCCGGCCAGAACCAGTTGACGAAAAGGACATCCGCCAACCATCACCGAGCCTAAGCCAACCAGGGCCATACTTAAAAAGTTCCAGAGAATGTCAGGATGAGAGCCGGGCTGTCCGAACCGGTTAAGACTGAAATCACCGTTACTAACATTTAGAGCCAGAGCCGCTAAAAACAGAGTCAGTAAACCGTATAACAAGGTCCGGTCGCCGGCCAGGAAAAAGTTACGCCAGGCGCCGGTGACACAAAAACGGGAACGCTGCGCCGCCGAGCCGATAACCAGTCCGGCGAATAAAGATACCAGCAACGGGGCTGACCGAGCCGCCGCCCCCTTTACGGAAAAACGGATAAAATCAGGCCGAACGACCAGAAAGATCAAGAGCAGAACTGTTCCGCCAATAAAGATAACGGTATTGAGCGGTTTGTTTTCCCGGGGCTTCCCCGGGAAGAAACCTTCTTTCATAAACAGCACGCCGATTAAAATTCCGCTGACCAGCCCGCCAAAGCCAACCAGGGCGTTAATATCCCCGGCTGAAAGCCTCAGCATGAGTTTCAGCGGGCAACCGATGAAAACGGAACTGCCGACAATTAAAAAGATTCCGATTAAAAAATAGATTAACGGAGAATTACCGCCGCGGGAACGAAACTCTTTGGTCAGCCCGGCGGTCAGGAAACTTCCCAGGACAAAACCGATGATCTCGGGCCTGATATACATCATACGAACATTATTATGCAGGCCCAAGGCTCCGGCGATGTTCTCCAAAAAGCAGGAAACGCAGATACCAGTATTCTTGGGATTGCCCCAGACCGAGAGCATCACGCCAAAACCGCCCAGCAGCAAACCACTCAGGATAATGGCCAGCAACGCCTTGTACTCTCTACTCCGCCGTATCTTAATCACATCCCCCGGCCAGTTTTCTCTTCAGGTAATAAGCGTTTTTTAAATTACGCGAATTGACCGAATCCCGCGGTTTTTTCCGCTCAATATCCCGGAATCGCCGGATGGCCTCCTTGGTGAAGGAGATCAACTCTTTGCCCAGGTAGGCTTTGGCGTTATTGTCAGTCAGGTCAGGGTTGCGCTCAACCGCTCGGCGATAATTCCCGGCCGCCAGGGTCCAGTCCTCTTTTTTTAAAGCCAGACGGGCAATTCCCAGGTAGGGCTGGTAATTTCGGGGATTGATCTTTTTAGCCAACTGAAATTCTTTTTCCGCCTCGCTCCAGAGCGCATCTTTTTCACTCAGAACCCTGGCGATTTTCAGGTGAAAAGTAAAACTCTCGCTAAACTGAGCGCTTTCATCCCCGCGAACCGGTTTAAAGATGTCAGCTTCTGATCTCCCGGGTGAACGCCAAAGGATAAGAATAAAGCTCAGACATAATAAACAAAGGGTCAGGTCACAGCCTTTTTTGAAATTAAATCCCATAGCCACCTCGTAATATGGGAACTTCTTTATCGGCAAAAAGATTCATTTCATCATGGAACAGAACAGATATTATCATTATTTGCCTTCAATTATATATACAGAACATAAAACAGGAAGTTTTTGGAGCTGATTTTTTACACGATCAATGAACACATCTTTTACGATTCAGGACGAGCCGCGAATGAAGTTTTAAAACAAATTTCCGGGAACTTGTTGTTTTTCTAATAAAATTCAGAAAAAGGCGGGACTTTGACTCGCTTGGCTACTTCCTTGATTTTTTCATACTCACTCGCGGCAACCAGCTTAAAACCATCCAGCCCGGCTCTTTTCAGCACCTTCAAACGTTCCCCCCCGACCTCAGCCAGATCCCGGGCGTTAACCGCCAGCAGGATATCAGTTATTTTCTTGACCAGAGATTGCGGAACTTTGGGAGCGGCGGAAAAAGTACAGTAGGGTAAAAGATCGCTGATCGCTACGACATTAAAATCGTTCTTGTCGAACAGCTTCAACTCCACCGCGTGTTCAATATCACCCAAACGGGCGACGCCGGCGTCAAAACTTCCATAATAAACCGCGTAGAGAATCTTGTCGTGCTTGAACGCTCCCCAGGGAATGGCGTAATAGGCTAAATCGTTTTCCGGGTCAATGTTATTCTTCAGCAGTAAATCATAGGCGCCCAGGTAACCGCCGGGCGAGTATTCCGGACCGAAAACCATCCTTTTATTCTTAAGATCTGACAAAGCCTTGATACCGGAACCCTTTTTGCTAAAAATCACGCTAGCGGTTTTGGTCCCGCCAAGCCCCTGTTCTTCTCCCAGCATCAGCTTGAACTTATAGCGATGCTGAAGCAGAAAAAAGAGATAACTGTTGGTATGAGCGATGTCAACCTTGCCGTCGCTGACAGCTTTATCAAAATCATAGGTCCCGATAGCGACCGCTTCAACCTGTTGCCCAAGTTTTTCCGCCAAAAAGGCCGTCAGCGGCAAAAATCTTTCCAGGGTTTCTTCCCGACTGTTGCACACCATATAACCAATCCTGAGCGGCGAGGCGGCCGGCAGTGAATTGGCCAGACAAACCAACAGCCCGATCAACAACCAGTTCTTTTTCACTTGAGCTATCCTTTCGGATTTAATTATTTTATTCGCGGAATCGGTTCATCAAGAAAAAAAGCGAAATCCACTTTTCCCGAACTCTCCTGATCGTAAAAATCGTATATCTGTTCGGCGATTAAGATGATATCCGTCGTTCCCCACCAATTATTACGGGCGTCAATACCAGTCATCCCGTCGTTATCAATCGCGTACTTATCGTTGTCGACAATATTACAATAATTCACCTTAAGCCCGGTATTCTTAACCGAAACGCCGTCGCCCCCGTTACCGGAGATAACAGAGTGATCAAGAGTAACCAGAGAACCCTTCAGCAAAAGACCGCTCTCGAAATTATTCAGAAAGCTGCTATCGGAGATTGTCACCTTAGATGATTCCTTTACCTGCAGGCCAACGCGGGAATTTTCAATGGTATTGCCCCGGTAATCCAACTCGGATTCCCGGAATTTTACGCTGGAGATGTAACAGTTACCGACCCGGTTATTGCGGGCTGTCACCTGGGAACGGAACCCGTCGATTCCTGAAAAGGAGTTAGTTACCGAGTTGCCGGTCAGTTCCACTTCCGAATCCCGGAACTTTATGCCGGAATTATTATCGGACAACTGGTTGTTCTCGATCAGCAGTTCCGACTCCTGGAACAGGAAACCCCGCCAGTTTTCGTTTAAACGGCTGTGCCGTACTTTCAATTTGCAAAAATGCCCATGGATACCAATGTTAGCATATTGAATCACACAATGCTCAATAATATTATCACCCTCGCTGACAATAAAAAAGAGGTCGTTCCAGTCTCCCTTACGAGGTTTTGCCGCCGCCGAAGTGAAAATTATCCGAGCGTTCCTGGTGCCCTTGGCGATCAAGGTTCCCTGGATTATCAAACCACCGCCGGCGCCGTAAATCTCTCTTTGGACGGGAACAAACCGGATCTGGGTGCCGGGCTTGATGGTCAGGGTGACCCCGCTGGGAATCGTTACCGTTACGTCAATTTCGACCACGCCTTCCCAGGTGGTGTCAGAGGCTAAATTTAAAGTTTTCAACCTGGTGACCTGACCAAAGAAGGCGTCTTGTTTTCGGGGCAGACCACAGCCCGAAACGGGAAAAATCAGGATAAATATCCCCAACATCCGAGCGGCCCTGATATATCTCACGCGCTCTTACCTCTCGGTCGAAAAGACCAGGGCAACTCCAGGCCATGCTCCGTCAGTAGTTTCTCATCCCTGAGTATCTTGTCATACGGCCCGTCCGCCACCAACGCCCCGTTATCCAGAATGATAGTCCTCGCCCGCAAGTCAATTATCATTTCCAGATCGTGAGTCGCGATAATTTTCGCCATCGGCAGTTCTTTAATCAGATTGATTATCTTCCGCCGGTTTGAAGGATCAAGATTGCTGGTCGGTTCGTCCAGTACCAGCAACAGGGGGTCCATTGAGAGCACGGTGGCGACGCTGGCCCGTTTTTTCTCGCCAAAGCTCAGGTGGTGAGGCGGTTTTTGCGCGTGCGAAGTCAGGTTGACTTCCAGAAGAGCGCCGGCCACCCGTTCATCGATCTCGGCCTTGGTATAACCCAGGTTTAAAGGACCAAAAGCGACATCGTCATAGACAGTCGGCGAAAAAAGCTGGTCGTCCGGATCCTGAAAGATCAAACCTACCTGGCGACGGATTTCCCGCAAGTTTTTCTTGAGCGCCGGCCGCCCGTTTACTTTAACCAGCGCACTGGGGAATATCCAGTTAAGATGCAATAACAAGGTTGATTTACCCGCCCCGTTGGGACCTGAAACAGCCAGGGTTTCCCCGGCAGCTAAAGAAAGGTTAAGATTATTCAGGGCGAGCGTACCGTCCGGATAGGTGAAAGAGAGTCCGCTTATTTCAAGAACAGGAATTTTATTCAAGAGTTCTCTCTCCCATCCAGCGAATATTATAGCGATTATTTTTAAAGCGATTGCTTTCGGTGATTATCGGAAATGTTCCCAAACCAATAAAGATAGCTTCTTCCTGACTGTTTTCAATTACATTGTTATGAATTTTAGGTTGGGAGGACGGCAGACAGGTTATCGCCACTTCGGAGTTGACAATCGTGTTAAGACTGATCAGAGGCGCGGACTGAAGCTGGCTGACAATCGCGTACCGACAGTTATCGATCTGATTATTGTTGATCAGCGGCGCGCCACCGAAAATCGAAAGCGCGGTCTCGGCGTATTCAATCACACAGTTGCTGAGCACGCTACGTTCCCGGCTGTCAAGGTAGATCCCGGCCCAGTCGCCGGTTTTTTTCTCTGTGTTGTCTGAAGTAAAAATTATCGGACGGTTCGGCTTCCCGGCAGCGATTAACCGGCCTCTGATAATCAGTTCGGTTTGAGCGGAAAAATAAAAAGCGTCGATTTTTGAGCTTTTGGATTGCACAAAGTTAACAGTTGTGCCGGGCAGAATGGTCAAGACAACTCCCGGCATCACAACCACATCAGCGGTTACGGTAACGGTATCGCGCCAGGTAGTGTCTCTGAATATTTGCCCGCTCCAGTTCGCGGTATAGGCCCGGTGTTTGGGTTCATTTATAATTCCAAAGGAAGGTGAAATTTGAAGAGCGAGAAACAATACCGCCAGCAGGCAAAAAAGGTTTTTCTTTTTAAGCAAAAAAAAGCTCAAATGAGTTTCTCCTGTTTAAGAAAATCCCGAGCCACGTCCTCCTCAGAAATCTTTTTCTGTTTGATCTCGTTCAGTAAAGCGTTCAATTGAGCGTCACCGACCCGGCCTCCCAGTTTGCTGAGCAAGCGGGGCAGAGCGGGAAAAAGCTTCAAGGTTTGTTTGGCGATTAAAGGAGCGGCGCCCAGGGAGGAGCCGCCATCAACCCTGGAGTTCACAAAACCATAAGGCGGCAACCAGATCAGGTTAAACCGGCGGTTATATATTTTTCTCAGTTCCTTAAAAGAGGCGTCCCGGTCATTAACGTCCAGTTTGAGCGTCTTGACGGCGTCAATGAGGTATTCGTTATAGACTTGTATCTTCTCTTTTTTTAAAGCCCGGGCCAGTTCCTCCATATTGGAATAAATCTTTATCTCAACCGTCGTGCCGGTGCGTTCCCTGATCATCAGCGCCAGGAGGTTGGCCAATAATTTCTGTTCCGGTTCCACCAGCGTGCCAATAACAATTTTTTTCCCGACGCAGGCGGACGCCTCGTGGACAACAGACATGCTCCCCATAAAAATGACCATAGCCATGGTTAATATGAATAACGACTTTTTCACTGTCAGACCTCGCATAAAACATCAGGATTATCAAAATTGCCAAATTTGACAAAAGATAAGCCGCGACCGCCGCCCTTGCAATAATTATACACTTTACAGGAGCCGCAAAGGAGCGCTCTTTTCTCTATCCGCTCGCGTAAAGTCAGACGCCGTTCCGATTGCCAGATATCCTCCAGGCTGTCGGAGTTAATATTGCCGATGGACAGAGGCAGCGAGCTACAGCCGTAGACATTGCCTTCCGCGTCGATATAAGCCAGATAAAGCCCGGCCTGGCAACCGGCGAAATTGCCCTCGCGCCGTCCTTTGCCCAGCAAGACCTCTTCGCAAAACAGGTCATGAACCCGGATTTTGCAGGTCTGTTCCAGTTCCCTCAGCTCCGACTGATGCTTTTCAATTTCCCGCAACATCTCGGAATCCAGAAGATAGTCATGGTTCCGGATATCATTGAACGTGTGATTGGCGAAAATCAGACAGCCAACCTGATGCCGGCCGCATTTTTCAATCAGTTCCCCAAGCCGGTGAACATTACTCTTCTTCAGAACACAGCGAACCGCTTTCCTGCCCTTTAAAGAACCAAAAACCTCCACCGCTCCGTCGCTGAAATCAGACCAGTCCACAATCACGGAACGAACAACATAGTCGTTGATAATCCAAGCCAACTCCTCGCTCATATCATCAATAACAATCAGGTTCACTTCCGACAAGGTTTTACGGTTGTCATCGCATAACTTCCGGCCGCCATTGCGCAGGAGACTGCCGCTGACA
>JAJRWM010000082.1 GCA_024276815.1 bacterium
CTTAACGTTAAAACTGAAACGCCCCGGCTGGTAACCGCGAATTTTCGAGGCCGGAAGCCGGGCGAAGAGTTGGCGTATTAGATCAAAGACTTTAGTGTAGGTGGCCGGGTTGGAGCGAGGTGTGCGGCCGATTGGTTTTTGGTCAATATCGATGATCTTGTCAATATGTTCCAAGCCCTTGATGCTTTTGTGTTTTCCCGGTCTTTTGAGGGAATGGTACAGCGATTGGGCGATAGCTTTATAGAGAGTCTCGATAACCAGCGTGCTTTTACCCGAACCGGAAACTCCCGTAACGCAGCTAAATACACCCAGCGGGAATTTGGCGTTAATGTTTTTCAGGTTGTTCTCGCAGGCTCCGATGACTTGAATGCGCTGTTTGCTTTTACGGCGTTTCAAAGGTGTCGGGATCGTCAGTTCTTTCCTTAAATATTTGCCGGTCAAGGATTTTTCGCTGGCCAGCACAGCGTCTAGTTTTCCGCTGACCACAACCTCGCCGCCATGCTCACCGGCCGCCGGCCCCATATCAATGATGAAA
Organism: bacterium; assembly: GCA_024276815.1. Classification (GTDB taxonomy): domain Bacteria; phylum JACRDZ01; class JAJRWM01; order JAJRWM01; family JAJRWM01; genus JAJRWM01. The sequence goes on from JAJRWM010000082.1 coordinate 536, forward strand.
TCCGCCGATCGGATGGTCTCTTCATCATGCTCGACCACCAAAACCGTATTGCCCAAATCTTTCAGCCTGAAAAGCGTGTCCAGGAGCCGCTTATTATCACGCTGATGCAGTCCAATACTGGGTTCATCCAGAATATACAGAACGCCCATTAAGGAAGAGCCGATTTGGGTCGCCAGGCGGATTCGCTGGGCTTCGCCGCCTGATAACGTGCCGGCTTGTCGTTCAAGCGAAAGATACTCCAGGCCGACATTGGCGAGAAAGGTCAGGCGTTCCCTTATTTCCTTGAGGATTTTATCGGCGATAAAGCGGTCCTGCTCGCTAAGGGTTAAATTTTCAAAAAAATGTTTGGCTTCCTTGATGGAATATTCGCTGATTTCAGTGATATTGAGATCTTTTATCTTTACCGCCAGGCTCTCAGGTCTTAACCTTTTACCCTCGCAGGCCGGACAGGGCAAAGTGCTCATGTAACGACCGATCTCCTGCCGCATATTTTCCGAACTGGTTTCTTTATAACGTCTGGTCAAATTAGGGATGATTCCCTCATAACGGCTGGTATGACGATGTTCATAACTGGATGATTTAAAATACATATCAATTTTTTCGTTTGTCCCGTAGAGCACCATATTCTGATGTTCGGGCGTCAATTCCTTGAAAGGAACATCCAGCCTGAATCCGTAATGATTCGAAACGGAATGGAGCATGGAATAATAATAATTCTTGAAATTACCGCTCCAGGGAGCTAAGGCTCCGCCCAGAATGGAGCGGTTCTTGTCCGGCACCACCAGGTCGGGGTCGATAATCATTTGAGAGCCTAAGCCGCCGCAGCCGGAACAAGCCCCATAGGGATTGTTAAACGAGAACATGCGGGGCGTTAGCTCTAAAAGGCTGATACCGCAGTCAACACAGGATAATTGTTCGGAGAAAAGGTGTATTTTACTGTTCTTTTCCAGTAATTCCTCGACATAGACAATTCCCTCTCCCATCTTCAGGCAAGTCTCAATTGATTCAGTTAACCGCTTGCGGATGTCTTTTTTAATTACCAAACGGTCAACGACAAGATCAATGTCGTGTTTTTTCTTTTTGTCCAGCGCGGGGACTTCATCAAGAGGATAAACCTTGCCGTCTACTTTGACCCGGACAAACCCCTCCTTTTGTATATCGGCGAAAATATGGCGGTATTCGCCTTTTCTCCCCTTGATGAGCGGAGCCAGTAACTGTAACCTGGTTCCTTCCGGCATCGTCAGTATGTTATCGATAATCTCATCAACAGATTGTGAAGCTATGGGCTTGCCGCATTTATAGCAGGTTGGCTTGCCGACACGGGCGTATAAAAGTCTCAGATAATCGTAAATCTCGGTTATCGTGCCGACAGTGGAACGGGGGTTTTTGCTGGTGGTTTTCTGCTCGATAGAAATTGCCGGTGAAAGACCTTCGATATAATCAACATCGGGTTTTTCCATTAGTTGCAGGAATTGCCGGGCATAGGCCGAGAGCGATTCGACGTAGCGACGCTGGCCTTCGGCGTAAATGGTGTCGAAGGCCAGGGATGATTTCCCAGAGCCGCTTAGTCCGGTAATTACCACTAATTTATCCCGGGGGATCTTGACCTGGATGTTTTTTAAATTATGCTCCCTGGCGCCTTTTACCAGGATATGTTTGTGACTCATAAAGTTACTCAAACCACCTTTTACAAGCTTACAGACAGGCCAGTGGGCCTGCTTTATTAAAGCAAATTAAAACCTTCTAAGCGGCTTGTGGGGGAACCAGTAATGTCATTCCAGCGTATGCAGGAATCTAGTGGATTCCCGTTTGCACGGGAATGACAAATAAGGTCTTTTCCCCGGAAGACTGACGCATTACAACACCGCCCCCAATCCCCCACAAAAACTTTCATTTGCCTCTCGGCAAAAAACGTACAACTGATAGTACTTTACTCCAGAAGTAGCGAAGCGCTATTTCCTTAGGTCGGTTGACCTGCGAAGCGTGTTAGAAGAGGTCTTCCGACCTCAAACTCTGACAAGCTGATACTCACGACTTCCCAAACCGCAATCGCTTGCGTAGTCGAGTTGTATTTCCCAGTCAATATTGGGGAAAGCCGCCCGGAATTTATCAGTTTCGGCGATAGCGATGTTGGCGATTCTCGAATTGGGATTAACCGGCTGCTGGTTGACCAGATCAACGGACGCCTGGTCTATTTGTACCAAATTTGTACCGCAAAGTATGCCGATATCGGGTACTATCGGCGCATCGTTGTAGGGGTAACAATCACACTCAGGAGAAATGTCCATTAAAAAATTAAGGTAGCCTACCTTACTGCCTTTATCTTCGATAATTGCTTTCGAATACTCAACCATCTTTTCCTGAAAATTAGAAATCGATTCGTTCCAGACAATATTAATCGCGCCCTCAGCGCAAACAGCGATACATTCACCGCAGCCTAAACAAAGATCAGGAGTGATGCCGGCTTTTTTGTTTGTCAGGGCAATCGCTCCCGCCGGACACCAATTTATGCAACGACCGCAACCAATACAGCGGGTTTTGTCAAACGCCGGGGTGACTGAGGAATGCATGGCCAGCTTGCCCTTTTTGCTCGCCGCTCCCATGCCTATGTTTTTGATCGCTCCGCCAAAACCACTCATTTCATGGCCTTTGAAATGGGCGACACTCAAGAGAAAGTCGGCGTCGTGAATCTCCTTGCCGTAGGAAATTTCCTTGAAATGTTTGTAGTTAACAGAGTTGGAATGGTAACTGTCGCCTATTAGGCCGTCTCCAATAATAATCGGGGCGCCAACCGAGCTGTAGTCGAAACCATTTTCAAAAGCGGCTTCAAGATGCTCAATCGCTCTGGCCCGACGACCGTTATACAAGGTACTGCAATCAGTCAGAAAAGGCCGCCCGCCTTTCTTTTTTACCAGGGAAACAATCTTCCTGAGGTAAACCGGACGTATATAGGCGGTATTGCCGGGTTCGCCGAAATGAAGTTTGATCGCTACTTTATCATGCTTGACCAAAGTGTTGAAAATACCCGAAAGTTCAATTATTCGCTCCAGTCTTTGCAGGAGGTTTTCCTGTGAACTGGATTTTATTTCCGCTAAATATACTTTTCCGGTCATTTCCCCTCCCCCAGTTTCTCCAGGTGGCTTAAAGCTGTTTTGATAAAAGGTTTCTCACGTTCTATTGATTGCGCTCTCTCCAGGTATTGCCGCCAAACACTCACGGCCTCGCCTGGTTGCGACTTTTCCAGGAGTAAAGCCAGGTTATAATACGCGGCCAGGTAATCGGGATTAGTCGCGATCAGCCGCTGATAAGTTTTGAGAGCCTCGTCTGGTCGCTCATTTCGTTCTAACGCCCTGGCGTAATTAAAATTAACTTCACTATGCCCAGGCGCTATCTTGATGGCTCTCTCCAGTAAACGTAACTCAAGATTATACTCTTTTTGCTGGTCATAAACAAGGCTGAGGTTAATATAGTTGTCAATTATTTCCGGGGCCAGCTCCAGCGCTTTAAGATAATAAGCCGCGGCCTTTACGAGGTTGTGTGATAACTCGTTGGCATAGGCCAGCTTCGAGTAGACACGAGACGCCTGAGGTGTGATTTTGAGGATGTTTTGATAGTTGTTATTGGCCTGCTGATATCGCTTGGCCCGCAAATTGTAATCAGCTATCTTTTCCTGGAGCCAAACCAGATAATGGCCGATTTTTGTCGCCTGATCAAATAACCGGTAAGCTTTTTCCATATTGCCCGCTTTTAAAGCCCGCTCGCCTCTCTCAAAAGCGTAAAATGCTTGCGTGTATTCCTTTATCTTGAATTCGTTTTTAATGCCACTCAGGTCCTGCGTTTTGTAGTTAACCGCGATAAGTGACGCCGGAATCAAGAGAAGCAGAGCGCAGGCAGCGGAACCGGCGTATTCATTTTTTGGCTGTAACCAGTTAATTAGCGAATCCAGAGCTTTGGTAAAGGCTATTGAAATACAGATCAGGCTGGCTAATCCTACCGCCAGGATGTCGCCAACATTGATGAACTGGCTGTATAACAGGTCCATGGCAATCAGTAAAATCAGGTAATAAAACAGTGTTTTTTCATGCCGGAAAAGTAGATAGAGGCCAACCAGGCCCACAAAGTAGTAAAGGGGGAATATTTGCTTTCTTAAAAAAGTTACAATAAATGAAAAACGCTCCGTAAGCGCTTTCCGGCTGGTGGTGGAAGAAAAAAACATCTCCTTATAGGTGCGGCTGGTTACGTGGTCAACCAACTTGCTGAAGGTTTTGGGCTTGGGCCACCGGGAAGGCGGATCAGCGTTCGCCCGAATGCCGAGAGTGGCGTAAAGCAGGAAGCCAAGGCACATCAAGGCAGTGATGACTATAAACGGTTTCAAGCGGAAAGTGTGTCTGGGGTAATGCGAAACCGCTAACAGTACCAGCGATGGCAACAGGATAACCATGATCAGGTGATGAGATACGCTGACTCCATAGATAAAAGTGACCAGATACACCAGATGCCGGGGATTGACAGGCAGAGGCGCTATCGATAAATAGATTAATAAGGCCAAGAAAAAGGTGTAAATGGTATAAACTTCCGCTATGGTTGACTGCGCCCAGAAAACCGGTAAAAAAGCTATGATTAACGCCGACCCCAAAGCCACTGTCCTGAATTTGGTGATTTTACGGCTGATTAAATAGACCA
>JAJRWM010000083.1 GCA_024276815.1 bacterium
CGCTATCTCTGAAAAGATTTGCATGAACAAGTAACTTGAGATACAATATGAGCCTTAAAAAGGAAATCAATCTGTTTAAAACCATAAAGGAGATTCATTTTGTCTATCTATAACATCCTGCTGGGGCTTCATTTTTTACTGACGATAGTCCTGATCATAATTATCCTGATCCAGACCGGTAAAGGCGCCGATATCGGCGCGGTCTTTGGCGGCGGCGGCGCGGTCTTCGGAAGCGTTGGCACCACTACTTTGCTGAACAAGTTGACCATCGGACTCGCGGCCGCCTTCATGGGAACCTCCCTGATCCTGGCGATAATCGGGCCTAAACAGCAGGAGACTATTTTCAAACCGATCGCTGAAACCGCGGCGCCGGTAGCCGCACCGGTTAAAGCCACGGTTCCGGAGAACCCCGGATCCGCGACAACCGGCGAAGTCAATAAAACCGCGGCGGCGGAAGAAACCGCGCCGCCCGCTTCCACCGAGAAAGCGGAAACCGCTCCTTCAGCGGCGCCGGCCCCGTCCGAAGCCGCCAGCAAATAAACCAGGAGATATCTCCATGAGGCGGGTTCGCTTTAAAAAGTCAACGGTCTTAACACTTTTTGTGTTTGTCGGTCTGTTGCTTAGTCTGTCTGTCCGCGCCGAAAAGAAACCGGCGGTCGGCGGTCGGATGGTTATTGCCCTGTCTAACGATATCAAGACTTTTAACCCGATAACTGCTAATGACGCCTACTCCTCAACCATTTACGGCTATATTTTTGAGGGACTGGTCCGCAGTAACGGCATTACCACCGAGATTGAACCGAATCTGGCGAAATCATGGGAAATCAGCGAAGACAAACTGACCTGGACTTTTCATTTAAGGGATGACGTCAAGTGGTCGGACGGCGTTACGTTTACCGCTGACGACGTGGTTTTCACCTTTAACACGCTGGTCGCCGATCCGAAAATCATAACCAGTTGGCGGGATGTTTTATCGGTGGAAGGAAAAATGATTCGGGTTGAAAAGGTCGATGATTATACAATCCGGGTCATTACCCCGACTCCTTTCGCTACACTTTTATGGCAAATCGGCGGCGAGATCCTGCCCAAGCATATTATTGAAAAAGATTTGGGCCAGGTGGATTTTAATACGTACTGGAATCTTGACAGCGATCCCAAGACTATCGTCGGTACCGGTCCCTTTATCCTGGAGCGCTATATCCCCAGCCAGAAAGTTGTCTTCAAGCGCAATCCGAACTATTGGCGTAAAGATAAATGGGAAACCCGCCTGCCATACCTGGAAGAGGTCATTTTCCCGATCATCCCCGATCCCGACACCAGGCTGTTAAAATTTAAAAATGGCGAACTTGATATTTACGGAATGCGGGGACAGGACTATCCGCTGTTAAAAAAGAAAGAGAAAGCCGGCGGTTACGTAATATATAACTGCGGGCCTGATTTTGGCAAAAGCTTCATCGTTTTCAACCAGAACCCTACCGCGGAAAAACTTGATCCCGACAAGCTGAAATGGTTCACGGATGTCAGGTTCAGAAGGGCGATCGCCCACGCGATTGACAAGGAATCAATTATTGACAATATTTACAATACCCTGGGCTATCCGCAGTACTCGCCGATGAGTATGAGCGCGAAAACTTTCTACAACCCCTCGGTGCGCCGCTATAAATATGATCTGAGAGAATCAGCGAGACTGTTGAGGGAAATGGGGTTCCGGAAAAACAGCGAGGGCTGGCTGGAAGACAAAAACGGCAAGCGGTTGGAATTTCAATTTCTGGTTTCCTCGTCAAGCTCGGTTGGCATTAAAGTCGCGAACTACCTTCTGGATGACCTGAAAAAAATCGGCATTAAAATGGATTTGAAGCCGCTGACCTTCAGCGTTATTGTTGAGAAGCTGGATGTCAGCCACGATTTTGAGGCTGTCTTTATCGGGTTGACCGGCGGCGTTGAACCCAATAGCGGTAAAAATGTCTGGATGAGCAGCGGCCGTCTCCATATGTGGTATCCCCGGCAGAAGAAACCGGCTACCTCCTGGGAAAGGGAGATTGACCGCATTTTTGACCAGGGCGTTCAGGAGTTTGATCAGGCAAAACGTAAAGCGCTATACGATCAATGGCAGGAAATAGCGGCGGACAAGCTTCCTTTTATCTATACGGTCGCTTCGGCCGAGTTGTTCGCTATCAGGAATAAATTTGGCAATATAAAGCCAACCGCGTATGGCGGAGCCACTCATAATATTACGGAAATTTATCTTAAACAGGTTGGCAAGCCATGAAAAAAACACAATTTATCGTCATGTTGCTGGTCCTGCTTTTACTGGGTGGTCTCGCGGTTAACGGAAGAGCCTACTTTATGGTGATTGATGTTATCCAAAAAAAGGCCGGCTCGGTTTTCTTCCCTCATCACCTACATTTAAGCTCCGGGGACGCAGGCGGGGTGGGGCTTGCCTGCGACCGCTGTCACCATGAGCTGAAGCAGGCAAAGAACAAAGACCGAAACCCGACCGTCTGCGTCTCGGAAAAGTGCCATCCAGCCGAAAAAATAATCGCTCTCAACAGTAACCGTCTTTATATCAAAGACGCGTTTCACAAGCTTTGCAAGGGGTGTCATAAAACCAGCCGCTCAAAGTTTCCCAAAGCGCCCACCAACTGTTCCGGCTGTCACCAAAAAGAGTTAATCCCCTTTTCCGAACTGAGGAAAAAAGAAAATCTGGCCGATTGAAATTTTACTTTTTTCAGGTATAATGATTTATAAGTTTGAGGCCTGAATTTAATTTGTTGCATGATGGAGGTTGCTGATGTCTGTGCGAAATATTATTGAAATCGACCGGGAAAAATGTAATGGCTGCGGCAACTGCGTAATTGCCTGCGCGGAAGGCGCGCTGGCTATTGTGGATGGGGTGGCGACCCTGGTCAAGGACTCCTATTGTGATGGTTTGGGTGCGTGCCTTGGTGACTGTCCGACCGACGCTCTGAAGATTACCCGCAAGGAAGTGGACGATTTTGATGAGGAGGCGGTTGAAAAACATCTGGCCCAGCGAAAACAGGCGAAATTCCAGTGCCCATCGCAACAGGCCAAATCATGGACGCAAAGCCAGGATAACAAAGCAAACGCTAATCGCAGTGAGTCCGCTTTAACCCATTGGCCGGTAAAGCTGGAACTGATCTCGCCGCAAGCGCCGGTTCTGCAAAACTCGGACCTGCTCATCGCGGCGGACTGCGTGCCTTTCGCCTACAGCAATCTACACGCCGATTTCCTGGCCGGCAAGACCCTGCTCATTGGCTGTCCCAAGCTCATCAATGATACAAACAGGTATCTGGAAAAACTGACAGCGATATTTAAGATCGCCAATCTGAAAAGCGTTACGGTTCTGCATATGGAAGTGCCCTGTTGTTTTGGTTTGGTCCGACTGGTACAACAGGCTGTAAGTTCCGCTAACGCCGGCTTCCCGGTTGAGGAAATTGTCATTTCAATCCGCGGCGAGAAGAAGGACTTATCCTAGCCCGCTTCAATTACGCTTTTAACGAAGCGTTGGCTTTTCAGTGCCAACCGATCGTTAACTCTTTTAAAAAGCTCCCGATAAGTGGTTCCCGGCCAGTCTTTGGGGAACAGTTGCGGCGGTAGCAAGGGATTGTTAATCAGGGGATCGGCGAACTCCTTAAAAAGCTTGATGTGCCGGATAAAACAGGCTTGGTCATCCCAGTGGGGATAATCAGCGATTTTAGCCCGCAGAAGTTCCTGGTATTCGGCGAATTGTTGTGCTATTTTGCCCAACTCCCACAAATGTTGTGCCAACTGCTGTGCTTTCTCTATATGTGTGATCTTGGTGGTAAAGATATGAACATGTTTGTTGAATCCCTGGTTTTCCAGCGCCTGATCCAGCCACAAATAAGGGTCAACCGGTTTAAGCCAGACGCCTCTGTGCAAACAGCCGAAATCCATTTTTTTTAACAGTGATCTCAGTTGTCCCCGCTGTTTTTCCTGGGCTTGTTCAAAAGCGAAACTCAGTAGCCACCATTCCCGCTTCCAGTTGTAGTAAACGTCTTCGCCAATAAAAATTTTCTTGTTATAAAATTCCCGGGCCATGATCGCCTTCGGCGTAATTGTGTAGCGACTGGATAAACCTGTTTTTTTCGCGCTGAAAAACCCCTGTTTTTTTAGCCGGCTAACAGCGGTCCGGACAGCGCCGGCGTTTATATTTAAGGCCTCGCAGAGGCGGATGAGCGTCGTGATTTCCAGAGCATGCGGTGCCGGCAACGGTAAGATGAAAAGCTGGAAAATCAACAATATCAAGTCGTTAACCATATTACGGAATATCTCCTTTAGTTTGAATATTGTAATATGGTTTTGCCCGGCTGTCAATTCTCAAGTCAAAAAACACAACACAGGGTCATTGACAGGCCGCCGGTGCTATGCTAACCTTGAGTTCATACCATGATAAAAAGATTGTTTCCCCTCATATTGTCAGTAGTTGTTCTGACTCTCTGCGGTTGCCAGGTCCGAAGCGTTGATCCATATTATACCCGGATAAGACATAAACGATTGCCCAATATGACAATTATTGATTTTAAGGATGATCTCCAGCCGGCTCGCGGGAAAAAACTGGTGGCCGATCTGCGGAAAAAGCTCGCGGCGTCCTATAAAATACCCTTGATTGAACATGATGCCCTGGCCACGGCCCTGCGTGAGAGCCATATCGAGAACCCCGCCTTCCTGGAAGTTGACGCGGCCCGCAAGCTGGGGAAGCGGTTGAACGCCAACCTGGTTTTAACCGGCCGGATTGTTGATTTTAATCTCGAAGAGAAGGTAATCAATGTCCCGCTTTTGTGGTCGACGACTAAATATATCGCCACTTTTAAAACAGAGATTTTACTGGTTCGGACTTTTCGGGGACGGCAAAGTTTCCGGGAAGTGACGGGAACCGGAGAAGTTAAGAAGCGGAACATCCAACTTTTATACTTGGGGCAGGATAATAACTTCCAGTTTATTTCCGCAGCCGAGAAACAGCGGGCGGTTAAAGCCGCTTATGATGATTTAATCAATAACCTGGTAAAGGTGATCACCTCATGAGAAAAACAGCCTTCCTGCTTCTGGCCGGCCTTCTCCTGGTTGGTTGCGCCACCACTCCTCCCGTTGAGGTCACGCCGCATAAAGTAACGAACGTCGCCCTGGACCCGGTTGAATCCCGCCAGGTCCGCTCAATCGCGGTTTTCCCCATCAACGATCCCCAGGACCTGGAGGGTGTCGGTGAAAGAATGGGAGAAATTATCAGTCTTCAGGTTTTAAAAATCGGCCGCTTCAAGATTGTTGAGCCAATCAAGGTAAACGCCATTCTGGAGCGGCAAAGGTTAGCTTTCAGCCGCCGCTTCACCGTGGGAGAAATGTTGAAGATTGGCAAAGAAATGGGTGTTGACGCCATTATCTTTGGCCAGTTGACCGCCTATCGCGCTTATGGGTTTTTCCCCGAGAGAATTGTTAATCGCGAAACCCCGGCGATTGTCGGGTTGAACCTGAAAATGATCTCGACCAGGAACAATAATGTTGTCTGGGCGGCCAGCGATACTTTTAACGGCGGCGACGAGGCGATAACGACCCTGGTGCCACGGGAAGAAAGATGGAAGGTCAAGGTTGATATTGACTTTTTGTCGACGCTGCTGGTGCGGGAATTAACCAAAACTCTGAATTATTAGCAGGATTTCGCAGGGCGGTCAATGCCGGGGCGACTTCTTGACCTTCTGAACCGCGTTTTCAAAAACCGCGCGAATTAAATTAGCCTGCTCCTTCTTGGTCGCTGAAGGCTTGAAGAAAGTCTCGGTCAGAGGGCTGGCCACATAGCGCGGCTTAAGGTTGTTTAGGGTTATGGTCATAATATCCGTAACGCAGACATCGCAGTAACACATTTTTTTATCTTTTTTAGCGGAGGTCAGCTCATCGATTAAATCCGCTACCAGAAGCTCATTAATATTGGTTACCTCGATCATTTATTCCCCCTCTTACCTTAGTTCAAATTCAAAGTATGAAATACTAACCTTTTCACCGGCGACCCCCTGATTAATCATCGCCTTGAATTTACAGGTATACCTCGTCTTGGTGCTGTTGTTTTTCAAAATCACTCGCGTCTTCAGGCAACGATATATCAATGTCCCTTGTCAGATCCAACTCCGCGAATACCCTGGCTTTACACCTGGCGATCACTTCCTTTCCTCAGAGTAAAAAAGAAATCGCGATAATTATGTAGCTGCCAATAATCATAATTGGAGAAACAACGCCGGCCCAGTTGTCACCCTGGGAATTGACAAAGCTTAAAATGATGTAACCAATCACCAAAAGAATAAAACCAACACCAAAAGTGATAATACTGGTCCAGCTACCCTTTTCGTCTTCCATTGAGCTTTGAGCTTGTTCGGCTTCGGCCATTACCTTTCCTTTCTTTGTTCTGAACTTGGTTTATTGTATGTTTTTTAGTTCGCCAAGTCAACCTTTACTCATAACACCGCCCTGTATATAAGATAAACAATCCAAAGAGTCAGGTTCGCGTATAATCCGGCCAGAACGTCATCAATCAAAACGCCCCAGCCGTGCGGTAATTGCTGCGACTGGTATACCGGGTAAGGCTTGACAATGTCAAAAATACGGAAAAGTATGAAGCCGGCGGTTATCGTAAACAGGCCGACCGGCAAGGCGGTCATGGTAACTAAAAACCCGATAATCTCATCAATGACCACCTCCGAAGGGTCTTCCTTTTGAAAGTAGTTTTCCGCCCAGTTACAAAGATAAGCCACCGGAGCCAAGGAGATAATTATGGTCAAAAGATAATACCTGAAGGGCAAATGAGCCAGAATTAAATATATCGGCACGGCGGCGAGAGTCCCGGCGGTGCCCGAAATAATCGGCGAGTAACCGGAAAAAAAGCCGGTAACGAAAAACAGGTTGACTCTTTTCATAAGGAGGACTGCTGTAACACTGGCAGGTAACGGCGGAAATAGTCGACCGCGGAGAGAACCGTGATAAAAAGAGTCGCCCAGATCAGGAAATTTATCTCCAGCTTTATCCACCAGAAAAGATTGGACAGCCAGGGGGAGTAAAGTCTTTGCATGGCTTCAACAGAACCGTAAAAATGGGTTATGGTGCGCTGGAAACCATGAACAACCAAAATGGTGATCACCACGGAGAGTTGGAAAGTGGTCTTGTATTTCCCCATTCTGTTAGCGGCGATGATCGAATGGTTCTTGGCTGCCAGAGTCCGTAAGCCGCTGACCGCGAATTCCCTGGTAACGATTATAACGGCGGCAAAGGACGGGAACATGTGAATGTCAACCAAAGGGAAAAGACCGCAGCAAAGCAATATCTTGTCCGCCAGCGGGTCTATCAGTTTGCCGAAGTCGCTGACCAGTTGCTGGCTTCTGGCAATATGACCGTCCAGCAGGTCGGTTATGGCCGCGATGATAAAAAGGAATACGGCGAAATAATACCAGTAAAGGTTGGTTGAATAGAAAAACGCCAGAAACAGGAAAGATAAAACAATGCGCAACATGGTTAAAATGTTCGCCTGGTTAAACATCCCGGAATTAAACAATTTATCTCCTGATAATACGATGGAATCGGATTTATAGTATAATAAGTTATTGCTATCATCAAGGTTTTTATTAAATTAGCGGTAACGCGTCTGTCTTCCGGGAATGACAATACCGGTGCCTCCTCTTCACTGACGGATTACAGTTAGCGCTGTTTGCGAGAGCATAACGTCCGTTCTGTTTTTTAACCGGGGAAGACTTTTTCAATCAAAAAACAGCGCTAAAAAAAAGGAAGCTTTTGGTGAACAAGAAATTTGCCCTGGTCAGCTTGCTGCTTCTGGGTGTTATCTTTTTTTCCCAGGTGTATTCAGTTGAGAGTTTTGACCTCTGGTGGCACCTGAAAAGCGCTGAAGTTATTCTCAAAAGCGGTTTGCCGACAACAGATATCTTTTCCGCCACCACTCCACAAATACACTGGTTTCCGTTCGAATGGCTGGGGGAAATCTTCTTTTACCTGTTTTACCTCTTCGGCGGCATCAACCTCCTGATCCTGGTCAAAGCGTCCCTCGCCGCCACCACCTGGTTTCTGATTCTGCAAGCGCTGGACAAGCAAAAGATTGCCTTGCCGCTAAGCTTTCTCCTGGCCGCGGCCGGGTTCTATCTGACCCTGTCCAGTTGGCCGCTGCGTCCCTTGATCTTCTCCTTTTTCTTCTTCGCTCTTTTCAGCGTCCTGCTATTCAATTACCGGCCATTTCATTACCTTTTGCCGTTAATAATCCTGGCCTGGGCCAACATCCATCCCTCCTTCTATTTAGGGTTTTTATTGCTGACTCTTTTCTACTTTGGCGAATGGCTCAATCGGTCCCACAGTGAAAGCAAGGTTCCCGGGAAAGCCCTCATCACAAGATACGGCTGGCTCCTGGCGGGCTGTTTCCTGGCCTCGTTTATCCATCCCAGGCCCCAGGAGATCCTGGTCTATCCCTTGAAATTACTGAGTTCGGAAAAGTTTATGGGGGGTATAAGCGAATGGCAGCCGGCGCCTTTTGCCAGTGAACCATTTTTTTACCTGGCGGTCTTGCCGGTTCTCCTGGTAGCCCTGGGGCGGGTAAAAAAAATCGGCTGGCAGAGAGTGTTGCCCCTGCTGGTTTTTGGCGGCTACGCGTTTACCGCCGTGCGGCATATTCCTCTGTTCGCGATAATCGCGGCTCTTAATTTACCTCTTGCGTTTGGGGACTTTTTCGAAGGCGAAGGGCGGCGCCCATTCTCACACCTGGCCTACTGCGGCGGTGTCTTGATCCTGGCGGCGGCTCTGTTCAACGTGCGGGCCAAAGCCGGAACGCTGGGCGTGAAATCGGGTTTGTTCCCGGAACAAGCGGTCCGGTTTATTGAGAAGATTAAGCTTGAGGGGCCGATGTACAACGCTTATGACTGGGGCGGTTACCTGATCTGGCGGTTGTATCCGGGAACGAAAACCTTCATCGATGGTCGCAACAGCAGCGAAAAAATGTTTTTACTGGATCGGCGGCTGCGGGAAGCGTATGACGGTTACCAAAATATCCTTGATAATTACCGGATCAATTATATCCTGACTAATTCCACCTATTTCGACAGCGGCCGCATCTTCCCCCTGGTCGAAGCTTTGTTCAATGATGCCCGCTGGAGCCTGATCTACCAAGACGAAACGGCGTTGCTTTTTCTGAAAAATATTCCCGCCAATGAGAAGTTCATCAGGGAAAACAAAATTGACAAATCGAGAATCTATCGTCAGGTAATCGCCGAAGCCAAAGACCGGCTGACTTATGATCCCAACCTGCCGGTCGCCTATTTTTCACTTGGGAAAGCCTATCTCCAGCTCAACGACTTGCCGCGGGCGCGGAAAAACCTGGCCAAAGCTTTGGAGATGCGGCCGGATTTCAGGCCGGCTCAGGAGTTGCTGGAGTTGGTTAACCGGTGGCGTCGTCCGGTTTCTCAGCCGGTTGTTCCAGACTAAGCGCTTCCTTTAATGCGGTCAGCGCGACTTCCACCTGGTCAGGCGAAGGCGGACGGGTGGTAATCCCCTGAAGCCAGAGACCGGGCAACAGGAAAGGCCTAATCAGCAGATTGTCGGGACGTTCGCCGGCGAACCTGATGATCTCGTAAGCCAGGCCGGAAATTAACGGCAGCATCCATAACCGGGCCGCCAGTTTCTGCCAGATCGTGGCTGTTGAAGGCAGCGTCGAAAAGGCGAGGATGCTGATCAGCATGACCACAAAAAGGAAACTGGTTCCGCAACGGGGGTGGTGGGTGGAGTGTTTCAAGGCGTTCTCAACGTTAAGCTCTTCGGAACCCTCGTAAGCGTAAACCACTTCATGCTCAGCCCCGTGGTATTCAAACACCCGGCGGATATCCTTGATAAAGGAAATGGATACAATATAGATAAGGAAAAATATAATCCTGATGACTCCATCAACCAGGTTGAAAGCCAGTTCGCTTTGAATATAGCTGCCTTTTAACTGCCGCAGAAAATGAGCCAGCCAGAAAGGCAGGATGAAAACAACAGAATCGCCATTCCCAAAGACGCGCTTATGGTCAGAAACAAAGCTAGGGGACTAAGTTCTTCCTGTTTGTCGGCCTCGTCTTCAGCCAGCGCTTCGTTAGCGGAGAAGACCAAAGCCCTGATTCCCAGAACCAGCGACTCAAAGAGGGAGGCCACGCCTCTCAGCATGGGCCATTTGAAGAAAGGAAAACGTTTCTGCCAGCCCAGGTATGGTTTTTTTTGCACGACAATGCCGCCGTCAGGAGTGCGAACCGCTACCGCCACGGCGTTGGGAGTGCGCATTAACACTCCCTCGATAACTGCTTGACCGCCCATCTTCAGGCGTTTTTTAGGTTGGGACTGATTCATTAGATAACAGACTGTGATATATTATTGTGGATTGATTTCGATTATTTCGTTGGTGCCGGTGTTGGCGACTAACAACATATTATTATTCAACATTAACTTGGTAGGAGAACTAATGTTTTCCCTTACCGAAGAACTTGCTCCACCCCACGATTTTAAATATCGGCCTTTCTGGTTGAACATCTCAACCCGATTATTACCCGTATCAGCGACAAAAACATGCCCGGTATCGCTGACAACCAGGCCCTTTGGTTCCGCCAGATCTCCCCGGGACGAACCGGCCTGACCAAACTTGCGGATAAACTTGCCGTCTTTGGTAAAGGTCTGGATCCGGCAGTTAGCCAGTTCCGCTACCAGGATTATTCCATCCTTGCCGACGCTGACATCACTCGGCCGGCCAAACTGCCCCTCAAGGGGGCCGGCGCTGCCGAACTGCCTGATAAACTTGCCGTCAACAGAATATATCTGGACGCAACTGTTCTCAATGTCAACAATATAGACCTTGTCCTCGGAATCAATATCGATGCCAAACGGCATGTTAAGCTTGCCTTCAGCGATACCCCATTCCCCGAATTCATATATTACCTCGCCCTTGGGGCTGAAGACCTGGATGCGGTGGGAAGCGAGATCGGTTACGAAAACCTCGCCCCTTGAATTTATCGCCAAGTCAAAAGGCAGGATGAACTCGCCCTTACCGTTACCCCGCTTGCCAAAAGAGAATTTCAACTGACCCTTGGGAGAGAAGACCTTGATCACGCTGTTCAAAGTATCCGCGACATAATAATCCCCGTTGGGGCCAATCGCCACCGCCGAGGGCTGCTGAAGCAGGTTGGAGCCGATCAGGGTCACCGCTGACAAGGGGAAAGCGACAGCCAATAAAAGGCAAAGAACGATTGCTGGATAAACGCCGGGAACACCTTTGGAAACAGACAATTTCATTGAACCAACCATTCGCGAAGCACTCTCCTGTAGCGAAAAAAGACTGGTTGCCCCCACTCAAACCTTAACCTGATAATATATTTTAACCGCGGCAATTGTCAAGTAAAACTTTTGCGGGACGAGTATTCCTCAGCCCGCGGATTGAGTCCCTTTCGCTACCTTTAATCAATTAAACTACAAAGGGCTTGAAAAAATGTTTCAGACTGATTATCAATAGTTAAAAAATGAAATTACAGGTATAATTTTATCATGGAACTGATTCGCCTGAGAACGACCCAAAAAGAGGA
>JAJRWM010000084.1 GCA_024276815.1 bacterium
AAATTATTATTTGAGCCTGGGGAAGATCACGCCGGAGAATTTCCAGCTAATATCCCGTTATTACGCCTTGGAAAAAATTAAAACTTACAATATTTTAAATAATTATTATGGCGGCCGGAAAGTTTTTTTCTATAAATTAACCTCAAGAATGATGTAATATTGGTTAGCGGTTATTTTTTCGCGATATTATCCTAATGTCACTTGGTGACTGGAGGTCATTTATGCGTTATTTAATTCTGGGTAACGGCGTTGCCGGAACCTATGCCGCGAAAGCGATTCGGGAAGTTGATGAACAGGGCGAGATAACAATAATCTCACGGGAGCCGTATCCTTTTTACTTCCGGCCCCGGCTGCCTGATCTCCTGGCCGGGGAAATCACGCCGGCGGAGATTGAGGTGTTCAAAAGCGAATGGTACCCGGAGCGGAAAATTAGTCTCATCCTGAATGAGACTATAATCAAGATCAATCCCACAGCTAAAAATGTCGAGACCAAATCCGACGTTTACTCCTACGACAAGCTCCTGATCGCTCTGGGGGGACGTTCCCAGCTTCCGCCCATTGCCGGCCTCGATGGAGACGGCGTGTTCACGCTGCATGATGTTGACGACGCCTTGCGGCTAAACGAGTTATGTGAGAAGTACAAGAAGGTTGTTTTGATCGGAGGCGGGTTGCTGGGTCTGGAAGCGGGCTTCGGCCTGATAAAGCTGGGAGCGCAAGTTAAAGTCGTTGAGTTTTTCGATCGTTTGCTGCCGCGGCAGATGGATAAAGAAGGCGCCGACCTGCTGCAACTCCGGCTCGAAAAGCTGGGCTTCGAATTCCGGATCGGCGCGGCGACTCAATCAGTCGCGGGACAGCTTGGCGACAAGAAATTACAGATAAAAGACTCGGATGGCTTAAGCGGGCAGTTGGTGCTGGTCTCGGCCGGAATCAGAGCCAATATCGAGATACCTCAAACAACCGGGATTGAGTGCGGCCGTGGGGTTGTGGTCAATAGCCGCATGGAAACCAGCCTGGCTGACATTTACGCCGCCGGGGATGTCGCTGAATTTGAGGGACGGGTTTACGGCCTCTGGCCGGCCGGCATGGCCCAGGGACGGGTCGCCGGTCTGAATATGGCCGGCGGCGATGAAACCTATCAGGGGACCTCTCCCTCTAACACCTTAAAGGTCGCCGGAATCGACCTGGCCTCTTGGGGACAGATTGCTGATTTTACGGAACCGGTCACAGAATATAAAAAGGTTGATTCTGAAAAGATGACTTACGCCAAGATATTTCTGCGGGATGGTATTATCAAGGGCGGTATTTTCCTGGGCGAGCGCAAGCTGGCCTGCAGAATTGAGCAGTTACTGAAAAAAGAAACAAAGGTCCGCGGATTCGAGGAAAAGTTGCTGGATGAGAGTTTTGATTATACGGCATTGAAATAGGGGGACAGGATGTTAGAATCATTCAATGATTTGGAAGCTGTTGAAGTGGGGTTGAAGATGGAGAAAGAAGGCTATGTTTTTTATCAGACCGCGGCGAGTTTGGCCGGCAATCCGCAAACTGAGGCCTTGTACCGCAAGCTGGCTGAAGATGAGAAAAAACATATTGAGCGTTTCAGCGATTATCGTGATGAATTAATGGCCGGTCAGGGTCGTGATGCTCAGGAAGACGAAGTTTCAACCTATATCGAGAAGCTGGTAAAAACCGGCGTTTTCGACTTGTCGGGACGTTCGGCCGAACAACTGGAACACATAACGGAGGACTGGCAGGTTATTGAACTGGCGATCAAGGCTGAAAAAGACGGCATCCTCTTTTACCATGAGGCGGCCGCCAAATGCGAAAATGAATCAGGCAAAAAACTTTTTACCTGGCTGATCCAGGAAGAAAAGCATCACCTGGCGGCCCTGGGCGAGATATACGAAAAACTAAAAAATTAAACGGGTAAAACAGATGATCCCCTGGAAAAGAGAGATACGATGCTGGAAGACATGAAAGATTTGGAAGCGATTGAAATTGGTCTCAATCTGGAAAAGGACGGTATTCACTTTTACACCGCCGCCGCTAAAAAAATGGAAGGTCAGGATGTTGAGGCCGCGGCGGTATTGCGGCAACTGGCGGAGGAAGAACAGAAACACTACCAGGATTTTTTAAAAAAACGTAATGAACTCACCGGGAATGAACATTCCGGACATGCCGGCATCGCGAGATTAATGAAAAAATTGGTACATACGGGTATTTTTGCCCCCTTCGGAGAATCGGCCCAAAAAATAGCATCGGTTACTGAGGTATGGGAAATATTCGCTATGGCTATCAGGGCGGAGAAAGATTCCATCTTCTTTTATCATGAGGCGGCCGATTCGGGCGCTGACGATTCGGGCCGGCGAATGTATCGCTGGTTAATCGGGGAGGAGACACGTCACTTAAGGAAACTGGGCGAACTGTATGAGAAATACCGATAAGAAGGCGAAACGATGAGCGAACTTTTTCAGGCTAATGAAATACTGAAAACCGCTATCAGGATCGAGGAGAATGGCATCCGGTTTTACTCTGAAGCGGCCGCCGCGACTCACAACAGCGCGGTTAAGGAAATGTTTGAGTCCCTGGCTGAGCAGGAAAAGCGGCATCTCCATGATTTTACGGCTCTGCAAAAAGAAGTCGCTTCCCAGGAAGCCCGGGAGTCTTATCCCGGCGAACAGGAAGAATACCTGCGAATGCTGGCCAACTTGCATGTTTTCACTGATACGGAACAATTTAACCAGGTAATGAGCCGGGCCGGCAATGAACTGGAGGTTATCACTTTTGCCCAGGGTGTTGAGAAAGATTCAATATTGTTTTATCTGGAAATGCTGGACTTCATTCCCGAATCGAACCGGTCGATGGTGCAGAAATTAATATCTCAGGAAAGAGAACACGTCAGAAGGCTGGGCGGTTTAAAGCTGGATTTAATCAGACAAAAAAAGAAATAGGCGAAGGGGAGGTACACTAATGAGTTTATGGCGTTGTACGGTATGTGGTTACATTTATGATCCGGCGGTCGGAGACCCCGGTAACGATGTCGCGCCGGGAACTGCTTTCGCGGATATTCCCGAAGACTGGGTTTGCCCGATTTGCGGAGTCGGCAAAGACCAGTTTGAGGAAGAATAAGGAGCTTTTCCATGATAGAAATTGTTGACGGCGTCTACTGGGTAGGCGCGCTGGACCCTGAAATCCGTGTCTTTGATATCATCATGAAGGCTGAACGGGGAACTACTTATAATTCATACCTGGTCAGGGGAACGCGCAAAACGGCTTTAATCGAAGGAGTCAAAAAAGGCTATCTGGACCAGCTTTTGGCCAATCTGGATGGTCTCTGTCCGCCGGAAGAGCTTGATTACATCATCCTGAATCATCATGAGCCGGATCACAGCGGCGCCTTGAAAGAGCTGCTGCAAAGAGCGACCAGGGCGCAAGTGGTTATCTCAGGCACCGGCAAGCGTTTCTTGCGGGGGATACTCAATGATGACGTTAAGCCGCTCCAGATGAAAGACGGCGACACTCTTGACCTGGGCGGCAAGACCCTGGAGTTTATCTCGGCGCCGTTTTTACACTGGCCGGACACCATGTTCACCTATGTCAAAGAAGACCGGATCCTCTTCCCTTGCGATTGCTTTGGCTGTCATTATTCCGATGAGCGGATGTTTGACGACCTGGTGGATGATTTCAGCCACGCTTATCAATACTATTTTAACGTGATCATGCGTCCCTTCAAAGAGTATGTTTTGCAAGCCCTTGACAAACTGCAAGACAGAGAGATTAAAATGATTGCTCCGAGCCACGGTCCGATATTGAGAAGCGACCCCGCTAAATATATTGATTATTACCGGGCCTGGAGCGTAGTTGAACGGGAGGATGCGCCTCCTGTTTTAGCGGTATTCTATCTCTCGGCTTATGGTAATACGGCTAAAATGGCGGAAAGTGTGGCTTCGGGAGCTTCGGTCGCCGGCGTCAGGGTTGAATTGATGGATATCACCGGCGTTGAAATGACGGAAATGCAGGATTTAATTGAGCACGCGGCCGGGATTGCCATCGGTTCGCCCACGATTAACGGGGATGTTGTGAAGCCGGCCTGGGACTTGTTAAGCAGTCTCGCGACCATTAAGCTCAAGGGTAA
>JAJRWM010000085.1 GCA_024276815.1 bacterium
CAGTCCCAGAGTATAACCATCAACCATTTAATTTCTCCTTAACCTGTAAATAAAAATTTGACAAACAGTGTGTTTAAGTATATCATGCAGGTATTCTATCTCAACCTGCTACTTTTCACACCAAAAGAAAAGTTTGCAGGCACCGCCCGTTGTTAGTTTAATCTCTGGCAACGGGCGTCCTTTTTTTACCGGCGGAGTTCTTCGAGAAGCTTCTGCGTGTCGGAAGGTAAAGTCTTCATTGGAAACTGCTACAACTTGTTCTAGGAGGGGGTGCCGAGGGGGACGGCCTTTTTTCAAAAAAAGAGTCCCCCTGACAAAATTTATACTTGATCGCGCTTTGCTTTAGCTGTTCATGGAATCGAGAAACTCTTGGTTGGTTTTGGAAGGGCGCATCTTTTCCAGCAATAATTCCATGGTTTCAACCGGTCCCATGCTGCTTAAAACATTGCGCAACACTCTGACCCGAACCAGTTCCGTCTCATTCATCAGAAGCTCCTCTTTCCTGGTACCCGAAGAATTAATCTCAAAGGCCGGGTAGATATGCTTGTCGCTTAACCGCCGATCCAGATGAACCTCCATGTTGCCGGTACCTTTGAATTCCTCAAAAATAACGTCATCCATGCGGCTGCCGGTGTCAATGAGAGCCGTAGCAATAATAGTCAGACTACCGCCGTTCTCAATGTTACGGGCGGCTCCGAAAAACCGTTTTGGTTTCTGCAACGCGTTGGAATCGATACCGCCGGAAAGAACCTTGCCCGAAGGAGGAACAATTGTATTGTAAGCACGGGCGAGACGGGTGATGCTGTCGAGTAAAATCACGACATTATGCTTGTGCTCAACCAAACGCTTGGCTTTGGCGATTACCATCTCCGCCACCTGAACGTGCCGGGTCGCCGGCTCGTCAAAGGTGGAGCTTATCACCTCGCCGTTGACCGAACGAATCATGTCGGTAACTTCCTCAGGACGCTCATCAATCAACAAAACAATCAGCTTG
Source organism: bacterium (assembly GCA_024276815.1). Lineage (GTDB taxonomy): Bacteria > JACRDZ01 > JAJRWM01 > JAJRWM01 > JAJRWM01 > JAJRWM01. Next base: position 995 of record JAJRWM010000085.1, read on the forward strand.
ACATCAGGATGATTGGCGGTAATGCTCTGGGCCATCTTCTGTAGCAGGACAGTCTTGCCGGTACGAGGCGGGGCGACAATAAGTCCGCGCTGCCCCTGACCAATCGGCGTCATCAAATCCATAACGCGGGTACAAAAATCATCCTGATCCTTTTCCAGCTTGAAACGCTGGTCCGGGAAAAGAGGCGTCAGGTTGTCAAACAATATTTTGGTTTTTGATTTTTCCGGATCCTCAAAATTTACATTCTCGACCTTCAGCAGGGCAAAATAACGCTCGCCTTCTTTGGGCGGGCGGATTTGACCTTCCACCGTATCCCCGGTCTGCAAGTCAAAACGGCGGATTTGGGATGGGGAGACATAGATATCATCCGGGCCGGGCAAGTAATTATAATTAGGAGAACGTAAGAAACCATAGCCATCCGGTAAAACTTCCAGTACGCCTTCACCAAAAATATGCTCACTTTTGCCGGCGGACGCGGAAGCTTCCAGTATCTTGAAAATCAGCTCCGATTTACGCAGATTGCTGACTCCTTCAATTTTTAACGCCCGGGCGATTTCCGTGAGTTCCTGAACAGTCTTTTTCTTCAGGGCTTCCATATCCATTTCGTCTTTTTTGATGCGGTTTCTTATTGTTGTTCCGTTTCTTGCCATTCTTGCCACTTTTTTTCTACCTCTTCTTTCAGTATGTTAATTGATTTTGTATTTTTAATGACTGTGTCAGCCATCGCTGTTTTCCTCGTCAAAGGCATCTGAGCGTCAACCCGCTTTTTAATTTCCGCTCTTTCTACCTGATCTCTTTTTACCAACCGCTCCAGCCGTGTCGCTAGCGGAGCTCCAACCACAACCAACTCATCGACAATCCCGTCAAGCCCCACTTCGATCAGCAAAGGAGCCTCAATTATCACGACCCCGCTGTCCGTTTCCCATGCCGCGACCCTCTTTTTAATTTCACTGACAATTAAAGGATGCAAACAAGCGTTAAGTTTTTTCAGCTCAGCCGGCTGATCGAACACCAGCCGTCCCAGTTTCCGCCGATCCAGTTCCTGGTTCGGGAAAAAATAGCCGCCGCCGAAAACCTCCCTTATTAACCGCCAGCCTTCCGCGTCAGGTTTCGTCAAGTCCCGGGCGACCTCATCAGCCGAAATAACTTCCGCCCCCAGTTGTTTGAAAAAGCCGGCCACGGTCGTTAGACCGCACCCCATGCCGCCAGTCAAACCGATCAGCTTCATCGATTTCAAACCGATGGCAATTTCGCCTGACGTAAAAACAGCGCCGCGTCCTCAGGCGCGGTAGGATTAATATAGAAACCCGTACCCCACTCGAAACCGGCCATCCTGGTCAGAGTGGGAATAATTTCAATATGCCAGTGATAACTGTCCTGGCCGCCGCTCTGCGAGGGCGAAGTGTGCAAAACAAAATTGTAGGAACAATCGTTTAACACGACCTTCAGCCGAAGTAAAACCAGCCGCATAAGACTGGCCAGTTCCAGAATCTGTTCCTTTCGCAGATTGGTGAAATCATTATCATGAATTTTCGGCACCAGCCACATTTCAAAGGGAAAACGGGAGGCAAAGGGAGTGATGGCGATAAAAAAACGGTTCTCCTCCACAATTCGCTCGCCGGTCGCGACTTCCTGTCGGACGATATCACAATAAATGCAACGGTCTTTCAATTCCCGATGCAGCTTGACGCCGGCCATTTCCTCGATCACCCGCTTGGGTATGATCGGCAACGCGATAACCTGGGAATGAGCGTGAGCCATTGACGCTCCGGCCTGCCTGCCGTGGTTTTTAAAGATCAGAATATATTTAATACGTTCGTCTTTTTTCAGGTCAAGGATGCGGTCCCGGTAAGCCCAGAGAACTTTTTCAATTTGATCGTTGCTGTAATCAGCCATATCCTTGTCGTGGTGGGGCGTCTCAATAATAACTTCATGCGCCCCCCGACCGCTCATCAGGTCGAACATACCGCGGCCGACACGGTTAAGATCGCCTTGCGGCTGCAGAGCGGCAAACTTGTTGGGAATAACCCTCAGCCACCAGCCGGGATTATTCGCCTGGCTGCCTTCCTTCCGGAAAGCCAAAATCTCTGTCGGTGTTTTATCTTCATTACCCTGACAAAAGGGACAGGTCTCCGGCGTGCTGTGATTACCTTCAGCCGAACCGAAATCGAACTCCCGCGGAGTCTGCGACCTGGTCGAGACGACAACCCAACGATTAACAACCGGATCTTTTCTTAATTGCGCCATAAATAGTCCCTAATTTAACTCCGCCCAGTTCCGGCCCAGCCCGACTGAGACTTTCAGCGGAACTTTCAAACTCGCCGCCCGCTCCATTTCCCATCTGACAACGTCTTTCATCAACTCAACTTCCGCTTCGGGAACTTCATACATCAACTCATCATGGATTTGCAAAAGAAGCCTGCTCGCTAAATTTTTATTCCTGAGAACCTGGTCTATTTTCAGGATTGCGATTTGTATGATATCCGCGCTGCTACCCTGGATAATGGTATTAACCGCGGCTCGTTCACTAAACTCCCGACGGTTTTTATTGCCGCTCATTATTTCCGGCAAAACCCGGCGGCGACCCGACAGGGTCCTGACATAACCGGTAATTTTAGCTTCGGTGACAACACCTTTGATATACTCAGCGACGTTTTGGTAGCGTTCAAAGTAACGATTTATGATCGATTTCGCTTCCCTGTAGGGAATTTTCAACTGGCGGGCCAGGGCAAAAGCGCCCAGGCCATAGACCACCCCGAAATTAACCGCTTTGGCCCGCTGACGCATCTCTTTGGTTACCAACTGGGGGAAACACTGGAAAAGCTCGGCCGCGGTATGGGTATGAATGTCTTTGTCTTCCTCAAAGGCCTCGATTAAATTTTCATCCTCGCTAAAATGGGCCAGCACTCTTAATTCCATCTGTGAATAATCCGCCGATAATAAATAACAGCCCGGCTCACTGACAAAAGCGGCGCGAATCTTCTTCCCCGGCTCGCTGCGCGCCGGGCTGTTCTGCAAATTAGGCTCGCTGCTACTGAGACGACCGGTCAGGGTGCCCACCTGGTGAAAACAGGTATGCACCCGCCCGTCATCTTTGTTTATCATCCAGGGCAGCGTTTCAATATAGGCGGACCGCAGTTTGGCCAGTTGCCGGTATTCGATAATAGCCGCCGGCAAAGGATGCTCAGCCGCCAGGACTTCCAGGGTATCGATATCAGTGGAGGGCCCTGTTTTGGTCTTGCGAATGACCGGCAGTTCCAATTTATTGAAGAGAATGTCTCCTAACTGCTGTGAAGAATTGGGGTTGAACTCTTCGCCAGCCAGGTCATAAATCTTCTTCGTTAGCTCTTTCAAGCCGACATTGACCTGTTCCGAAAGTTCGCTCAACTTTTCCGGCAGGACCTTGATCCCCGTTCGCTCCATCCCGGCCAAAATCCTGGTCAGCGGCTGTTCCATTTCCAGATAAAGATCATTCAATCCGGCTGTTTTCAAGCGCTCATCCAGTAAAGAAAAGGAGCGGTAAATTATCTCTAAACGCCGGCTGAGTGCTGTGAGCGCCTGCTCAAACAGGCTATCTCCTAAAAAAGCCGGATTAATTTCGTCAATTTTGAAAAGCTCTTGGCTGCTGGAAATATCTGCCCAAATATCATTTAGCTGATAACGTTTTTTTAATGGGTTTAGTAAGTAGGAAGCAATCTTTATATCGAATATCTTCTCGGTAAGCTCAATCCCGTTAAGGGCCGCCAATATATATAAGGTCTTCAGCCCGCTACCGATAATCATATTAGCACTCGTTTTTAGCTCTGTCAAGCCTTTTATCAAGCTTTTTTTCGGGATATCCTCCCCCCCGAAGACCACGGTCACCCCATCAAAGAGCCCGACACCTCTGAGTTTTGCCGTCAGAGGACTTTCGCCATCCATGATCCAGTCGACAGCGATCCGCTTCCGCCGTGAAATCGCCTTGATCTCATTAAGCCAATCCCGCTCGTTATCAATGACCCTGACCGGCAGCCGGCTGTCCTCCTGAAGCGGAACCTGGTAATCCTTAAGCAGAGAGTAAAGCTCAAAACGCTTCAGCAAAGGAAGCAGCTTTTCTTTATCCGGCTCCCTGATTTCCAGGTCATCCAGACCGGCCTGGAGGGGAACATTTTTATCAATGGCGACCAGTTGCCTGCTGAGGTAGGCCTTCTCTTTGTCGGCGACCAGTTTCCGTTGCAACGATTTGGAGTTGACCGCCTCGATATTATTATAGAGGTTATCCAGGCTCTCAAATTTTAAAAGCAGGGTCCGGGCCGTTTTGTCGCCGACTCCCCTGACGCCGGGAATGTTGTCCGAACTGTCGCCCATAAGCGCCAGAAAATCCGCCATCTGGTCAGCCCTGACGCCCATTTTTTTCTTGACGGCTTTTCGGTCAAAAACAATTCTTGGGGCGCGGTCATTGAGAACCTTAACCTTGTCGTCCACTAACTGCAAGAGATCTTTATCGGCAGAAGCGATCAAAATTTCCTCAACGCGGTCCCGGGTTAGCTCGACTAATGACGCGATTAAGTCGTCAGCTTCAACGCGGTCGCGCTCAAACACCTGGAAACCCAGGGCGGTGGTAATCTCCTTGATAAAAGGGATTTGGAATACCAGTTCCTCCGGCATGGGCGGACGGGTACTTTTATATTCGCTGTAAATACTGGCGCGTACTGATGATTTGCCACTGTCAAAAGTCATCGCCAGGTGGCTGGGGTTTTCTTCCCGGACCAGCTTTAACAGCATCTTGATAAAACCATGAATGGCGTTGGTCGGTTCGCCCGCGGAGTTACTCAGATGGCGGATGGCGAAGAAAGCCCGGTAAAGATAATTATGTCCGTCGACAATGATTAGTTTCATAGAATGGATACCATAATAGAGGTGTGCCACCTCGGGCAATTGCCTTCGGCTCTTTTAATTATCGCTCCCGAACAGTCGGTCGCTATCGTGTTACCTAAAGGCAAATTAAAAGCGAAGCCAAGGCAAAACAAGAACCTTGGAAACCCCTTTTTTACGCCGAAGGCGAATTGGGTGAAGCAGCCTGCTTCTTTCCGGCACCTTCCCCATATCCTATCGTGCGCGTAGTTGAAGCACTAAAAACTTTAAACTTAGGATAACGGACGACCGCCTTGCATAAGCTTGAAATACGCTCTAATACCAGGCAGGACTAATTTCTCTTTCCGCGAGGATTTTATAATATTCTCTCCCGGCTTGCTCGGAAACATTGTTTTGGGGAAAACCGGTAATTTCAATTCGAAGTTCACGTTTGGGCAGACTGATCAGAAGCTGGTCGCCGATTTTACAGTCTTTCCCCGCCTTGACCCGATGACCGTTAAGCGATACCCGGTTATTACTGATCAATTCCCGGCTCCAGGAACGGCGTTTAACGATATGGGTTCTTTTTAAATACAGATCAACTCGCAAAGGACATTATTTCTTCAGGGATTCATCCATTATTTCAACTACCGCCTTTTCTTTGAGATCTTTGATCCAGGCGTCATAACGGAAACGTAACTCCTTAGCGCGATATTCCTTGCGCAAAGCCTTAAGCTCCTCCCGGGAAAGCGGTTTTATCTCTTGAGGTTTCTCGATATCTTCCACTTTAATCAGGTGGTAGCCGAAGGGGGTCTGAACCGGTTCGCTGAACTCTCCCTTGGCCAGGGAAAAAGCCGCCTCTTCGAAAGACGGAATCATGACGCCGCGGGCAAAGTAACCCAAATCGCCGCCATTCCCGGCGGAGGGGTCGATTGAATGCTTTTTGGCCAATTCCTCGAAATCAGCCCCATCTTTGAGCTGATAATATAATTTCGTGGCTTCCGCTTTGGTTTTTACCAGGATATGACGAGCGCGCACCCGATAAAACTTCTGCCGGTAATATTCTTTGACCTTGTCATCCGAAGCGTCTATTTTCGAGGTGACCTCGTCGCGAACTATTTTCTGACGCAACAACTCATCGGTGATTTCCTTGCGGTAGTCTTTTTTGAGATCCGCCAAGGTTTTGCCCTCTTTTTTCAGCTCTTTGAAGAAATCACGTTCGTCCCCGAATCGCTTTTTAGCCAAATCAATCTGCTTGTTTACCTCCAGGACAATTTGGTCTTCCTGGATATCATATTTCCGGGACCGGGCGGCGTCCAGAATCACTTTATCCTCAATCAGGCGGTCAATGATCATCGCTCTCTGAATCGGCATAGACTCTTCGATTTCCTGTGGCGTTTTCACTTGCTGACTCAAGGTATAGCGAACCATCCGCAATTCGTCATTGACCATCGACGAGGTAATCCGCAGTCCGTTGACCTTGGCGATGATTTTCTCAATCACCATCGCCGAGAGAGCCGAAGCGGCGACCAGACTCAGGATTAAAAACACAATTGGCTTAAAACAGTTTCTTTTCATGGTTTTCCTTACTCGCCAAAACGACGGTTGCCTCGGCGGCTTTCTCTTTTTCAGGGATAGACTTTATCAATCCGGCTCGTTCAGGTACTGACCGCATCTGTTTTTTGGGAGCTTTGTCTGGGTAATGATAAACATTACTATTGACAATATTATGACATAACTTTTAAAAAGTTTTCCAGTTTTTTATACCAGTGGGCGAGGTCTTTCAATCATTTCTCCTAAGTATCAGCGGTTATTAGGTAAATCAAAGTTTTCTTATTGCCGGCTTTCTCCCCGGCTGGTCACGATGATCGCCGGCTCGTTCCTCAGGACACATTTATTTTCACAAATCCCGCAACCGATACACAGCTCCTCGTCAACATAAGGACGCTTGAGCACCTTTCCCGGCTGCCCTCAGGCAGATCAAGATGTTCAAACTTAATGGCTTTGCGCGGAGTCGGGCAATGCTCTTCGCAGACCAGACAGTTCTGGTTTTTGGCCCAGGGCAGACAGCGGTTGCGGTCGAAATGGGCGAGACCGATTTTTATCTTCTGTTTCTGCGGCAAGGTGATCCTCCGGATGGCCCGGGTGGGGCAAACCTGGGCACAAAGGTAACAGTTATACTCACAGTAACCGATTCTTGGTATCAGGCGGGGACTGAACATCACGCTAAGCGTCGCCTCGAAAAGGCTCGGCTGCAGCGCGTTGTTCAAACAAACCCTCATACATTCGCCGCAACGCACGCAGTGTGACAGGAACTCTTTTTCGGGAAGCGCGCCCGGAGGGCGGATCAGTCTTTCATCGGGAG
>JAJRWM010000086.1 GCA_024276815.1 bacterium
AATTAAATAACACTGACAGGAAACATCCCCCAGAATTTTTGGGGGACTCAAATCCTGGGAACCGCAAGTTCGCCAGCTTGTGGTACAATGAACCTGCCCCCGCCTTGTGGAAGAGCAGGGCGCTCTTGGCAGGCTCTATCACGGGGTAGTAAAAGCGCCCCTGGCGGTAGACTAAAGATGTATCCTGGAAACAGATGAAACTGTTTAAAACTTTGTTATTATCGCTCTTGATTGGTTTTGTTTTCATACCGCTGTTTTTGTCCGCCGCTGACGAACCCGGTTCATCGGCAGCGGAGCTTTCCTCCAATTTACTGGATTTTCACCTGCCCCTCGATTCCCAACTTTTACTCGCCGGCTACAAAAAGATCAGTTTCAGCCTGAAAAGAAGAGTGTATTTAAACCGTCCTGAGTTGAGCAAAGAAACCGATTTTCTGGTTAAACAGGAATTAAAACTACGCGCCCGCGGGATCATGGCGCGAAAATTTTACCTCGACATTGACTATGACGATACCCGTCCTGATGAAAGCCAGGACATCATCGCCCTCTATTATCGGGGCGACCGTGACGAATATCTCCAGGAAGCGGCCCTGGGCGACTTAAAGCTGTCGCTGGCCAGGAGTGAGTTTGTCGTCTACAATAAAAGTGTTTTCGGCGCCAAGTTCCATTTGGTCTATGACGGGGAAAAAAGTTTTTTGGGCGACGAGAAAAACAATCTGCCCGTCTATAAATTACCCAAACGTGATAATTTTACTTCCAGCCCGGCGGCCGACCCCCGCTTCACTTTGAGCAACACGCCGCTTCTGGCGAATCCTCCGCCCCGCGTTTATCCCAATCTTGACCTGACGGTGATCGCCAGCCGCACCAGGGGCGTCTCCGCCCGGCGTGAATTCCGCGGCAGGAGCGTTGAGAGGGAAAAAATCATCCACGACACCGAATACGAGGTCCGCAAATACTATAAAATATATCAGGACGCGGCGGAATTGCCCATCAGGATCGGCAGCGAAAAGGTTTATCTTGACGACCGTGACGGCTATAACAACGACAACACAAAACAGTTGGCCGACTGGCCGGGATACGACTTCGACCAGTTGAATCCCGGCGGCGATTACGTTATTGATTACCAAACCGGCGTACTGACGCTGAGGCGTCCTCCGGGCAAGGACATGGTCCTGGCGGTGGAATATGACGGCGGGGCCGGGAAACAGTCGCGGCTCTTGAAGAGGGAGGACAGTTACAGCGACTTCGAGTTGAGGAACCGCTTCTTTCTAGGCGCGTACAATATTGAACCCAGCCAGTTCTTTCTCAGGATCACCGATCGTAAACTTACCGATCAGGATTTAAGCGATTTTCCCCATGACATTGACTTCGAGGCCGGGATATTGACTTTCAGAGCTGAGAATCCCTTTGATTTGCCGGAATATCCCCGGGCGGAGGACTGGTCGTTTCAATTGGTTTTACGATTTGAAGAAACAATCAGAATCTACCTTCTGAACCCGGGAATTCTGCGGGGCAGTGAAATAATCACGCTCGATAACGAGAAGCTGGAACGGGACAAGGATTACCTGATCGATTATGAGAGCGGCGTTATCACCTTTCTCAAACAGGTTGAGATCAGCTCTGACAGCGAGATTGTCGCGACCTATGAGTATTTGCCTTTCGGGGGTAAGTTCCGCAAGAATTTAATCGGCGCCCAGGTCGGCTTTAACTGGAGTGACAACCAGCGGATCAGTTTTACCTGTATGCAAGAAAAAAGCGATCCGCTTAAAGAAACGCCGCCGCTTGGCGGCGCCCCGGATGAAACCCGGGTAATCGACGTAGTCGCTGAAGTCGGCCACGCCGGGGAAATGCTCAATGTCAACATACAGGGAGAATGGGCGCGGAGCGCTTATCAGCCCAACATCATGGACCGGGTTTTCCTGGACAGCTTCGAGGACGGCTTGACAAGTATTGAGCTGACAATGAATAAAAAGGACTGGCGGATCAGCAGCCCGCCGTTATCGATTCTGCCCGGCGAAAGCAGGCAAAGTTACTATTTGACCAATTCCGGCGAAGATCACGCGGATGACGAGGAGATCGGTTCCCTGGAAATTAATTACCGCCTGCAAAGTTTAAATTACTGGATCGCGGTAAACAGCCTGATTGATCGGGAGGGAGTTGACATCAGTGAGAAAAGTTATGTCGAGATGTGGGTTTACGGCGACGGTAGCGGCGCCCGGCTGGAAGTTGACCTGGGACAGATTAATGAAGACGCTGACAGCGATAATAATCTGGACAGCGAAGACAGCAACCTTGACGGGCGGCTGAATCCCGGCGAAGACGACGGTTTCCTGTTTAATGAGAGCGGTTCGTTTACTGAAACCATTGGCGCGGACAACGGCCGGCTGGACAGTGAAGACCTCGACGGCGACGGGCGACTGGACGTTTTGAATGAAAACTACCTGGAGTTGGGGACCAATATCACCTGGGTGGGCTGGAAAAGGGTTGTCCTTTATTTGGCGGACGCTCTGGAACAGCCCGCTGCTTCGCCGGTTCCGGTTGACCGCCAAAAGATAAAGGCGGCGCGGCTGACGCTCAAGGGCAGCGGGCAGGGCCGGATATTGATCGAATCGTTACGGATTGTCGGGCACCGCTGGGAAATCGGGCGGCTGGATAACCCGGCGACCCTTAACCTGGATGGAACAATTTCAGACCGTTTCCTGGTTGATGAAGGCGGAGCGAACAGCGGTGATTTTTTCGGTGAGGATAACGAGCATTCGCTGAGGTTGCTTTATGACCTGGCGGCCGGCGGGACCGGGTATACCAGGCTCAATTACAGTGGCGCGAAAGACCTTTCCGGTTACCGGGAGCTTAATTTTGATATCTTGAGCGAGCGGCCGGCGTTGATGTTTTTGCGGTTGTTGACCACGGAAAACGACTATTATCAATGGCAGGGTGATGTGAACTATTCTGATTTCAGAGAGATCAGTCTGTCTCTCAAGGATACCAACAATGACGGGGTTCCTGATGGTTTTACCCGGGTGGGCAAGGCTGACCTGGGCAACGTTGGCGCGGTCGCTGTCGGCGTTATAAACAATACGGGGGGCGTTATAAACGGAGAGGTATATATCGATAATCTGCACCTTTTTGGCTCCAATATGAAACAGGCGGACGCTCACAAGGTCGCCTTTCAGCTATCCTGGCCGGGCTACTGGTCCCTGAGCGGAAAAAAGCTTCGCCGGGAGGTGAATTTCCAGACCATCGGGAAAGCGGCGGTCAAACAGACGGAGGATGAGTACCGGCTTGACGGTAAACTGAGCGTGTTCAAGTTCAGTCCCGTTTACGGCTGGTGGCGGCATGAGGTGTTCGCTCCACGGCCCGATCCTTATAACGCTATCGCCGGGAGACTCCGCAAGGGGCGTTTCTTTGATGAAAAAAGGCTCGGCGGACAGATCATCCTGGAGTCGCAGCCGGGGCTTCTGAACTGGCGGACGAGCCTGAGACGAAATTATCGTTTCAACTATGGCGCTGAGCATACGGAGAAGTCCTGTTTGTTAAACTCCAGCCTCCTTTTTTTGCGAGAGAGGATGGAGCGGGCCGAATTAAAAACCCAATATCGTTTTCTGGAATCCGTTGACGAATACGAAACCCATTCCGTTTATGAGTTTGACCGCCGGATAATTGAGCGGGAACGGGCGATAGAACTGGAGTTGCGTCCCACGCGGCGGCTCAGGATCAATCCCGGCTACCGGCTGCTGAACAGTACCGAGACCCGTTTCCAAACCAAGAAACTGAAAGACCGGACCCGGGCCTTTATCAATACCGGTTATACTTCCAGCTTTGGCATTGACCCGCGGGCGCGCTGGCAAGAGGATTTCCTGGTCAACTATTTAAGGAATGACAAAAGGGAAGCGAACCTCAAAAACGTCTACGGCGGCGGAGTACGGTTGACGATTTCGAAGTGGCTGGACATGAATTCCTGCTACCTTGATTTTGATTATCGGCACGACGAAAGAGGCCGTTTTTTGCATATCAGTAAAAATACCTACCAGGAATTGCGGGGCTTCATGGCCCGGGAAAGGCTGGCCAAAGATAAAAATTTGTCGGGACTCGAAATAAAGAAACTTGTTAACTATCGGCAGTTAAATACTTATCAGGCTAATAACCAGTGGGATGTTTTTGACTGGCTGAAAATGATTTCATATTATGGGATAACGAAAGAAAGAAACCGCGATGAAGGCGGCGTCAGCCTGGTTACAAAAAATTCCGCCAAGACGACTTTTAACTGGGACCTCAAAAAAATGAGCCAGTTGAAATTGTCCGGTTTGAATATCATCCCGACTTATCAGGTAATCAATACTATCACCAGGGAAGAAAAAAGAAATCTCGATATTAATCAGAAAGTTGAAGGCGTTTTTAAGTGGAGTGATAACTTCCATACGACAACCAGTTACGAACAGAATTTCAAGGCGGAAACTTCCTTGGGAGATGCCGGGGAACAAGAGGCTTTTATCAGGCGCGCCCCGGCTCAAAGCTTGTTCTATCGCTGGCGCGACGCCTTGATTGTCAGGGTCCCGTTTACCAAACGGCGGATCAGGCTAACCAACCGCCTGGAACTGAAAGGACGTTACCGGCGCGCCGAAGTCAGAACAAAAAACATGAAAGACGCAGACGAATCCAACCGAGATGATTATAACCTGAGTCTCAAGTATTATTTCACCAACCTGATCACCTTGACTCTGGGCGGCGACTGGATCAATTTCGCCAACCTGACCAGAAGCTGAGAGGATTACGCTGAGCGGAACCTGACCGCCTCAGTGACGGCGTTATTTTAAAGGAAAAGAGGTTCGAATGTTTAAACGTAGTTGCCTGATTATTTTGCTGATATTAATTAGTTGCCGGGTTTCAGCGCACGGCGGCCGGGTTTATGAGACCGACGATTACTGGCTGAAGATAAGTCCCCGGAGCGTCAGGGTGGGCGAAGCTGTCCGGCTCTTGTTTTACAGTCCGCGTGAGGTGAAAATTACCGGAATGGCGGTCGGTCAGACCTTGCGTTTTTACCGCTATGGTAAATATTACCGGGCCTTGATCGGGATTTACCCCAAGACCAAGCCGGATACTTACAAGTTCAATCTGAAGATTACCGACGCGCGGGGTAAAAGCGTGATGATGCCGGCGGCTATTGAAGTACTGGGCCGGGAATTCGCCAGTACCAGCATTACTCTGCCCGCCGGGAAAAAAGAGTTGTCCAGCGATAAGAAGCTGGTTCCGGAACGAAAAAAGTTAGCCGATTATATCAACACCGAATCCGCCCGGCTGTTTTGGCGTGGACGGTTTATCAGGCCGGCCAGGGGGCGGATCAGCCAGGTCTATGGCGTCAGGAATATTATTAATGGCGAATTGAGCTATCATCATAACGGCATTGATATCGCCGCCCCGGAAGGCGCTCCGGTCCTGGCCGGCAATGACGGACGGGTGATCCTCGCCTCGTATCTGGCTGTCAGGGGCAAGACTGTTATCATCGATCACGGGCAGGGAACGCTCTCGGCTTATTTTCATTTGCAGGTTATCCTGGCTAAGCCCGGCTCCTGGGTCAGCAAAGGGGAACTGATCGGCCGCGTCGGCCAAACCGGTATGGCGACCGGGCCGCACCTGCACTGGACGACTTATATTCACAGCGTTCCGGTCAACCCGGTTAATTTTTTAGCGGGCAACCTTTTGTAGCTTTTCATCAGGGAGCTACCTTGGGTTCCGTCCATTCAATCCTGGGAGCGTCTCCCCAAAACCCATCCAGATCATAAAAGATTCGGGCGGTATTACAAAACACATGGACAATTACGTCTCCGTAATCCTGCAAGACCCATTCCGCCTTGGCTAAACCTTCCACGCGGCCCAGTGTCTTTTGACCTTCCTTGCGGCAGCCGCGGTTAATCGCCTCGGCAATCGCTCTCACCTGGACATCCGATTCCCCGCTGACGATGACAAAATAGTCGGCGACCGAACTGGGGCTGATATCCAGAACAACAATGTCCTGGGCTTTTTTGCTGTCCGCCAGATTAGCGCAGAGAATCGCTAATTCCTGTGGCTCCATACTGTTTTTCCAACTTTCCCTTTATTTTTTTCTTCAACTCGTAAATCCTGGGATGGATTAACCATTTTTTCTTCTTCAAATACTCCAAGGTGGAATTAATCATTAACAACATACAGTGGTCCAGATCACGAAAAACATCGCGCCTCAACCGCTCAACTCCCGGGAAGTCACGTCCCGGTTCCAAGGCGTCCGCCAGGAAAACAACCTTGTCGAAATCGGTCATTGCCTGGTGCCCGGTGGTGTGAAACCTGATCGCCTGAAGCACTTCGGGAATCTCGACCTGGAAATCGCTGATCGCGAGCATGGCGCCCAGCGGCGCGTGCAGCAAGGCGGAGCTGGCTAATTCATACTCATCAAAATAACCGCTGTAGCGAACCGCTTTTTCTTTCATTTGCTCAAAGTGAAACCGCTTGGCGTTATCATGCAGCAAGCCGGCGAGAAAGGCGTGTTCCTGGTTAAAACGATATTTTTGGCTAATTTCACGGCAAGATCAGCGGTACCAAGAGAGTGCAGGTACAGGGAACTATCCAGCAGTTGTTTTAACAGCTCTTTTATGGCGTTCGGCAAAAAGTAAAATCCATCTCAATAATTTTCGGCCTTATCTATTTGGTCGGGATTGGGTATTATCTCGCCAATTTGACTGGTCACGGCATAGTGCCTTTCATTAACGTCTATGCTATACATGAAAACATTCGGGTGCTTGCGTTTCATTTTTTTGAGAATTATTTTAGCCTGTTTCAAATTATCTTCCTTGGTCTTGACGAAGGAGTTAATCACCCGCCAATAGGCCACGATCTTGTCGGGAGCAACCGGGGAATAGGGCTTTTCAAGCGTCTCGATCACCTGGTAATCGTAGAGGTCCAAGGGATTAATGCCCTGCGGCTGACTGATCTCCGGCTCTTTTTCCCGTGCGGCGGCTTCCTTGTTTTTTTCCGGGGCCTCGCTCTTGTCAGTCGCCGGCGGCGTATTCGTCAGACCGGTAACCTCCTCGGGAAGTTCCGGAACATTGGTGTGCGCCGTGAATACCGGCAATTCCTCTTCCTCCTCCTGGAGCTTGCCGTTTTCAACCACGGTTTTTTGCGGAGTCTCTTTACCGGCGTCTTTTTTATCTTTCTTCGCTGAACAACCGCCAACAAAAAGCAGGATAACCAGGGAACAAAATAAACCAAGTGAGAATCTTTTCATTTTTCACACCATTTGTCATTGGAACGCCGTGCAGCGGCGGAACCTGAACCGCGGCGTATTTATAGTGCTTGTTGCCCGGAAGTTATCCGCGGCACCCGTATGACACGTTAAAACGGTCAGCTTCATTGTAATATAATCGGACAAATAATTTATTTTATAAGTTATTTTTTACTCAAGCCACCTTTTATTGACATAAAATCAATCTTTTTGGGCTCTCTCACCCATCACTTTCAGCGGCAGACCCCAGATTTTAATGAAACCCTCGGCCAACCGGTGATCAAAAACATCTGAGCTGTCGTAAGTCGCCAACCCCTTTTGGTATAAGGAATGATCAGAAAAGCGGCTCGTTATCCGGCAGTTGCCTTTGTACAACTTCAGCTGAACCTTACCGCTGACGTGTTCCTGGGTTTTAGCAAAAAAAGCGTCCAGGGCTTCTCTTAAGGGCGAAAACCAGTAACCGTTATAGACCAGTTCGCTGTATTTTGTGATTAACATCTCCTTGAAATGACAGGTCTCCCGGTCGAGCGTCAACTCTTCCAGAGCGCGATGAGCCAGATACAGGACGGTCGCGGCCGGGGCTTCGTATATTTCCCGCGACTTGATGCCTACCAGGCGGTTCTCGACCAGGTCCACCCGGCCGATACCGTGTTTCCCGGCAAGCGCGCTCAGTTTTTTAATCAAAGAGACTCCGTCCAGTTCCTGACCATTCAAGGCGGTTGGTATACCTCGGGTAAAGTCCAGTTCGACTTCCTCGGCGTTATCCGGAGCCAATACCGGGTTTTGAGTTATGACGTAGGCGTCATCGGGGGGAGCGTTCGTCGGGTCTTCCAAGGCGCCGCATTCGATGCTGACCCCCCACAAATTGCGGTCAATACTGTATATTTTCTCTTTATTAACGGTAATATCCAGATTATGTTCCCGGGCGTATTCAATCTCTTCTTCCCGCGACTTCATCTCCCAAGTACGTATGGGCGCGAGCACTTTGATTTCCGGAGCCAGCGCCAGCGCGGAAAGTTCAATTCTCACCTGGTCGTTTCCCTTGCCGGTACAGCCGTGAGCGATAGCGTCAGCGCCTTCTTCGCGGGCGATCTCGACCAGTCTTTTGGCAATCAGGGGCCGTCCCAGCGCGGTTGCCAGGTTGTACTTGGATTCATAGAGCGCGTTAGCCTTGAGCGCCGGGAAAACGTAATCGTTAACGAATTCCTCCTGGAGGTCCTCGATGTAAACTTTAGCGGCGCCGGCGGCCCTGGCTCTCTCAGGCAGCGAGGTCAGTTCCTCTTCCTGGCCCAGGTTAGCGGAAAAGGTGATGACTTCCGCGTCATACTTATCCTGCAACCATTTCAGGATGACGGACGTATCCAGGCCTCCCGAGTAGGCCAGGACAATTTTTTTAATTCGTGGCGGCATTATCTCTCCTGATTGAAAATAATATTAAGCAAAACAACCGTCATTATTTTAACACAAACCGGCTTTTGGAGAATACCACTTTGTGACTGTCTTTCTCAAAAGCAAAAATCGCGCTATTTGTTCCCCACCCCTCCTCCCCCAAATTTTAATTATTGCTGGCTCACGATAAATACAGGGATATTCAACTGTTAAAGTTTTTAGTGTTTGAACGCCGCGCACGGCTCGCCTGGAAAGGGACGTGGAGAAGGAACCTTTTCAGACAAGAGGTTTGCCCCACAAAATTTCCGGGGGAACTCCTGGAGTCCCAGGTTGACAGGCGGCAGGGTTTATAATACTATCCAGAAAAACCTTGTTAGCGGGGCGGGCTTGTTTTTGTCTGAAAAAGTGGAAATTATTTACCCTGACGACGCGAATGAGTCCCGTTTGGATAGCTTTCTGCACCAAACCTTGCCTCTTCACTCCCGAACGGCTTTTCAGAGAATGATCAAAGCGGGGCAGGCGCTGGTAAATGGAGCGGTTGTCAAGCCCAGCTATCAGCTTTCCCCGGGCGAGGTAATCGCCATTGATTTCCCTCGGCCCGAGAGCAGCGAATTAACGCCGATCGCTCTGCCTCTGGATATTGTTTATGAGGACAGCCACCTGATAGTGATTGACAAGCCGGCCGGCCTGGTGACCCATCCGGCCAGCAGTTATTCTCTGCCCACGCTGGTTAACGGTTTGCTACATCATTGTTCTGATTTCAAGGGCATTGGGGGAGTTAACCGTCCCGGGATTGTGCATCGTCTGGATAAGGACACCAGCGGTTTGATGGTCGCGGCCAAGGATGAGCCGACCTTAAACGGCTTAAAGAAGCAGTGGGAGCAACGAACCATCAAGCGTGAGTACGTCGCGCTTTGTCTCGGCCCCTGGTCAGACGAGCAGGTACAGGTTCAGGCGCCCATTGGCCGGGATCAGTACAACCGGCGCAAAATGGCGGTGACGGCAAAAAACTCACGTACCGCGATTACCAATTTCAGTTTGCTTGAGGACCTGGGTGACTTTGCCTGTGTTAAAGCGGTCTTAGAGACCGGGCGGACTCATCAGATCCGGGTTCACCTGGCGTTTATCGCCCATCCGGTTATCGGCGACCAGCTCTATGGTACTAATAAATTGAAAAAGATGTTTCCCCGTCAGGCTTTGCACGCTCACCGGCTGGGATTCACCCAGCCGGTCACCGGGGCAGAGCTTGATTTCTTTTCCGATTTACCTTCCGACATGTCAGAGCTGCTCAAAGCCCTCCGCAAGGAAAAAAGGACGCCCAGCACCAGCGATTAATATGGAGATGGTCATTGAACAACTGGTTGATTAAAAAATTAACAAGATTGGTTTCATGAGAATAGGCAAAGCGACTGATTTTTCCATCTTCCAACGACTACTCTTCACCAGCCTGGTCATTTTAATCCTGGTGATCGCTTTTGTCACCGGCATCCTCTACTCCTTCAGCAGTCGTTACCTGCGCAACAACGCCACCGAAATCCTGGTCGGGCAATTTGACTCAATCCAGAAAAAGTTCCAACATGAGTTGGTGGAAAAGATATCCTCCGACCTGAGACTCGCCTCCAAGAGTCCGTCCCTGGACAACTACCTGACGTCTTCTCCCCCGGAAAAGGAAATTAACAGCCGGATTTTAGAGCAATATTTCACGGATATCATTATGAATATTGATAATTACGTGCGCGTCTATTTTGTGGATTACCGGGGGCGGGAAAAAATAAAGGTCAGCAAAGCCGGCAGATGCAGGGATTATCGTGATTTCAACGGAGATGAACTCTTTGCCAGGATTGAAAACGGCGGGAGCGGTGAGATACACGTTGGGCTTCCCCATCTCGATCAAGAGGGCCAATATGTTTTTTCCGCTGGTATCTACAAAACGGACCTGGATACCGGCGAGTTCGGGGGAGCGTTATTTTTTGACTGCAAGTTTGATGATTTTCTTGAGTTCCTGGATAAAACAGCATTGTTTGGCAGTAATTCTGTCTGGGTCTTCACCCCGGAAGGCAAGGTGCTGAAAAAACCCGGCGCTGACAACACAATTTTTGACCCCGGAAGCTATCTGGGTAAAGAGCCTCAGAGAGAACCCCGGTTGCTAAAGAACAAGGACAGTATAATTATTTATGAGGATTTATTTTTCCGCTCGGACGAACCTTTTATCCGTTTGGCTTTGAGCGTTCCCCACGCCATTTTTCTCAAAGATATCAAATTAATGTTCGAGCTGATAACCGCGATTTCTCTTTTCACAATCATTTTGACCTCAATCATTATTTATCACCTGTCGAAGAGTATTTCCCGGCCCATTATGGAGTTGGCTCAAGCCACGACCCGGGTCGCGACTGGCGACTACGACGCCCGGGTCAAGGTTAAAACATCCAGGGAAGTCCGGATGCTGGTTGACAGTTTCAACCAAATGTCTGAGGATATCCAACGCAATAACCAGTTTAAAAACCTTATTAACAGGTTGTTAAAGATTACCTTGAGATACAGCTCCCTGGATAAAATATTAGAATATTCAATTGTTGAAATTACTTCTCTCCCCTGGCTGGAAGTGGATAACAAGGGCGCGATCTTTCTTCTGGAAGGTAGCCCGGAAACCCTGGTTCTGAAGGCTGAACGCAACCTGGACAAAGCTTTAATCGCGATGTGTACCAAGGTGCCGCTGGGGGTGTGCCTTTGTGGGGTCGCCGCGCAAACCAGGGAAATAATGTTTTCTGATAAACTGGATAAACGGCATGAGAGACGTTACGCGGGCATGGAAGACCACGGGCACTATTGCGTGCCCATAATTTCCGCCGCCAACAAAAAGGTTCTGGGTGTACTTAATTTATACTTAAAGGAAAACGCGTTCCAGACCAGGAAAGAGGAAGCCTCAACTCTCCTGGCTATGGCCGGCGTATTGGCTAATATTATTGAACGTCAGCGATCTGAAGAAGAGAAGAAGAATCTGGAGCAGAGGTTTCAGCAGGCTCAGAAGATGGAAGCGATCGGCACCCTGGCCGGCGGCATCGCCCATGACTTTAACAACCTGCTGATGAGCATACAGGGCTATGCTTCACTGATGTTAATGGAAATTGATTCCGGCCATCCCTTTTATGAAAGATTGAAACAAATTGAAAAAAATATCTACAGTGGCGCTGAATTAACCAGCCAGTTGCTGGGCTTTGCCCGGGGCGGCAAGTATGAGACCATACCAACTGATCTGAATGATCTTCTGGAAAAATCCGCCAGGATGTTTGGACGCACCAAGAAAGAAATAACCATCCGGACCAATTTCCAGGCGGGTCTTTGGACGGTTGAAATTGACCGGAGCCAAATAGAACAGGTTCTGTTAAATCTTTTTGTCAACGCCTCACAGGCAATGCCGGAAGGCGGGGAAATCTATCTTGAGACCAGTAATTTCAAGGTGGACAAAAGGAAAACCCGGAAAGGGGAATTCAGGGCGGACAAATATGTGAAATTTTTGGTTGCCGACACCGGGATCGGGATGGACCTCGCTACCCAGGAAAAAATATTCGATCCTTTTTTTACCACCAAGGATAAAGGACATGGCACCGGTCTGGGGTTAGCGTCTGTCTACGGTATTATCAAAAATCATGGCGGCTATATTAACGTTAACAGCGAACCTGGCAAGGGGGCGATTTTTAATATCTACCTGCCGGCCTCCGATAAAAGCATCCGGTCGACGGATATAATTCTCAGCGATGAATTATTGACTGGCTCGGAAACTATCCTGGTTGTGGATGATGAAGAGCTCGTTGTTGACGTTGTAACAACAATGCTGGAGTCTTTAGGTTACCATGTGTTGACAGCCCTGTCAGGAGAGGAGGCGCTTGTTCTCTATAAAAAGTATCAGGATGAGATCAAACTGGTTATTCTGGACATGATTATGCCCCGGATGAGCGGCGGGGAAATTTTCAACCGGCTCAAAGCGACCAATCCGCAAATAAAAGTTCTTTTGGCCAGCGGTTACGCGATCAACGGTCAGGCGGAAGAAATTATGAAGCGGGGCTGCCAGGGTTTTATCCAGAAACCATTCACCCTTAATAAACTATCCCAAAAAATCAAGAACATTCTGTCCTTGTAGGTAACCCGGTTATGTGCTGAGTAACACTCAAGCAAGCGCCGAAGGCAAACTTACAGTTTGATCAAGTAGCCTTTCGTGAAAATACTCAGCTATGTATTCGGTGATGCTCAAGCGAGCAACTTTTTGCGAGCGAGTTTAAAAGTCGCGAAGCGTATTCAAACAGGTCTTCGACCTGTCAGGGCTGGTAAAGCTCGCAACTCGACGTGGACTGATTTTGCGCGTTATGGCCGCCGGTAAGGAGAACCCGCCCGTCGGGCAGCAACGTCGCGGTATGAGAATCCCTGGCTTCACCCAGATCGCTGACTATTGTCCAGGAACCTGAAGCTGGGAAATAAACTTCGGAAACCGCGCCTGCTCCAATTCCGCCGGTAACCAGGACGTTGCCGCTGGTTAAGAGGCTGGCCGTATGAAGCGACCGGGCGGTATTCAGGCTGCCGGCGCCGCTCCACCCTCCGGTCAGGGGATTAAATAATTCGCAACCGGTCAGGGAACCGCTCACGCCAATCCCGCCGGCGACCAGGATTTTACCGTCTGCTAACCGGGTTGCCGTGTGGCTCGCTCTGCCCGTACTCAAACCGTTAACGGCGCTCCAGGAATCCAGAACCGGATCATACTGCTCACAACTGGCCAGGTAGTTGTCTGTCCCGTCATTATAGTAGCCGCCGATAACCAGAACACGGCCGTTGTCCAGCAGGACCGCCCGATGCGACGACCGGGGCGTATTCATATTGGCGGCGATACTCCAGGCGCCGGAAGCCGGGTCGTAAATCTCGCAACCGGCAAGTTGTCCGCCGCCGCCCAAGCCGCCGGCGACCAGAACCCGGCCGTCAGCCAGAAGAGTGCTGGTATGTGAACTTCTGCCCTGATTAAGGCTGTCAACATAGGTCCACTGGCCGGCAGCCGGATCATATTGTTCACAGCTCGATGAATAATCATAGGAATTGTTTGCCCCTCCGACAACCAGCACGGAGCCGTCATTCAGCCTGGTCGCGGTGTGAGAATACCGTTGTTGATTAAGATTGGCGGTGGTATCCCAGATACCGGCGGAAGGCTTGTATAGCTCACAGCTCTTAAGCGCGGCGTTATTGGCGAAACCGCCGGCGACCAGCACGGAACCATCCGTTAAAAGGGTCGCGGTCTGCGATTCCCGGCCGATTTGCAAGGACGTGGTATAACTCCAGGAAGTATCAGTGCAGGTGAAAGAGTAACTGACTTGGGGCATGGTATTGGGAATGGGCGCGCTGTCCTGACAGTCAATGGTTACCGCGACCACTTGACTGAGACTAAAATTAGCGTCGGGATTTATCGTTACCTGAAATCCTCCGGTGCCGTTGGGAATGATCTGGCCGGTATAGCCGCTTTTGAAGTCGCCATTTTCAATACAATAGCCGCCGTCAATAGTGATTGAGATGGTAAACTTGTTGACCCCGTAAAAACTGCCGTCAACTGAAGGCGGGTCGTTGATCTCGATATAAATATCGCTGTCGATCGCCGCGTCAGTGGTCGAGCCGCTGGGAGTCTGCGCCCTGACTTCAGGAGCCTGGTATTCAGCGGTCACGTTATAATTATAAAGTTCACCGGCGGTTAAATATACCGAGGGCGCGCCGGTTCCGCCGACAATTAAAACCTGACCGTCTGACAGTTTTACCGCGTCTTGAAAACCTCTTGGACTGTCAAGTTGACCGGTTGAGGTCCAGCTTGCGGTCACCGGATCAAACAGAAGGCAGGTTGAGAGATAATTCTCCCCGCTGGTCAACCCGCCGCTGACGAGTACTTTTCCATTGTTAATCAAAGTAGCCGTCAAATGACCGCGCGGCTGGCTTAAACTCGTCGTCGCGGTCCAGTTACCAGTCGAGGGAGCAAATAATTCGGCCTCCGCCAGATAACCGGAGCTATTCTCCCCGCCGACAACCAGGACTCGCTTATCCGGCAGTAAAACCGCCGTGTGGCCGCTTCTGGCCTGGTTGAGATTGCCGGCCGCCGTACTCCAGGAATCAGCCAGCGGATCATACAGTTCACAGCTCGCTAACTGACCGCCGGCGCTGTTTTCCCCGCCCGCGACCAACACCCGCCCGTCAATTACAAGGGTCGCTGTCTGCCGCGCTCTCGCGACAGCAAGACTGCCGGCGGCGCTCCAGGTATCGGTTAAGGGATCATACAGTTCACAGCCAGCTAACTGACCGCCGGCGCTGTTTTCCCCGCCGGCGACTAATACCTGCCCGTTAATCAGCAGGGTCGCCGTGTGCTTTGCCCGGCCCGCGCTCAGGCTGTCCGTGAAACTCCAAACGTCCAGAACCGGATCATATATTTCGCAACTGGACAACTCGCCCGCGTTGTCAACACCGCCGACAACCAAAACCCGCCCGTCGGCCAGCAGGGTCGCCGTATGATTTTTTCTCGCCTGATTAAGACTGGCCGCCGAAGTCCAACTCTCCAGAACCGGATCGTAGATTTCACAACTCGTTAAACAGCCGGCTGCTTCCTCATGGCCGCCGACCGCCAGAACCGGGCCATTTTTCAACCTGGTCAGGGTATGACCGCTACGTCCCTGGGCCAACTCGCCGACCATACTCCAGTTGGCGGTAAAAAACGAATAGCTGACCGGAGTCATGACATTAGCCGGACTGGTCAGGTCCGAGGCTTGAATCACGACAGCCACTTTCTCCCCGTAAGCAAAATCGGTGTCGGGATTGAGCGTGACATCAAAGCCGCCGCTGAGATTGGGCACCCGGCTGCCGCTGAAACCAGCCTGGATCACTCCGTTGACAATCGCGTCGACGCCCCCAACCGTGACGGTTAAGGTGTTCAGATCAACACCGTTTTCCGTGTCAGCGATTTCAAAATAAATATCACTGTTAATCGGCATGTCTATTACGTCGGCGACCGGGTGTCGGTAGCTGACGGTGGGCGGCGTCGTATCGTCAATGCAGGTAAAAGTATAATTTACTTGGTCAAGAGTGTTAGGAGGAACCGCTCTGTCCTGCCCGTCGATAATGACCGTGACCATCTCTCCCAGGTCAAAATCAACGCCGGGATTGAGCGTTACGTCGTAACCGCCCGTAGAATCGAAGGTCAAGCTGCCGCTGTAGCCGGCCAGGATGGTTCCGTTAAGCAAAACGTCAACGCCATTGATGTTGACCTTGAGCGCGTCCAGATCAACGCCGGTCTGGGTATCATCGATCTCAAAATAAATGTTGGCGTTACGGAGTACCTCAAGCTCGTTATCAGCCGGGGAGCGGTTGCTGACCTCCGGCCTGGTGATATCGGCCATGGTGGTAAACGAGTAGTTTACCTGCTGCATAGGGTTGCCGGCCCGGTCCGAAACATCGATCGCCAGGCCGACCAGTTGCTGGTAGCTGAAATCAGTATCGGGATTAATGGTTATGTCGTAACTTCCGCTGGTAGTGTCAAAGACGATTGCGCCGCTGTAACCGGCCGTGTAGGAGCCGCCTGATATGGCGTTTACGCCGGCTACTGAGACGTCCAGCGTGCTTAAGTCAACCCCGGAGACGTCATCGTCAATTTTAAAGTAAATATCGCTGGCAACCGGTACCCCGGTCGAGTCAAAAGCCGGCGAGTAATTACTTATCACCGGCGGCAGAGTGTCGGCTATGGTGGTGAAAGAGTAAACGGACTGGACCAGTTCGTTGCCGGCCAGGTCAAAAGCCTCGATTGCCAGATTAACCGTCTGGCCGTAGTCGAAATCAGCGTCAGGATTGATGGTCAGGTCAAAGCCGCCCGTGCTGTCAAAGACCACGGAACCGCTGAAACCGGTCTCGAAGAAGCCGCAGGTAACGGCCGGGACGCTGTTAACATTTACGTTGACCGTAATAATATCGACGCCGGAGACGTCATCGTCAATTTCCAGGTAAATATCACTGTCAACCGCGATATCGACGGCGGTGTCAGCCGGGTCAAGATTATTAACAACCGGCGGATCAACATCCACTATACAGGTAAAGGAATAAGCCTCCTGAAGCATGGCGTTGCCGCTTAAGTCAGCGGCGTCTACGGTAACGTTGACTTCCTGGCCATAATTAAACTCAGCGGCCGGCTGAAAGGTTACCGTGTAATCTGACGGCGTGCCGGTTATCTCCGGCGTAACGCTCTCACCTTCAACTGTCAGGACAATCGTGGCTTGATCGACGCCCACGCTCTCGTCCTGAACCTGAAACGTGATCGGGGAATTTAACGCGACTTCCGTTGCCCCCGCTTGGGGGGTTAATCCCGAAACGAAGGGGGGAGCGATGTCAACGCAGATAAAGCTGTATACTTGTGTCGCCATAACATTGCCGTCAACATCAGAGGCATCGACAGTAACCTCGACAATCTGCCCGTAGGCAAAATTCTGCGCCGGGTCAAAGGTAACCGTATAATCATTGAGCGTACCGGTTATAACCGGCGTGACGACGGCGCCCGCAACGCTTAAAGTGATCGAATCGGGATCAACGCCGCCGCCGTCATCAACGACATGTAATACTATATCAGCGTCCAGGGGCACCTCGGTGGTCCCGGCTTGCGGATTAACGTTCGCCAGAGAGGGAGCCGTGGTATCATCTACTATGGTAAAATCGTAGGCGGTTTCCGCCATCACGTTGCCGACCCGGTCAGCGGCGTCAATAACCACGTTAACCACTTCTCTATGGCTAAAAACAGTTTCCGGCGTAATCTCGACATCCAGACCGCCCCCGTCGTCCGGAACAAGCGAAGCGCTGAACCCGGCCTGGACGATACCGCCAACAAGCGCCGGCCGGTCGTTTATGGTCACATTTAAGCTGGAGGAATCGACTCCGCTCTTGTTGTCGTCCAGCTCAAAATAGACGCTGGCGTTTCTCGCGACATCGACCGCGTTCACCGGGGGAAGATAATTACCGGCAACCGGCGGGTTAAAGTCCGGGTCACAGGTAAAGGAATAATTCAGATTCACAGTATTAGGGGGAACCGCGAGGTCCCGGGCGGAAATTGCCAGTTCCACAAACTGGTTATAAGTAAAATCAGTGTCGGGGTCGCAAGCGATATAAAAACCGCCGCTCCCGTCTGGAACGATAATCCCGCTGAAGCCAGCCAGGAACTCTCCGTCAATAACCGCGTCCAGACCGGCTACCGATACCGAGATTGAGTTTTTATCAACGCCGTAGAAACTGCCGCTAGCCGATAAGGGATCGCTAAGCTCGATGATGAGGTCACTGTTAAGAGCGACCGCGACCTGGTCGTTGTCCGGATCGCTGGTGGCCGTCGGCGGGGTTGTGTCTTCAGGAATATCGTAGTTATATATTTCAGAATCAGACAAACTGGCGCCGTTGTTCTGCCCGCCGGACACCAGGACCCGTCCGTCAGCCAGCTTTGAAGCCGCCGGAAAACTTACGGGTTTTACAGGGGAAGGCGTTGCGCTCCAAAGCGCTGAGACCACGTCATAGGTCTCGCCGCTTTGGGAATCATCGCCGCCGACCGCCAACACCCGTCCGTCATTTAAAAGAACAGCTTTATGCTGATTTCTCGCTTGATTCAAATCGCCGGCGTTTGACCAGGAACCAGTGTCCTGATCATATATTTCACAACTGGCGAGATTCAGGTAAGTTCCGTTATGGTAATAATTACCGCCGACGACCAGAATCCGCCCATCATTCAACAGGGTGGCGGTATGCCGGGCGCGCTGTTGATTTAAATCAGCGGCCGCGCTCCAGGTTTTGGTGGCCGGATTGAAAACTTCACATTTGGTCAACATTTTGGTAACCATGCTGTAACCGCCGATGGCCAGGACCCGACCGTCTTTCAGCCGGGCAGAGGAATGAAGACAGCGGGCGGTATTCAGACTGCCGACGATACTCCAGGCATCGGTCGCCGGATTATAGACCTCACAGCTTTTCAGGTCTTTTTTTAACGATCCGTTATCAAAGCGGCCGCCGGCCACCAACACCTCGCCATTCAACAACAAGGTCGCCGTGCTGATATGCCGACCCTCATTAAGCGAAGCGGCCGCCGACCAACTGTTGGTTTGCGGATCGAATATTTCGCAGCCTGATAATGAGGTCAGCCCGTTAGACCCTCCGATAACCAGTACCCGGTCATCAGCGAGCGTAACCGCCAGATGGTATTTACGAGCCTGGGCCAGGTCGCTGGTCGGCGTCCAGATACCGGTTGCCGGATCATAGATTTCACAACTGGCCAGAACACCGTTCTCAGCTTCGCCGCCGACCACCAGCACCCGCCCGTCGGCCAGAAGCGTGCTGGTGTGCCCCTGCCGGGCCTGGTTTAAGGAAGCCGCCGTTGACCAGTTGTAGCAGGTAAAGGAATAACTATAGGGCGTAAGCGCGTTAGGGTTGACAGCCAGATCAGCGCAGTTAATCGTGATTTCCACTATCTGACCGTTAAGAAAAACCGAGTCCGGGGTGATTACCACGTCACAGCC
>JAJRWM010000087.1 GCA_024276815.1 bacterium
ATTACCTGGTTGGCCCTTTGTCAAATTAACTGTGATGCCTTATCCCGTAAGTTGTTTGGAAGGTTTTGGTTCGCTTCTGGATGAGCTTGCATTAAATATACATATTGAAAGTAGAGGTCAGTATGAGTTTAAACGTTACTCGGAAAATCATTAAAAATCATCTGATAGAAGGAAAAATGACCGCTGGTGGGCCGGTCGCGATTAAAATCGACCAGACTTTAACGCAGGACGCTACCGGTACGATGGCTTATCGGCAATTTGAGGTGTTGGAGTTACCGGGAGTGAAGACAGATTTGTCAGTGAGTTATGTTGACCACAATACCTTGCAAACCGGTTTTGAGAACGCTGATGATCATCGTTATTTGCAGTCTGTAGCCGCTAAATTTGGCGTGTATTTTTCCCGGCCGGGAAATGGTATCTGCCATCAGGTGCACCTGGAGCGTTTCGCTAAACCGGGTAAAACACTGCTCGGTTCAGACAGCCATACACCGACAGCGGGCGGCGTCGGCATGTTGGCGATGGGAGCCGGCGGGCTTGATGTCGCCTTGGCCATGGCTGGCCGTCCTTTCACTATGACCATGCCGGAAGTTGTGGGCGTAAAGCTGCACAATAAATTAAGGCCAATGGTTGCGGCCAAGGATATTATCCTTGAGGTGTTGCGACGAGAGACGGTTAAAGGGGGTGTTGGCAAGGTTTATGAGTACTTTGGCGAAGGCGTAGAAAGTTTAACCGTTCCCGAACGCGGCGTAATAACCAACATGGGAGCTGAGTTAGGCGCTACGACCTCGGTTTTTCCCAGCGATGAGATAACCCTGGCTCACCTGAAAGCTCAGAACCGGGAAGGCGACTGGATTAAGTTGGTTGCCGATGAAGCGGCGACTTATGACCGAGTCATTGAGATTGATTTAGCGGAGCTGACGCCGATGATAGCGAAGCCGCATATGCCGGACGAGGTTGTCCCGGTGTCCGAGGTAGCCGGTTTGCCTCTGGCCCAGGTAGCGATTGGTTCCTGCACCAATTCATCATTGAAAGATTTGTTCACGGTGGCCTCCATTCTGGATGGGAAAACGGCGCATCCCAATATCAGCCTGGTTATCTCGCCCGGTTCCAAGCAGGTACTTCAGATGCTGGCTGAACGCGGAGCGCTGGCGAAACTTATCAAGGCGGGCGCGAGGATGCTGGAATGTACTTGCGGTCCTTGTATCGGGATGGGGCAGGCTCCGCCGGCCGGCAGCAATTCGTTGCGTACTTTTAACCGTAATTTCAAGGGACGCAGCGGTACGGCTGACGCCGGTATTTACCTGGTCAGCCCGGAAACCGCCGCCGTCAGCGCCCTTAAGGGTGTTTTGACTGATCCGAGGGACTTTGGCGTAATATCTCTTGAATTGCCTGATAAATACCTGATTAATGACAACATGATAATCGCCCCCTCCGATTCACCTGAAACAGTTGAGATAATATGCGGTAAAAATATAAAACCTCTTCCCCCCTCAATGCCGGTGGGAGAAGAGATTAGCGGTCGGGTATTAATCAAGGTCGGGGATAATATAACAACGGATCACATTATGCCGGCCGGCGCTAAAATACTGCCGCTGCGCTCCAATATCCCGGCTATCAGCCAGTACGTCTTCAGCTCGGTCGATCCTGATTTTGTCAAGAGAGCGCAAAAATGGGGCGGCGGAGTTATAATAGGGGGGAGCAATTACGGCCAGGGTTCCAGTCGTGAACACGCGGCTCTGGCTCCTCTGCATTTAAAGGTCCGGGCGGTCATAACGAAGTCTTTTGCCCGCATACATTTAGCCAACCTGGTCAATTTTGGCATTCTGCCCTTAACTTTTGCCGATGAAGCTGATTATGAAAAGGTAGCCGAGGGGTGTGAAGTACGCGTCAAGGTTGGTGATTTAAGCGGGTCGGTCGAGATGCTGGTTGATGGCGCGGTCATTCCCCTGACTCATTCATTAAGCGAGCGTGACAAGGATTTACTCAAAGCCGGCGGGGCGTTACCCTATACCAAAAAAATACTTGGATAATTGATTAAATGCTGGGAAAAATTGTCGAGTTAATCCGCCTGACGGCGACTGAATTGTCGCCGGATATTTTGTCAGCCTTAAAAGCAGCCCGGTCGCGTGAAGCAAGCTACGGCGCCGCTCAATCCATATATGACCGGATTCTGGCAAACGCCGACCTGGCAAAAGAGGAATCGATTCCCTTGTGTCAGGACACGGGCATCCCGATTTTTCGGGTGAACCTGCCTGAGCATGAATCCGCCCAAAATGTTCATAATATATTGAAAAAAGCTGTGAAAAAAGCGACTAAACTGAACTATCTCCGCCCCAACGCCGTCGATACTTTGACCGGCAAAAATTCCGGGAACGGGGTGGGAATCGGCATACCTCAGGTTGAGATTACCCGCTGGAACAAGGATTACAGTGAAATTGGCCTGATGTTAAAGGGGGGCGGTTCGGAAAACGTTGGCGCCCAGTTCAGTCTGCCTGATGAGGATATCAACGCCAACCGGGACCTTGACGGCGTTAAAAACTGTGTCATTGAAGCTGTCTATCAGGCGCAGGGCAAGGCTTGCCCGCCGTATTTCATCGGCGTCGGAATTGGCGGTGACCGGGCCGGCTCAATGAAACTGGCCAAAGAGCAGTTCTGGCGCAAACTCAAGCACTCCCATCCCCAACTGCGGGATTTGGAAGAAGATTTATTAGTTAAGCTCAATCAACTCGGGATTGGTCCCATGGGTGTGGGCGGTTCAACCACTGTTTTAAGCGTTAAAGCTGATTATCTGGCCCGGCTTCCCGCCTCCTATTTTGTCTCGGTAGCTTTTACCTGCTGGGCGTTTCGGGCGCGTTTTCTGACAATCAGGAGAGGCGAGTATACTTATGAATGAATTTACTCTTCCTCTTGCGGAAGAAACGGTGCGTTCTCTGCGCGTTGAGGATCATGTTGCTTTGAGCGGAACCATTATCACCGCCCGTGATTTAGCTCATAAATACTTGGTAAGTAATGATATTCCTGAATTAACTCCCTGGCTGAAAGACGCGGTGATTTATCACTGTGGCCCCATTGTGAAAAAAGTCGGCTCCAAATATCAAATTATTGCCGCCGGCCCCACCACATCAATGCGTGAAGAGCCGTATATGGCTGATTTAATCAGAAAATACCGCCTGAAGGGCATAATTGGCAAGGGTGGAATGGGAGCCGGCACCTTAAAAGCGGCTCAAAAATACGGTTGCGCGTATTTTCAGGCCACCGGCGGGGTCGCCGCAATCACGGCGCAGGTTGTCAGGGAAGTAAAAGCCGTATATATGCTGGAGGAATTCGGCGTTCCGGAAGCGATCTGGGTTCTGAGGGTGGAAAAATTCCCCTTGCTCGTCACTATGGATGTTTGCGGGCAAAGCTTACATCACATCATTAAAAAGAGATCGGAAAGCAAGCGCAATAAGTTGTTATTTGGGTAATTCGGCCAGTGTTTTCTTAACTTCCTCAATCAACCTGGTTTCTATGGGGGGGACGATTTTCAGGAAGCGCTCCAGGTGGTAGCGAGCCAAGTTAAAATCACCTTTACTGGCGTATAAATAGCCTAAATTATAGCGGGCGCGGTAGTTATTTTCATCAATACGCAGTATTTTTTGGTAAATACTCAGCGCTTCGACACTTTTTTTCAGTAATTGGGCCATTGAAGCCAGGTTTTGCAGATTTGCCAGGTCAAATGGGTTGATTATCGAGGCCTTATAGAAGCATTTATACGCTTTTGATGTGTTTTCCGCCTTCATATACAACCTTCCAGCCTGAAAAAGCGCTTCTTTGTCCCGGCCGGAGAATTTTAATATTAGTTCTAGATAGGCTTTGGCTTTTGATTTTTTACCCAGCATAATAAGCTGACTGGCTTTGTTGAGGTTATAATAATTTAAAATCCCCTTGCTTTTTTCACTAAAGAACATTCTGTCATTTAGTTCACGTCTTCTATAATAACGAGTTGGGTCGAAATCCACTTTTACTCCGGGATCGTTTATCTTTTGCCAGAGCAGCCCAGTGGGGGTAAAATTAGTATATGGTTCTTTTCCCTTAGCTATTAAGTAGCGGAAATAAGTGTAAAATATCTTTTTGCGGAACCCATATTTTAGTTGATAATTAATGGCCTTGGCTTCCGGAAAAGGTTCAATTGAGACAAAAAGCAGATCAGGTCTTTTATTATCCACGAGATTCTGGTAAGCGACACTAAAGGTTTTACTGTCTCCAATAATGTACAGCAAGGCGTCTTTTGGCAGTGAATTTAGGATATTAGCGCTGAAATCAGCGATTAAATAGTGCCGGCGGCGGTTATTGGGGTAATAATTCAGGTATATCTGGCAGATAACCAGGAAAAATGACAGGAAAATTATTGGTTTCCCCCGGTGTTTTGCCAAAACATCCTTAAGATACTGTAATCCGGTCACTAATATCAGGCAAAACATCAGAAAAAGCGGCAAAAAGTAGACCAGGTGAAATTCCCTGGGCTTGCCATAGAGAGTGATTAAAATAAAGTTGCCGAGCACGACCGCCCAAATACTTAACAGGTACCATTTGTCTTTTTTAAACCAGTAAACCAGGCCCACAAGAACGAAGACCGAGCCGAAGTAAAAGAATTCCGGACCTAGCGATAACAAGAGGTTATAGCCCAGCCAGAGAATATCGCCCGGCGGACGGGCTGACTTTTTATAGGCATAGGTACGCTGTAAAACATTATCGAGAAAGCGGGTTATATTATCAGGCGAATGCCAGTTCTGGGGTACGTTGGCGTTAGCCCTGATGGGCAGTTCCAGGTAGAGAAAAAACGCTAACAAGAGCGGTAACAGCATTAAAATGATTTTTTTGTAATTAATCAGCCGATAATTTTTGGCTGAATAAACCAACAGTAATGGTGTTATCAACCAGATGAAATAATGGTTGGCGGCGCCCAGTCCCAGCAGGAAAAAAGCCAATAGTATGTTAGGCTTGGAAAATATGGCGTAAAGGACCAAACAGGTCAACAAGAGGTTCAAGCAATAGACCCGGGAGATCACGGCCTGCGACCAAAAGGTTAACGAAAAGGCGAATATCAAACTACCACCAATAGATAGTGATTGGCTAACACCAACATTTTCAAAAACTAGACATAGCGTGACAACCGATAATGCCGCCGTCGCCGCCGAAAAAAGGTTGCTGGTAAACGCCGGGGAACTCAGGGGAATCAGGCTGAATATTTTCCCCAGCAGCACATAGAGGGGGTAGGAAGTGGGATGGGCGACGCCCAGCAATTTCGCCGCTGTAATCAGTTCTGAACTGTCACCAACATATAAATGAGGAGCGAGCGTCTTCAGGTAAACGCCAAAAACCAGTAAAAACAAGATCGCTTAACGGTATGATTTTTGTTTCATAGTCGTAAATTGTAGCAGAAAACGAATTGGTTGGAAATTTTCTTGCCAGATCTTCACCAGGGGGGTACGATGTTCCTTCCCTTTTCCAAATGTCCTGAGTTTTGACTTGACTATCAATAAAATTACTGATAAAATTCACTGGATTTTTCATCCAAAAATAGCTTGACAGGCAACAATATTACTAGGAGGTTTTGTTGATTAATGTCCATTTCAGCTCAAATGGTTAAAACTTTAAGGGAACGCACCGGCGTTGGTTTAATGGAGTGTAAAAAAGCTCTGACCGAGAGTGCCGGTGATATCGAAAAGGCTGTGGAAGTCCTGCGGATGAAAGGCGCAGCAAAGGCCGCCAAGAAAGCGGATCGTGTGGCCAAAGAGGGTGTTGTCACCTCTTATATCCACGGGAATGGTAAAATCGGGGTGTTGCTGGAGATTAACTGCGAGACTGATTTTGTCGCCCGCACCGATGATTTTCAACAGTTATCACAAGATATCTGTATGCAGGTCGCCGCGATGAATCCAACCTATCTGGACCGTGATTCAGTCCCGGCGGATGTTCTGGCGGGTGAAAAAAAGATTTTCGAACAGCAGGCGAAAGATTCCGGGAAGCCTGAGCATATTATTCCCAAAATAATTGAAGGTAAGCTGGATCGTTTCTATAAAGAGAATTGTCTGCTCGAGCAGGTTTTCATCAAAGATGACAAAAAGAACATCGAGGGGCTTCTTAAGCAGGCGATCGCGAAATTAGGATAGAATATCATAATTAGCCGTTTTGTCCGCTACTCATTGGGTGGCAAAACTGTTAATTAGTCTACACTTAAAACAGCTTAAAAAGAGACTTGATGAGTTATAAAAAAGTATTGTTGAAACTGAGCGGGGAAATGCTGGCGGGTAACCAGGACTTTGGGATTGATCCCGTTGTTTCCAATTACCTGGCTCTGGAAGTAAAATCTCTGGTTGAAATTGGCGTAATTCCCTCTATCGTCATCGGCGGAGGTAACATTTTCAGAGGCATCTCGGCGGCTTCGCTGGGGATGGATCGGGTTGCCGGTGATTATATGGGGATGCTGGCGACCATAATCAACGCTTTGGTGCTACAGGACGCTCTGGAGAAACAGGGGCTGTTTACCAGGGTGCAAACGGCTATCGAAATGTAAAGGGTCGCTGAGCCTTATATCCGCCGCCGGGCGATTCGCCATCTGGAGAAAGGCCGTATCGTTATTTTCGGGGGCGGAACCGGTAATCCCTATTTTTCGACTGATACGACCGCGGCTCTCCGCGCCATTGAAATCGGGGCCGAAGTGATTTTGAAGGGCACCAAGGTTGATGGCATATACTCCGCTGATCCTTTTGTTGTTCAGGACGCGGAAAAGTATGAGGAAATAACTTATCAGGAAGTTTTGCAAAAAGAGCTTAAAGTGATGGATTAGACGGCTATTTCTTTGTGTATGGATAATTGCATACCGGTTATTGTCTTTGATATTAACACGCCGGGCAATCTGAAGAAAATTGTTGAGGGACAGCGTATTGGTTCCCTGGTAAGGAGAGGAAACCGTGGTTGACAGTATCATTAGCGATACCAAAAAGAGAATGGAAAAAAGTATTGAAAGTTTAACCGACAAGCTTAACGGTATTCGTACCGGCCGCGCTTCACAGTCACTCATTGAAAAAATAATGGTGCCTTATTATGGTACGCCTACTCCGATCAATCAATTGGCTTCGATTGGTGTTCCCGACGCGCGTACGATTCAGGTGCAGCCATGGGATAAAACCGTTCTTGACGAGGTGGAAAAGGCGATCGCGAAATCTGATCTGGGGCTTAACCCGATGAATGACGGGACCTTGATTCGTCTCAATTTCCCGCCCCTGACTGAGGAACGCCGCCGTGAATTGACGAAGGTAGTGAAAAGGATGGGCGAGGATGCCAAGGTCGCGATTCGCGCTATTCGGCGCGATATAAATGACAGTATTAAAAAACGGGAAAAAAGCGGCGAACTGCCGGAGGATGAAGCAAAGCACGCTCAACAGGATGTTCAGCAAACCACGGACGGCTTTATCAAGCACATTGATGAGTTGACCGCCGGCAAGGAATCCGAGATCATGGAAGTATAATAATCCTTGGAAAAATTCTTTTAATCTGAAACAATAGGACTTCAATCAAACTAGAGAAAGGAGTGTTTGAAATGGCTTATAAAATAACGGATGAATGTGTCGCCTGTGGAACTTGTCTGGATGCTTGCGAAAGCGACGCGATCATTGAAGGTGATGAAAAATATTCCATTGACGCCGGAAAATGTATCGAATGCGGCGAATGCGCTGATGTTTGCCCGACAGAGGCGATAATCGGTCCTGATGAAAAGTAGTAAAGCGCTCAATCAGGTAGAATCGCTGGCAGTGGAAGGCACAAGTAAAAGAGCATGAATAAAAGGCGGCCGGCCGGCTCAGCGGAAAAAGATTACCGTTCCCTGTTGGTTCATGAGAATTTGCCGGGTCATGTCGCTATTATCATGGATGGCAACGGTCGCTGGGCGACAAACCGTCATTTACCGCGTCTGGCCGGGCATCGCGCCGGGATTGACACCGTTAGAAAAATAGTCAAAATTGCTGGAGAGTTAGGTATTCGTTATCTGACTCTCTATGCTTTTTCGGTGGAGAACTGGCGTCGCCCAAAAAGTGAAGTAAGCGGACTAATGCGTCTGCTGGGGACTTTTCTGCGCAGGGAGACAAAGGAGCTTGACCGGCAGCGGGTTCAGGTTTCCTGGATAGGCCGTGTCGATGAATTTCCCGCCAAGGTTGTCGCCGAACTTGAAAGAAGCCGTGATATCACAGTGGATAATGATGGTTTGAGGCTGATTCTCGCTCTCAATTACGGAGCCCGGCGGGAGATTGTCGAGGCTGTGCGGAGCATCGTGTCCGCTGTGGGAGAAGGGCAAATAGATGCGGCTGATATCAGTGAGGATATGGTCAGCCAGTATCTTTACACCTCGGAAATATCTGATCCTGACCTGATTGTGCGTACCAGCGGCGAGATGCGTCTAAGCAATTTTCTCCTGTGGCAGGCGGCCTATTCCGAGCTTTGGATTACCGACATTCTCTGGCCTGATTTTACGGAAAATGACTTTTGTCACGCGCTCTACGATTTTCAACACCGTGCCCGTAGTTACGGCGGCATTACCGGTAAGCATGGCGCGGCGGATAAGGTTTAGGACATGCTTGCCTGGCGAATAATCAGCAGTATTGTTGGTATTCCCGTCATTCTGGGCGCTTTCTACCTGGGAGGCTGGTATGCC
>JAJRWM010000088.1 GCA_024276815.1 bacterium
CTGCTCAAGCAGTATCATTATATCGAGGGTTATTTAAACGCGCGGGAGGACACCCGTGTTTGACTACCTGTTTATCAGCAACGGTCACGGCGAGGACGTGATCGGATCGGTTTTAATCAACCAGTTGAAAAAATATAATCCGGCGTTGCGGATCGCGGCTTACCCTTTGGTGGGGATGGGGGAGAGTTATTCAGCGTGTGACGCCGAGATCCTTGAGCCGCGGCAACGGTTGCCCAGCGATGGATTCGTCAAGGGAAGTCTGCTTCGCTTGTGGCTGGACTGCCGGGCCGGCCTGCTGAGATTATTCAAAGAACAGAAAGTCGCTTTGCGGAGTGTCGCTGATGAGGTGAAAAAGGTGGTCGCTGTCGGAGATTTTCTGCCGGTGGCCCTGTCTTCGCTCTACGTAAAGAAACCGCTCTACCTTCTGGCTACCGCCAAGTCGGATTATATCGCCCCCCACTGGAATATTGAGCTGGCCTTGTTTAAGCGCTGGACACAAGTTGTCTTCGCCCGTGATGAACTGACCGCCGCCAGTTTGAAAAAAAGCGGAGTCAAGGCAACCTATCTTGGCAATGTGATGATGGACTGCTTCAAAATTGGCGTCAGGGATATTAAAATTGAGGAGTCCCGGAAAACCATCGCCTTCCTGCCGGGCAGTCGAAGCGACGCCGTAGATAACCTGGTGGACATGCTGCGAATAACCAAATGGCTGGGCAGCGACTATAATTACCTGGTAGCCCTGGCTGAAAAAATCGCCCCCCCCGCTCTCAAGGCGGCCGCCGGGCAGGCCGAGTGGGAGTGGCTGAAAGCGGCGGGTGATTATCGCTTGAAAAAGGAAAAGGTTATTGTTCAGATAATCAGGAATGGCTTTGGCGACGTGCTCAACGCAGCCAACGTCGTTGTCGGCATAACCGGCACCGCCAACGAGCAGGCTGTTGGCCTGGGGAAACCGGTTGTCGCCTACGCGAGAAACCGCCAGACCAGGAAATTTCTGGAATCTCAGCGCAAACTGCTGGGCAAATCTTTATTTTTAAAGCCTCATGATCCGGAACAGATCGCTGCCTTTATTAGAGATATCATTGACGATGAGTCAAGGTTAAAGAGAATTTCGGAACTGGGTAAGAAACGGATGGGCAAGCCCGGTTCAGCCATGCGAATCGCCCGCTACCTTGAATCCGAAAGATAAAAAATGGTAAAAGATATATCTGCCGCCAAACTGCAAAAAAGGGGTATTCTCTGGTTCCTGTTTTCCCTGCCGATTAATGAAGTTGTCATGCTGGTCGGTCTGTTCGTCGCCTGGGGAGCTTACGGTTACCGGCTGTTCAGGAAACAGGCCAGCCGGACCACTCTTAACGCCTCCTCGTATCTCTTTTTGGCTCTGGGCTTCAGTTCCATAGTTGTCGCCTTTTTTTCGCCGATCAGGCAAACCAGCCTGCTCTTTTCGCTGACCTTGTTTCTGAGTTCCGTACTGGGTTTTATTTTTTTCCAGTAGCTCAGTTTGAGCGCTGAAAATCTGAAATCATACACTTTGACCTTCCTGCTTGGCGTAACCTGTTTAACAGTGTTCCACCTGGGTAAGCATATCCATGACTACGGCTTTCACTTCACCAAGAACAGGCTGGGTTACCACGCCTACCTGTCGCTTTTTCTCAGTGTGAGTCTGCCGGTCATGCTGGCCAGAATACTTGATAACGAACGGCGCTGGTTTGACATTCCCTGGTTTATCTTTCTCCTGACCTGTTTCGTCCTGACCTTTGGCCGGGGCGCCTGGCTGGCTGGCATCATCAGCATGGGCTATGTCGCTGTTAAACATTCCAGAAAGACCGCGCTGATTTATCTGGCAAGCCTGGTAATTACCATCATCATAATCTTTCCCTTCATCCGGCAGAAAGCCGTTGATTTGTTCCGGCCGGCCACCCGTTCCAACGCCCAGAGAATAATCGGCTGGCGGACGGCGTTGAAAATGGTCGGCAAGTATCCGCTGACCGGCGTCGGCTTCGCTAATTTCAAAGAGCGCTACTGGGCTGACGAGTTCCGTCCGGCGGAAGCGAAGACCCGGTTAGCCCACGCCCATAATATATTTTTACAAATCTACGCCGAGCAGGGAATTGTGGTTGGCTCTTTTTTCCTGATTCTGGTATTATATTTAGTCGGACGGGGATTCCCCTCTTCCGGCGGCCTGACGATAGAACACAGCCTGGCTTTGTCGGGAATCAGCGGAGCTTTAATCAGTTTAATCATCGGCGGGCAGTTCGCCTGCAGTATGCTGATTAACCTGCGCATCTGGTTGCTTTTCTGTTTTTTTGGCGCTTTAATCTCCCGGCTGGGTAAAACATCTGGAATAGATTGGTTTGTCAGGCGGCCTGATAACGGCTGACCGCTTGCTTTACGCCCTTCGCCTAAAATGTTAAATCGGTGTTAAATCAACCGGTTAGGCTTTACTTGGATTTGATTGTATTGTATTAATATACGGGATACGGAATGGAGTTAGGCTGTTGCTTGATAATATTAGCGGTTGGATAAAGAAACAGGTCAGACAGGCCGGTAAAACCGGCGTTGTGCTTGGCCTGAGCGGTGGAATAGATTCAGCGTTGGCGGCGTTTTTGGCGGTTCGGGGACTGGGTAAAGAGCAGGTGTTTGGCATTTACCTGCCTTGCGAAAGCAATCCGCGGGATATAGCCGACGCCAGGCTGGTCGAACAGAAGCTGGGAATAAAAACCTTCCTGAGTGATTTGACCGATGTCTACCGGGAACTGATTCAGTTATATCCCAAAGCGCCTAAGTCCGTTAACATCAATTTAAAACCCCGGTTACGCATGATTACGCTGTATCACCATGCCGGGCTACACGACTGTCTGGTCCTGGGCACCGGCAACAAGAGCGAACTGCGTCTGGGTTATTTCACCAAATACGGCGACGGCGGCGTTGACCTGTTGCCCCTGGGCGATCTTTATAAGCATGAAGTGACCACCCTGGCCCGCCAGATTGGCGTGCCGCAGCCGATTATCAACAAACCGCCCAGCGCCGGACTGCATGACGGGCAGACAGACGAGGGAGAAATTGGTCTGTCGTACGGCGAGATCGACCATATCCTGGAGTGTCTGGAGAAGGGCATCCCCTGTGAGAGCTCCCAGGATAATATCGATAAAGTCAAACTGCTGGTGAAAGCCAGCGAACATAAGCGGGATTGCCTGCCGACATTTTACAAGGACAAGCAAGCTGAGATGGAAATAGTTATCAGCCCTGATTTAAAAATATTGCCGCAACGTTATCAGGTTATTTACCGGGAAGAGCCGGTGGAGATGACCTTGAAGGAATATGAATTATTTAAATTTTTATCCTCTCATCCGGGCAAGGTTTTTACCAGGGAGCAATTGTTAAAAGCTGTCTGGGGAGATGATTTCTGGGGAGGCGCCCGCACAGTTGACGTTCATATAAGACGTTTACGATCCAAGCTGGAGGGAGCGGGCGATACCTTTATCGAGACTATCCACTCGGTAGGTTACGCGTTCAGGAAAATATAATTTTGTGAGTTGTTCACATTAGAAAAAACCATAATTAATAAAGGAGAGAGTTGTGACAGAGAAGATGGTAAAAGACAAGGAATACGTTCTCAGGATGGTTAAGGAAAAGGATGTGAAATTCATCCGGTTCTGGTTTACCGATGTTTTGGGTTTTTTGAAAAGTTTCGCGATAACCGCCGCGGAGTTGCCGGAAGCGCTTGAGGACGGCAATGGGTTTGACGGTTCCTCGATTCAGGGTTTTACCCGTATCGAGGAGAGTGATATGATAGCAATGCCCGAACCGTCAACTTTCCAGATTCTGCCCTGGCGCCCGACGGACAAGGAATGCGTTGCCCGCATGTTCTGTAATGTGCTGACCCCGGAAGGTGCGTCCTTTCACGCTGACCCGCGTTATGTGCTCAAGAAGGTGGTTAAAGAGGCCGCTGATTTAGGTTTCACCTATTACGTCGGTCCGGAACTGGAGGATTTTTACTTTAAAAATGACACCACGCCGGAAGGCATCGACAAGGGCGGTTATTTTGATTTAACTCCGCTGGATCTGGCCAGCGATTTAAGACGTGACACCGTGCTTACCCTGGAAAAGATGGGTATTCATGTTGAGTACAGCAACCATGAGGTCGCTCCTTCCCAACATGAAATCGACTTGAAGTACGCTGACGCCATGACTATGGCCGACATCGTTATGACCTATCGGCTGGTAGTTAAGGAAGTGGCCACTCTGCACGGACTGCACGCGACCTTTATGCCCAAACCGATCATGGGTGAAAACGGTAACGGTATGCACGTTCACCAGTCCTTGTTCAAAGGAAGCTAAAATGCTTTTTATGACGCGAACGATCCATCTTATCTTTCCAAAACGGCTAAAAGTTACATCGCCGGCTTGTTGAAACACATCAAGGAAATCGCCCTGGTTACCAACCAGTGGGTTAATTCCTATAAACGCTTGGTGCCGGGTTATGAAGCTCCGACCTATATCGCCTGGGCGCAGAAGAACCGCTCCGCGCTGGTTCGGGTGCCGATTTACAAGCCAGGCAAGGAAAAAGCGACTCGTATTGAGCTTCGCTGTCCCGATCCGGCTGGCAACCCGTACCTGGTTTTCGCCGTTATGCTGGCGGCCGGTCTCAAAGGCATCAAGGAAGGTTATGAATTACCGGCTCCCATTGAGAATAACATTTTCGAAATGGATGAAGCGGAACAAATGAAACATGGTATCGAATCAATGCCGGGCAGTCTGCATGAGGCGATACTGCACGCTGAAAAGAGCGAGTTGCTCAAAGAGACTTTAGGCGAGGAGCTACTAGGCTTCCTGATTCGCAATAAACGGGCTGAATGGAACAGTTACAAAACCCAGGTTACGCCATATGAGTTGGCAACCTATTTGCCGGTGCTTTAAAACAAGTTAAAAGCTTATATAAGAAAAAACAGGAAGGTTTGGCAACCCCTTTTTCCGAAAACAAGGGGTTGCCAAACCTTTTCCATATCTATCGTACGAGTTGCCCAGGCACTAAAAACTTTAACTTGGAGGAGCCTTAGGTAAGGTCGTTAAACGCTATAGCTGGCGGTAAAACCACAATTCAGTTCCCGGAGAAAATTAAGATTGCCCTGGGGGATCTTGAAGCCGGCGTTATTGACGCCCAGGTGCGCGATATGCTATATTGTACGACCATGAGAATCAACAAAGTCATTGTTTCAGCCCTCATCCCGCTAACCATTTTAACCCTTATACATAATTCCGCGTTCCCCAGGGAAAACAGAAACGCTCCCGCCAAAGAGGAAATGGAAGCCCGCTATATCTTTGATTTACAGCGAAGCGACAAATTTACCGAACGCTTCGCGGCCATCGACTTTTTGTTTTCCGCCAAGCGATACGACATCTTGGTAAAAAACCTGGAAGACAGCGTCGACGGACGGATTCGCAATGAGATTATCAGGAGGCTTGGGACACTGAAAGACTTCGCCTACCTCGATTTATTTGTTCGTTACCTGGACGCCGAGCTGACGGATTACGTGAAAACCCGGCTTGCCGCTCTGAAGGCTATCGAGAACTACCAGGACAAGTCCGTAATCCCTTATTTCCAGGAAGCCGTCGAAAATGACCCCAGTTGGGAAGTGAGAAGCCGGGCGGCTATGGCTATCGCTAATTTGGGCAACGAAAATGATATGAACAAAGTTATCGAGTTGTTCCTTAACGCCGAAAATGAAGAAGCCGAACTGCAGATCGCTATAGCTCTCGGCAACATGGACGTTCCTCTGACCAGCGCCGCGCTTTTTGACAGTTGGTCGTCAAAAAGCCAATCGGTAATGACCGCGATAACCTACTTGATGGGTATACGTAACTACGCGGACGCAAAACCGGTTTTACTGAAAAAACTAACCGCGAAAGACGACAGCGAACGTTTGGCGGCTTGTTTCGCGGTCGCTCTTTTCCCTGACGAAATTGGCGAAGTCACCACCGCCATGAGAAAATTCCTGTTCGCTAAAAACCCGGAGCTGCGTAAGCGGGCGATATTTTACCTGGCCCTGAAAAACGATACTGAAAGCATCCCCACACTACAATTAATCACGGAAAACCCGGCTGAACCGGCTGAAATAAAAAAGATTTGCTATTTAGCTTTAAAACAGTTAGGTATAATTGGTAACATTGACTCAGTCAATGGCAAACAACTGGTTACCTCTATTGGCAGCCGGTACGGTCTGAAGAAAAAGATGACTGGGCAGGTGGTGCGGAAGGAACCTTATTATGAAGTTGGCAGTTGGCCAGTAAAAACTCTTAATTCCACGCATTCCATGCTGCCGGGAGCGAAAGAAATTATCGCGGCGATCAAGGAAGAACCTGATAATTTCCAGGTGATATTCCTGTTTCCCCCGGGACCTTATCTCAAAAAAATATATCTGGAACTGGACCTGCCCGAATGGGTAAGGCAATTAATGGAAAAAAGGGACTATGTTTTTACGCAATGAACTTGAGGAAAGGGAAAACGAGTATCTGGCCGGCTACGCTGTCAAGAGTTCTGACTCAAGGGGCCGGGTTCACCAGGAAGCCGAGCACCCCTATCGTCTTTGTTTTCAGCGGGACCGTGATCGTATTATCCACTCCACCGCCTTCCGCCGCCTTGAATATAAAACGCAGGTCTTTGTCAACCACGAGGGAGATCACAACCGGACCCGACTGACTCACACTATTGAAGTCGCCCAGATAGCCAGAACGATTTCCCGCGCCCTGGGATTGAATGAGGACCTGACCGAGGCGATTGCCTATGCTCATGACCTGGGGCATACGCCCTTCGGTCATGCCGGCGAAAAGGCGCTGAACAAGCTGATGAAAGGTAGCGGCGGCTTTGAGCACAACAAACAGGGACTCAGGGTCGTTGATTTACTGGAATACATCTATCCCGATTTCCGCGGACTTAATCTCACCTTTGAAATCCGTGAAGCCATCCTGAAAAACAATCCTCCCTACGCGGACCATCCTCTTGAGCTGTCAAAAGAGCGGCCAACCCTGGAAGCGCGCGTAGTGGATATCGCCGACGAGATCGCTTACAACAGCCACGATCTGGACGACGGCATTAACAATGGCTTGCTGCCGGTTCACAAACTGACAGAACTGGCGATCTGGGAGGAGAATCTGGCGACCGCCCGGCAACGTTACCCTAAGGCCAGCAACCGTAAAATCAGCCGAATAACGGTAAAACTGATTATTGGGCAGCAGGTCGCGGATATAATCCGGACTTCATTGCATAACCTCAAAGAAAACAAGATCACAACCCGGCAAAAAGCTCAAGAGCTTGATTTCCCTTTAATAGCCATGAGCGAAAAAATGGAGGAAAACAATCAGCGGCTCAAACGTTTTTTACATCAGCACATGTATCAGCATTACCGGATGATCAGGATGTCCTACAAGGCTGATAATTTTTTAAGCGCCCTTTTTGAGGCGTTCACCGACAAGCCCCGCTTACTGCCGCCTTCGTTTCAATGGCAGGCTGAGAAAGAACCGCTTGAGCGGGTGGTTTCGGATTACCTGGCCGGGATGACAGACCGCTACGCTTTAGACGAGTACATCAAGATATTCAATCCCTACGAAAGGTGATTTCAGTGGATCTTTTTGGTGAACCCAAGCAAACTCCTCCTGATCTCCTCCCGCTCTCAGCCCGTTTTATTCCCACCGGGCTGGAAGATTTGGTGGGGCAGGAACATTTAACGGCCAAAGGAAGGTTGTTATACCGTTCACTACGGAGCGACCGTCTTTTTTCAGCCATATTTTTCGGTCCTCCCGGCTGTGGCAAGACGGCTTTAGCCCGTCTTTTCGCGCTCAAAAGCCAGGCGAATTTCCTGGAGATCAACGCCGCCAGCTCAACCGTGTAAGATTTACGTAGAGCGCTGGCGGAAGCCAAACAAAAGCTGAGCTTTCAGGGTGAGAGAACAATCCTCTTCATTGATGAGATCCATCATTTTAACCGACGTCAACAAGACGCCTTGTTGCCCGAGGTGGAAAGAGGCTCCGTGACCCTGATTGGCAACACCACTGAAAACCCTTATTTCTCAATAATTACGCCCTTATTATCCCGGGTCCAGCTCTTTGAGTTCAAGCCCTTGTCCCCGGAACACATTATAACGATCTTAAAACGCGCGCTCTCTGACAAGGAAAGGGGCTTGGGCCGCTATCAGGTCGAGTACGAGGAGGAAGCGTTAAGACATCTGGCAATCCAGTCCGGCGGCGATGCCCGCCGCGCGGTAAATTCCCTGGAAGTGGGAGTCACCTCGACCGCCCCCGACGAGCGGGGAATAATCCGGTTTGACCTGGCGGTGGCTGAAGAATCAATCCAAAAAAAGATGATCCGCTACGACGCGTCCGGCGACGAGCATTATAACGTCGTTTCGGCTTTCATCAAGAGTATGCGCGGCGGCAGTCCCAACGCCGTTCTCTACTGGCTGGCCCGCATGATTGAAGCCGGCGAGGACCCTCGTTTTATCGCCCGCAGAATAGCCATCTGCGCTTCGGAAGACGTTGGCAACGCCGATCCCCAGGCTGTAGTGGTCGCCGCGGCGGCTTTTGAGCTGCTGGAGAAGATCGGTATGCCCGAAGCGAGAATAATCCTGGCCCAGGCGGCGTTATATATAACTACAGCTCCGAAGAGCAATAGTGTTATAATAGGAATCGACCGCGCTCTGGCAGATATAAGAAATGGTGAGAACCTGGAAGTTCCTGATCATTTGAAAGACCCTCACCGCCCCTTTGCCAAGGCCGAGGCTTATAAATACCCTCATAATTTTGACGGTAATTTTGTCAGGCAGGCTTATATAACAAAAAAGATGAATTACTACGAACCTGGTGAAAATGGTTACGAGAAGATTATTAAGAACAGAATTGAGGCCTGGTGGATCGGCAAGAAAGGAAAGACCCAGTGAAAAACAAGAATAATCAGCAAACGAAGATAGTATTAATCCTGTCTTTGGTTTTGATGTTCGTTTTTGGAACAAGTCACCTGAGAGCGGAGGTTCCGGCGGAACTGACAAGCTCCTGGCAGAAATTCCAGGAAAGCCTGCCTCCCTTTCTCCCCCGGCATAAGCTCACAGAGCCAATCAATGCCGGCGTCATCATCGCTCAGCATCAAGACGGCATCGCCCGGTTAACGGAGGAACCTTTTCTAAGAGTTGAGGGTTTTGATTATTTTTACGCTATAAAGACCAGAGCCGGGGAAGCGAAAAAAAACATTCAAAAGCTGGAAGAAAACGCCCGGCAA
>JAJRWM010000089.1 GCA_024276815.1 bacterium
CACGAGATATTGTTTGCTTAAAAATCCCGGGTGGCTGTTATAAATCAACTCCGGCAGCGAGGTAACCGCCGCTCCCAGCGTAATCGCCACCATGAAAATCGCCGGCAGATAAAAATGAGCTAAAAATCCTTCCACCGGGTCCAGGGCGATCATCCCGAAAATAACATTTATCACAGCGAATATGAGTAGCAAGCTTAACAGCCAGAACCGTTTCCCCCGCAAGAAACCGATCAGCCCGGCCAGAGCGATCAATAACCCCACTCCGGCGAACACCGAACTGAAACTGTTGTAAAAATTAGCCTTGAATAAAGCTGTTTGCTTTCCGCTGGGCCGGAAGATGCGGCCGCTGTATTCTTTACCGCTCAAATGGAACAGCGCCGCGTTTAGACTAGCCGGTCGATTCCAGTTAAGCAACGGACCGCGGACGGCCCTTAACGGCAAATACAGGTTGACACTCAACAGCAAAATGATTAGCATGAGACAGGTCAAACCTTTACTCGGCTTTCTCAGGCGACTCGCCGGTAGATAAAAAAGGAGCAG
This sequence comes from bacterium, assembly GCA_024276815.1. Taxonomy (GTDB): domain Bacteria; phylum JACRDZ01; class JAJRWM01; order JAJRWM01; family JAJRWM01; genus JAJRWM01. The sequence continues at coordinate 541 of JAJRWM010000089.1, forward strand.
GGGGACGAAGTAAATCAAATTTTTAGGATGCAAAGCCAGCATTAAACTGAGACTGAAAATCACCAAACGATAATTGCTACGCTTTATTAAAAAATATAACGCTAATAAAAAAATGGCTATTTCCAGGGTATAGACCTCGCTGACCAGAGAGACTTGAAGGAAAATCATGGAACTGCCTACCAGGCCGGCGCCGCTCAATATTCCCAAGGTCCCGCCCCCGATCAGCCTTATTATCAGCGCGGTCAGAACCAGATCGATGACAGCGAAAAAGGCTGAGAAGGAGTTTATCCTGAAAGCTATCTCCCCCAGCGGTATTTGGGCGAAGATATGAGCCGTCAACGCGTACAGGGAATAGCCCGGCGGATGGCTGATTCCCAGAGTACAGGCCTGGGTGATTAACTCACCGCTATCTTTGAGGTTCACCGTGGGAGAAAGTCTTCGCAGGTAATAGCCCCAGAACAGGAGACTAAGCGAACAAAGCAGAAGAATGTTTTTTTGAGATCGGGTCATGGCTGGTTCTTTTTAAAAGGTAGTCGGCCAAACAAACTGCGCAACCTCAGCTTCCAGGGCAGGATCAAGGCCTCATTGATAATCCCGGTGGACATTTTTGAGGTGCCGGAATGCCGGTCAACGAAGATAATCGGAATTTCCTGGATGGTATAGCCGAGTTTCATGGTCAGGTAATTCATTTCGATTTGGAAAGCGTAATCCTCGCTGATTACCCGGTCCAGATCGATTTTTTCCAGCACTTCACGCTTAAAGCACTTGTAGCCGGTGGTCGTGTCGCTGATTTTAAGACCGGTGATTTTGCGGACGTAGTAACTGGCCAGAAGGCTCAGAATCAATCTTCGTATGGGCCAGTTGACAACGCTGACGCCGTTGCAAAACCGGGAGCCGATCACCACGCCGTGATCGGGAATCTCTGCCAGCATCTTTTTCAGGACGACCGGATCATGAGAAAAATCAGCGTCCATCTCGATGATATATTCCATTCCCCGGGAGAGAGCGATTTTAAAACCCTCCCGGTAAGCAGTGCCCAGACCCATTTTAGCGGCCCGGTGGAGAACCTGGACTCTCCTGTTCGTCTTCGCCAGTTGATCGCAAATTACGCCCGTGCCGTCCGGCGAGTTATCATCAACAATCAGAACCTTTGCCTGAGGAATATTCTGAAAGATTTCAGCGACTAACGGCGCGATATTGTCCCGCTCGTTATAGGTTGGGATTATCACCAGGCAGGATTTCATCAGGAGCGGTCTCTGTTGATAATCTCTCTGGTTATGGCGACGAGCAGGCAGACCACAGACGCGCCTAAAATAACCAGGTCCAGGATTTCTCTACCGCTAAGTCCTCTAGCCGGCATACATTTTATCTCCCCATTCCAGATTAATCAAACCAATGCTTTCTGATATACCGGAAACAACCGCCCTGGTTTCAGCCAAAAAATCAGGCATAACCCATAGTTGCACCAAACCTTCATTCGGGTCAACAGTCCGGACAACAGCGATGCCCTCGTAAGCTTCGATGATCGAATTCAAAAAATTAATCTGGCTGTAATCTATTTTCAGGTTTAAATAATGAGTTTTCATCAGCGTTTTAATTCCAAAGGTTCCCGGATCGGCAACGGCTTACGCAGCATAGCCCATTTTTCCAACCCGATATCCGTTTCCAGCAAAAATTCCTGGTTAGGCTGAACCAGCGTAAGCGGCGCGCCATCCGTGTCGGTAATGTCAACCAGGTCCAGCGTCTGGTTCTCATGATACGGATTGATAATTTCCACCCGCTCATTTTTCCGCACCTGGTTTCTGGCTTCGATACGATATAAATTATTACCCATAATTTCTTTTACCAGTCCGACAAACTGGTAACTCCGCAAATAATTACTGGTGGTGGTCCGGGTTATCTCGTCATTATCCGCCCCGCTGAAAAAGGGACGGTGGCTGGTCTTGTCCAGTTCCGCCAGCCAGGCACCCAACCCTTCGTGGTAATCATCAGGATTAGCCAGGTAAGCGTCTCTCGCTTCCCGATAAGTCTTGATAACAGCGCCCAGGTAATAAATCCCTTTGACCCGGCCTTCAATTTTCCAGGCGTCAAGACCCAGGTCAATCAGTTTCGGCATCTCACCCAGCAGACAAAGATCGCGGGAGTTCTGAATATAAGCGCCGCGCTCGTCTCCTTCGATCTCATAATACTGACCGGGACGCTTCTCCTCGACAATCGTGTAGCGCCAGCGGCAGGGATGCGCGCACTCGCCCCGATTGGCGTTGCGGTTTATCATGTACTGAGACAGGTAGCAGCGGCCCGAATATGAGATGCAAACCGCCCCGTGGACAAATATCTCAATTTCAACCGGGCTGTTTTGTTTAATAAACTCAATTTCCCCGAATCCCAGTTCGCGGGCGAGAACGACCCGGCTGACTCCCTGTTCGGCCCAGAAGAGCAGGCTTGAGAGGTTCGTGACATTCATCTGGGTGCTGAGATGAATCTTCAAATTCGGAAATTCCCGCTTAACCAGACGGATAATTCCCGGATCAGAAACGATAACGGCATCAATCTCTATTTCAGTTAAAAAGGCTAAATAACCGGGTAAACGATCAAAATCATCGTTGCGGGCGAAAATATTGACGGCGGCGTAAACCCGTCGTTCCGCCTGATGAGCGTAGGCGACGCCGAGAGCGATATCGTCCCGGCTCATCCCGGCCCGCTGGCGCAAGGAAAACTCCGGTCCGCCAAGATAAATCGCTTCCGCGCCATAGTTGATGGCCATTTTCACCTTTTCCAGGTTTCCGGCCGGAGCGGTAATTTCAGGAGTTTTCATTAGCTCTCCAGTAAACAAAAGTTACTAGAAAGTACCACAAAACGTCCCTCCCCGTCAACTGGCTTACAGCCAGAGGATGCGCTTGCCTTCGGCACTTTTAACGCCGCCTCGTAAGGGTACTCGGCTATGTATTGGGTAGCACTGAGCGAGCAACTCTTTGCGAGTGGTTTTTGTGTGCCAACGGCAAACATGGTCAAGCGGTACGTTTGCGCTTCGCGACTTTTAACACCGCCGTTAAGACTTCGTGCAACGGCGGTCTGGCCGCTAAGCACAAGGAGTTATCTTTTAAATCAATCGCATGCGAACAATAGGTATTAGAAAATTTTCAGAACGTAAGCGAGCAAATCCTTGCGAGCGATTCGGGGCCCCGAAGGGAGACAAAACAGGTCGACCGACCTGTTGACGGGGAGGCGGGGAGTGTGTTATTTTATCTCATTGATTCAGGGAAGGGAACAGATGGCCGAACGCCAGTCGGTTTTAGTCATTAACCATACCTCGGTGTTGAAACTGTACCAGAAAAAACTTGAGATTCTGAGCCGCCACGAGGAATTAGCTTTTACTCTGCTGGTTCCTCCCATGTGGCCGGAAAGCGGCTTCCCTACGTCAATCGAGAAGACCAGGGATAGCCGCTACCGGATCGAGGTTGCCAGAATATTCTTCCCGGGCAGCGGCACCCGTTATTTCTACCGGGAAAAAATCGGCTCCCTGATTCGGGAACTTCAGCCCGCGCTAATCGATCTGGTCGAAGAACCCTGGGGAGCGGTCTCGGC
>JAJRWM010000090.1 GCA_024276815.1 bacterium
ATTCTCTACTTCAGACCTTTCACCCTTAACAGGGGTTCTCTCCATACCTTGAAAACAATAATGAAAAGGAGTTAGCAAGGATATGTTCTTCTCGAATATTGTTCGCTCAGTGGATGACACGGGGAGGTTACCCGTTTTGTTTTACCTGTTTAACAATTCATTTAAACCATTAAGAAGCAGGTGAGGTTCATAAGTTCCTGACATTTTTAAACTTTTAATTAACTTCCCGTTTATCCAGCCGCCAGTGTAAACAATTTGATAATTATCTTAGCCGGCTTCCCGCATCCTGCCGATTAAACCTTTAACCAGGGCTGCCGTACCGTGATAATAAGCTGAACGCATACATTCAAGACTGTTTTTGCCAATTAATGGCCCAACCTCACCAAACTCACCAATTTCAGGAAGCTTGACCGCGGCGGCGGAAAGCGCGCTAAATGAGACAGCGACGCCGGGAGCGATGATACCACCCAGGAACTCCCCCTGTTCCGAAACAAGGTCAAAGGTAGTGGCAGTGCCAAAATCAACAACAATTATCGGCCCGGCGTATTTCTGAAAAGCGTACCAGGCGCCTAAGGCCCGGTCAGCGCCGACTTCACAGGGATTATCAACCGCCAGCCTTATAGGCATCTGCGCTCCCCGATTAAACAAACCAGGTTTTATTCTGAAAATATTTTCCAGGATATTAACCAGATTATTCTCCCGGTCAGAAGAAATGACGCTGACAATGCCAATACGGTCAGGCTTTAAATCGTCGGGCAGAAGAGCTTTTAATTTCCTGGCAAGCTTGCCCGGCTCGAGGGATAAACACCTGGTGGGAAACACAGAGCTGATTATCAAATTCCCTCGCTCAAAAAGACCAATACGTACAGTAGTATTGCCACAATCAAAACATAAATTCATTTAGATATCACCCAATTTTATCTGATTATCAAAACCAGGATATTGTAACAGTGAAAAAGTGAAAGATTTTTCGCTGAGGAGTTAAACTGTTTTATATGAAGCGCTTCCCGAAAATAAAACAATCAACGGGTTGTCAAGCAGACTGAGCCAGCCCGTTGTTAACCAGAGAATACAAGTCGTCAAGTTTCGCTAATTTGAAAAAACAACCCTGGACATCGACAATTTTAGCCAACTTGGACGCGGCGACCTTATCGACGGAGCTGATGACAACAGGGATATCCAGTTTTTTTTCATGGCGTATTTTCCGCAGAAATTTCTCTCCTCCCATAACCGGCATTATCAGGTCCAGAATTATGAGGTCGATATCTTCTTTCTCGATAATCTCCAAGGCTTCCAGGCCATTATTGGCCCAGATCAAGTCAATATCATAATCGGAAAAAACGACTTTGTAGTAATCCTGCGTATCCTTATCATCTTCAACAACCAAGACTTTTTTATACATAATCAAGCCCCTTTGATAACAGTTTCAAACCAGGCTAAAGCGGTATTTCCACGACCACGGTAACCCCTTTTTCCGGCCCGTCAGAACTCAAACTTATTTTGCCACCCAAATCATTGATTATCTTTTGACAGATGGTTAAACCAACACCGCTGCCCTCCGAAGTGTCCGAACCTCGGTAAAACGCCGAAAAAGCCCGCACCTTGTCCTCCACGGATAGGCCCACGCCATTGTCAATAATTTTTACTATAACAGATTTATCGGTATTCAATAAAACAATTTTTAATTTTGGCGCGTTTTTTTTACTCCGATACTTAATCGAGTTGTTAATCAGATTGGAAAAAACGTGAAAAAGCATCTCTCGGTCAGATAAAATCTCGGCTTCAGGCATTTCCTTTTCTATTACGAATCCGTACTTCTCCAGCGTGAACTGGTAGAATTCCAGGACATCATCAATTACCTGGTCGAGGCGCGTCGGCTCAAATTCATAAATCCTCCCGCCGGCCCGCAACCGGGAAAGATCCAGAATATTATGGATAACTTTCTCCTGCCTCTCGATAGACGCCTCCAAAACCCCGACCATCCCCCGGCCTTCTCTGGCTAAATTATGCCGGTCCGGAAATCGCTTCAGTAACTCCAACTGCATTTTCTGCTTGGCGACCGGCGTTTTAAGCTCATGTGACACATCCCTTATCAGGCTGTCTTTAATTGTGTCCAACTCTTTTAATTCTTCATTTTGCCGCTCCAGGTCCCGCTTGGCAATTTCCAGCTCTTCGTGATAAAACTCTCTCTCCTCAAAGATTTTAGCGATAACCGTGCCAAAGATAATAATCATCGCTAAGCCAAATAATCTCATGTAGTTTTCATGGCTGGAGACATTAAAAAGATTGATTCTTCCCTGTGAAACTTCCACAAAAAAGATTGAATCGATAAACACATCGATAATCCAGTAAAACAAAGCGAAAGCGATCGTGATAATTATTATCTTGTTTCTTATTCTCAATTAATTTTCCACCTTGATCCGCAAAGCTTAAAATTTATGCGTATTATAAGATAACTATTAGCAAGAAATATAAACCTTTGATAAAATTATTTAACATTCCGTTGTCGTAAAGATAGCGCCCAAACATTAAAATTTACCTCTTTCGTCCACAAAACATGGACAATCGTGGAGGTGAGCCTTTGCTGTCTTATTGCACAATGTTCACTTTTTCCGAGCAGTGATCACAATAGCCGTCATGGCTGTTGATCGCTTCGATATAATAGCCAACCCGCGTAATCAGCGGCTTTTGACAGTGTGGACAGTAGGTCGAGTCCGCCTTGACCGCCGCTTCGCTGGTACCGATATTGCCCAGGTAAACATAGCGCAGTCTGGGAAGAGCGCGGGTGCGGATCTCGAACAGACGGGAGACCGGCGTTGGCGGCAGGCTAAGCTGGTGGCAGGGGAAATAGCGGGAAAAATGCAGGGGCACGTCAACTCCCAGTTCATCGACAACCCAACTTACAAGTCTATCTATCTGCTCATCGGAGTCGTTAAGCGTGGGAATTACCAGGTTGGTCAGTTCAACATGAACCTGCGCCGCCGCTATTTTGATGGTGTTTAAAACTGGCTGTACCCGGGCGCCGCAGTAATGCCGGTAAAAATCATCAGCCATCGATTTCAGGTCGATATTAAAAGCGTCAATGAGCGGTAACAGTTTAAGAAACGGTTTTTCAGCGTGGAAACCATTGGTCACCATGACATTTTTCAGCCCTTTCTCCCTGGCCAGAGGCGCCGCTTCCATTAAAAATTCATACCACAAAAAAGGTTCAGTATAAGTGTAGGCAATGCCAACCGAACGTTTTCTCAACGCCGTTTCCACCAATTGTTCCGGCGTGATATTCTGAGTGGGGATTAAAGCTTGTGAAATCGACCAGTTCTGGCAGAACCGACAAGTAAGGTTACAACCATTGGGCGCTACCGACAGGATATTTGAGCCGGGGAAAAAATGATAAAGGGGCTTTTTTTCAATGGGGTCCATTTGCGGGCTGGTGGCCATTTTCCCATAGGTGTGAGTTTTCAGAACGCCGTTAAAGTTTTCCCGTACTTTACAGACTCCCCGTTGCCCTGGTTTGATCAGGCAGTTATGAGGACAAAGATGACATCTCACGGATTGCTCGGCGAGTTTCTCGTAATAGAGAGCTTCTTTCATTGGCTGATTCCCTCCGGCGTTACAGTTCCAGCAAAAGTTTCTGGACCTTTTGGATGTCTTCCCAGACATATCTTTTGTTATCTCTATTATACAGACAGGCCGCCGGGTGCAGGGTGGGTATCAGGGGAATGTCATGATACAGATAGCGATTTCCCCTTAAATTCATTATCCGTTCTTTGGTTTTCAGCAGGGTTTGACTGGAAAAAGTACCCAGCGTACAAATAATTTTGGGCTGAATGATTTCCAGTTGCCTGATTAAGTATGGTTCGCAGAGTTCGATCTCATCATTTTGCGGATTGCGGTTGTTGGGCGGACGACATTTCAGAACATTGCAGATGTAAACATCTTCCCGCCTCAGGTCAATCGCCTCAATAATTTTGGTCAGCAGTTTTCCCGCCTGCCCGACAAAGGGAATCCCCTGCAGGTCCTCATCCTTGCCCGGGGCCTCCCCGACAAAAACCAGGTCTGCCCGGGGATTACCAACGCCAAAGACAAAATTGGTTCGCGCCGCGCCCAGAGAACACTTTTGACAGGAGCTGATTTCGTGGTTAAATTCATCCAGAGTTTGGGTAGGCATGACCCCTTCGTTTGACTTTTCCGACCCGGTGGCTTTTAGCGCGCGCAAAGGAACCACTTCGCAATATCGCTGAACCAAGGTCAAATTTTTCAGTCCCCTTACCAGCGCCGCTAATTCCGCGACGGAATCATCTCGCATATCTTGAACCCGGTTTCATTTCCGTTATGTGGCCACAGC
>JAJRWM010000091.1 GCA_024276815.1 bacterium
CCTATTCCATGATGTGTCTGGGAGCGGCGGGAGTTATCAGCGTAGTCGCCAATATTGCGCCGGACTTAATGGCTAACCTGGTTCATCTTTGCGCTGACGGTAAATACGGGGAGGCCCGGGCGGCTCATTTTTCCCTGGCTGCACTGAGCAAAAGCATGTTTGTTGAAACCAACCCTATTCCGGTGAAGACAGTTTTGGCCTGGATGGGTAAAATTGATGAAGAGTTCCGCCTGCCACTGACCTCCATGAACGAAACTCATAAAGATACATTGAAAACGGTTGTTCAAAAATACAATTTGCTTTAGATTACAGGGATTCCAATGAAAGTTATTATCAACGGCGTACGCGGCCGTATGGGGCAGAATATACTTACGGCCGCCCATCAAGATTTGCAAGCAGAAATTGTCGGGGCGACAGAAACTCCGGGACATTCCTTGATCGGCAAAGATGTCTGCCAGATTCTGGGTTGCTCGCCTTTGGGCGTAGCGGTAGTGGATGATTTGAGGTCGGTTATTGAAAAGACGGATGTGGTCATCGATTTTACCGTTTCCGAAGCGACCTTGTCCTGTTTGAGGCTGGTCAGGGAATTTCATAAAAAAATGGTCATCGGCACGACTGGTTTTCGGGCCGAACAGATGGATGAGATCAGGAGTATTGCTCAGGAAGTGCCCTGCGTTTTGGCTCCCAATATGGGGATTGGAGTCAACCTTTTGTATCGGCTGGCGGTTGAGGCCGCCAAGGTGCTGGGCGATGACTACGAGGTCGAGATTTCCGAGATTCATCACGACCAGAAAAAGGACGCCCCCAGCGGCACAGCTTTAAGGCTGGGGGAACTTGTCAGCGAGACGCTGAGGCGGAATCTGGCGGAAGTTGGAGTGTATGGCCGGCACGGCATAACCGGGGTGCGCAATCCTCAGGAAATCGGTATTCACGCGATTCGGGGCGGGGATGTTGTCGGCGAGCATACCGTTTATTTTATTGGTAACGGCGACCGGATTGAACTGACCCACCGGGCGCATAACCGGATGCATTTCGCCAGGGGCGCTATCAGGGCGGCCAAATTTCTGATGCGCGCTCCGGCCGGCGAATTATATGATATGCAGGATGTTTTAGGTTTAAAGGAGAACGAATAATCAATGAGTTTTGAAGTGAATTACGCTGAGCGCGTCACAAGGTTGCCGGTATACCTTTTTGTCAAGCTGGAAAATATGCGCAATCAGGCCTTGTCTGAAGGCAGGGATGTTATTAATCTTGGGGTGGGCGATCCGGATATGCCGACACCTTCTTTTATTGTTGAGAGTATGCGGTCAGCGGTGACAAAGACCGAAAATCACTGTTATCCCAGCAACGACGGCAAGCTGGTTTTCCGCGAGGCGGTAGCTAAGTGGTTTAGGGGGCGTTTTAACGTTGAGTTGGATCCCAAAACTGAAATCATGAGTTTGATCGGTTCCAAGGAAGGACTGGGACATGTTCCCTTCGCCTTTATCAACCCGGGTGATGTCGCCCTGGTTCCCAGTCCCGGTTATCCGGTGTACAGCAACTGTACGACCCTGGCCGGCGGCGAGCCTTATATTATGCCTCTGCTGAAGGAAAATCACTTTTTACCGGACCTGACCGCCATCCCGACTGAGATATTGAAGCGAGCAAAATTGATGTTTCTCAACTATCCCAACAATCCTACCGCCGCGGTCGCTGACAAAGATTTTTTCAAGCGGGTGGTGGAATTTGCCGAAATAAATAACATAATTGTTTGTCATGACGCCGCTTATACCGAGATGTCGTTTGACGGTTATCAGCCGCCGAGCTTCATGGAAGTCGAGGGCGCTAAAGAAGTTGGCATTGAGTTTCATTCATTATCAAAAACCTATCGAATGACCGGCTGGCGGATTGGCTACGCTGTTGGTAACCCTGAAATATTAAAGGGGTTGTTCAAGATAAAGTCCAATATTGATTCCGGGGTTTTCTCCGCTATTCAGGACGCGGCGGTTGTCGCGTTAGCCGGCGGCGCTGAGGAAGTCGCTGAGATGAGAAGAACTTATGAGCAACGCCGCGATGTTTTTGTTAAGGGACTTCATGGCTTGGGCTGGGATGTTGAACTGCCGAAAGCGACCTTCTATGTCTGGGCGAAAGCTCCGGGGCGCTTACCGGACTCAGAGGTTGTGGAGAAAATACTGGCGGAAGCTGACATCGTTGCCGCGCCTGGTTCAGGATATGGCGAGACCGGCGAGGGTTTCGTGCGTTTCGCTTTAACCGTACCGACTTCCAGGTTGCGGGAAGCGATTTCGAGGTTGGCTGAAATTACGTTTTAAACAGGTGAAGGCCAATGAGTATGGGGCAATCTGCGAACCGGGATAAAATAAGATGTTATATTACTCGCGTCAAAGATTTGCCAACCCTGCCTATGGTCGTCACCAGGATTTTAAAGGTCATAAACGAGGAGGATTCCTCCGCCAACGAGTTAGCCCGGGCCGTATCAATGGACCAGGCTCTTTCGGCTAATGTTCTCAAGCTCGCCAATTCAGCGTTTTATGGTTTCTCCCGCAAAATATCCACAATAACCGAAGCTATCGTGCACCTGGGATTTAATGTGGTGCGCTGTTTGGCGGTCAGTGTTTCGGTTATTGATGTCTTCAAGGAATCGAAAGACTCGTCCTTTTTCAATCATCGGCAATTCTGGCGCCATTCAATTGGCTGCGGGGTTATTTCAAGGATAATCGCGGTTAAACAGAAAAACGTTGATCCCGAGACCGCTCTTTTAGCCGGGATCATGCATGACATAGGCAAACTTCTGCTGAATCGTTACCTGGCGGCGGATTTCGCCCAGATAGTAAATATCGCCAATACCCAGGAAATGACCTTTTTCCAGGCCGAAAAATTATATTACGATGTCAATCACGCGCAAATCGGCGCCTGGCTCGCTGATGAGTGGAAAATCCCCCCCGTTATTGTTGAACCGATCAATTATCATCACAGTGAGACCTATGAGGGCAAAAGACCGCTGGTTTTGGTGGTGGCTCTGGCTAACGCGCTTTGTCACGAAAAGGATATTGGCAACAGCGGTTTTCGGAAAAAGGGTCATTTTGATTTTGTCTCGTGGGCCAATTACGGCTTTGATGAGAAATTGATTAATTATATTTACGAGCGTTTGGATGAGGAGCTGGAAAAAGCCAGCATCTTTGAAACGCTGGCTGCCTCTTAGGAGTTATTATGCCGGACAGAAGCAGGGAAAAAATAGCCGCCATGTTAAGCGAACTTCAGTGCTTGGGGATATCCCGGTTTGCGTCCTCTGATGTCGATTCAAAGCCCTTGGACTTTTTCCTGGATGAATTCTTATCTCTTATCAAGCATTTAAATGATGAGAAACACGCTTTGACCCAGATTTTAACCGAGACCGGCGTCGAGTTGAGGGAATATGTCGAGGAACTCTCCATTGTTCGCAGCGTTGGCGAACACCTGGATGTTACCCGGGAAGTCAATGAGCTGTATAACAATGTCCTGGAAATTATTCTCGCTGACCTGGGCGCTGAAAACGCTTCCATCATGATCCTGAATAAAGAGACCGGGGAGTTGAAACTGGTGGTTGGCAAGAGCAAGCTGCCCGGGGAAAAGTCCACGAGTAGAGCAAAAATCAAGGTTGGCGAAGGCGTGGCGGGCCTGGTCGCGAAAACCGGCCAGCCCATTCTGATCGCTGATACCTCTTTGGATAAGCGTTTTCTTCCCTTTAAGGAATCAAGCACGGAAATTTCTTCTCTTTTGTCTCTTCCCTTTCCGGCCAGCGGGGAAATAATTGGCGTGATTAATGTCAGTCATCCGCAAACAAATGTCTTTACCGCCAACCAGTTAAGAGTGCTTATCATCCTGGCTAATCAAATTGCCGTGGCGGTTAATAACGTCAACTTGTTTAATCAATTAGTTGCCAGCAACCATAAGCTCACCAACAACGAAAAGAAGCTTACACAAAAGGTCGCCGAACTGACCCGGCTGAATGAAAATATCCAGAGAGTTCGTTTCCTGAACGAGAGCATTGTTGAAAATGTCCAGAATGGTATTTTCCTGGTTGATAAGGAAGGCAATGTTAAAACCTGTAATAAATGGCTGGAAGAAACTTGCGATATCACGCGTCGGCAGGCGATTAACAGTAATATCAAAGAAGTCTTTAATCAGTTTTGTGATATTGACGTGGAAGAATCTTTTAAGAAGTCTCTGACCCGCAAAAG
>JAJRWM010000092.1 GCA_024276815.1 bacterium
CAAAAATTTACGCGGCTTCTATTTTGGCTATGACCTGATCGACAATATCCTGGTCTCGCTGCCAAGGAAAGCCGGTCTGCGGACAAGGGGTGATACGGTGACCTTTGGCTTGGCCTATCTTGTCAAGACTCTGGGACATCGACCCGACCTGTTAATCGCCGGGCCGGAGCCTTTTAATTATCAGCCGGCGGGCGAGTGGTCAGGCACAGCGTATTCAGTGGGCGCGAAAAATCCCAAAAATATCGCCGCCTGGGGGCTGGTCAACCTGGTCAAAGGGAATAACCCCAACCTGGACCGGATTATCTGGAGCTATTTCCGCCGCCGGCCGGTCAGGGAGTGCGGCGATGACAATAGCTGGACCAGGGAGATTTCAGCCCTCTATTCGCTATATGAGGGGGATTACTGGCGTCAGGCTGGAAACTATGACCAGGCGATTGAGAACTTCCAGGCGGTCAGCCGGCTTGGCGATTACCGTATGATCAACAACATCGGTTTGCGCTATATGTTGATGAAGGAGTACCAGCGGGCGGAAACTGAGTATCGGCGGATGTTGGCGTTGCGTCCTGATAATTACCGTACCTACAGTAATTTGGGTAATGTTTATTTTGAGTTAGCCCGCTACCCTGAAGCGCTGGAATATTATCGAAAGAGCCTGGCACTTAAACCCGATTCCAATTTTGTCAAGAAAAGAATTATCAGGACGCGGGAGGCGTTAAAACGAACCGCTAATTGACAAAAAACACTTGTGTTTAACGTTAAAGCAACCTATAATTCAGCTAAAATCATGGAAAAAGGAGTGTCTGTTTTGTTTGAGAAAATCGCAGTTTTAACTATTACGCTGATGTTGGGTATTTTAGGGTCCAGCGGAGTCTGCTCCGCCGGCGACGCGGTCCAGAATCCGGTCGTGCTCATGAAGACCTCGTTGGGTGACATTAAAATTGAGCTGAACCGGGAAAAAGCGCCGATTTCAGTGGAAAACTTTTTAAGCTATGTTGAAGACAAGTTTTTTGACGGCACTATTTTCCATCGGGTAATCAGCAACTTCATGATTCAGGGCGGCGGCTACAAGAGCGACTTCAGCCACCCCAACACCAAGGCGCCGATCAAAAATGAGGCTAAAAACGGCTTGAGTAATGACCGCGGGACAATCGCCATTGCCCGCACTAACGTTGTTGACAGCGCGACGGCGCAGTTTTTTATCAACGTCAAGGACAATCCCTTTCTGAATTACAAAAATGATTCATCTTACGGCTACGCTGTCTTTGGCAAGGTTATCGAGGGCATGGATGTTGTCGACAAGATAAAAATGGTCAAAACCGGCCCCAAGGGACCGTTCCGGACTGACGCGCCTCAGGAAAACGTGGTAATACTTTCTGTCACCCTGGTTAAATAATGGGTCTGCCCCCGGGGCGGAATGTTCGTGACGTAAACAAGATAGCGGCATAATAAAGCAATCGGGAGTTTCATGGGGAAAATAACTCGGGAAATCAAGAATATTATTCACGAGGAGCATCTTGGGTTTGTGGCGACGGCTTCTCTTGAGGGCGTGCCCAACGTTTCCCCCAAGGGGTCGATCAGGGTCTGGGATGACGACACCTTGATTTTTATTGATATCGCTTCGGTCCATACCCGGCAAAATTTGCTGGAAAATCCGCATGTTTCGGTTAACATCCTGAGTTTTAAAAATTATGTCGGCTATCAGATCCAGGGGCAGGCGGAAGTCCTGGGCCATGGTTTCATCTATGACAGCCTGGTCTCGGAAATGAACAAGATCGAGCCGAAATTAAGCGAGCAGATTTTTGTCGTTAAGATAAGCGTTGAACAAGTACAGAAGCAGACGGCCCCGCCTTTAGTCAAAAAGCTCAGCCGGCAGCCCTCGTAGCTCCGGCAATCAGGGCTTGTCCGGCTGTGAGAAAATATTCCGCCGGCAGGTTCATTATGCGGAAGAGTTAATCCCTTGTAATTTCTCATAGTCGCTTCGATATGATTTAGCGCTGGAAAACTTAAGTCCTTTTCGATCTTTTATCAGCGCCTTGGCCGCCAGTATTATCAATAAAGGCTCAATCGGAAAGCGAAATCTGGTAGAGCCGTAAACGACCAGGGAAAATAAGGTGAAGTAAGCGATCAGGCCAATTATCGGCAACAGGTTTTCCTGCCCCTTTTCCGCAGAAAAGAATAAATAATAAAAGAACAGCAACAGAACCGGGCCGTAGGTCAGCAGGCTTACCAACTGGAAGTAAAAAGGCGCTCTTGGCCAGGGATTCCAGAAACGGAAAAACTTGAAAGGTATCGATATGAAAGTTTCTTTTATATTATTCCGCCAAAAATCCAGCGTCATCAGCCAGTATTTTTTATTTAACTGAGGTTCGTTTAGCCGGCGGTTGATTTTTGGGGGCGGCAGCCAGCCTCCCCGGGTTTTTAAATTTTGATAAACCTCAAGGTTGTTACCGCCGTACATAGTCACTCCGTTTTGAGTCGTTACGGGAATGATTTCCTCAAACACCAGGTAATTCCTGGCTGTCCAGGGCAGGATAACCACAATCACGCAAATCCCCAGGACCAGGGCGTTGACCATCCCAAACAACCGTTCATGATGAAATATCAGGTACCAGAAAAATAAAAACAGGGGGAACATGACGACCACGGGACGGCAAAGAGCCGCTATCCCCAGGACTAGGCCGCTCAATATAAGCCTGGTAACAGAAAAGTCGTCTTCAAGCAGACACATCAGGAAAATAAAAAGCATTATCAGGAACTGGAATAAAGTTTCCGATAAAAGATAGGCCGAATAGAAAATAAAATGCGGGAAAGCAGCCCCGCAAAGCATGGCCCAAAACGCCACTTTCCCGCTGAACACTTCTCTGGCCGTAAAATAGATCAACAGGCAGGTCAACGCTCCCAACAGGGACTGAGCGACCTTGACAATCCAGAACTTTGGCCCGAAAAACCGGTATATACCGGCCAGAAAAAAAGGATAAAGCGGCGCCCGTTTGCTGGTCAGGTTTTTTCCCAAACGAAAACCTTTTTGCCGGCTCAGGTTGAGGGCGATATGATGATACTCGGATGAGTCATAGTTGAAATCAAAATGGGGTTTATCAATACCGGTGAACGCCGCAAAACCGATCCGCAGGGAAACCGCCAGGAGAAAGATCAAAGTAATTTTGAGATATTGCTTCATTATTTCATCCTTGTTTATATACTATAATAGGTTGGATGATAAATGTTCTTAAGTAAAATTTCAATCTATTTAAAACTTATCGGCAGATGTTGGTATCATATTATAGCGAATGTTTAACTTGATAAAAAACAGGAGGTTTGCTTATATGCGCTTGGACAAGTTAACTATCAAAGCCACGGAAGCGTTGCAGTCAGCTCAGGAAATCGCCGCGAGCTATGACCAGCAGCAGATAGACCCTCTGCACCTGTTAAAAGCGATTGCCGAACAGGAGGGCGGGGTTGTGCCGCCGCTCTTGCAAAAGCTCGGCCTGAACCCCGGGCGGCTATTAACTTCGATTGAAGCGGAAATCACCAGGCTGCCCAAGGTTTACGGCGCCGGCGCCAGCGGCCCTTACCTGAGTTCAGAGCTGCAAAAAATTATGAACGATTCCTTTGAGATTATCAAGCAGTTCAAGGATGAGTATGTCAGTTGCGAACATCTTTTGCTGGTCATGGCTGACAGTAAAACAAAGGCCGGCAACCTGTTGCGTGCACTGGGCGTAAAACGGGACGATTTATTAAAAGCGCTCAAACAGATAAGAGGCTCGCAAAGGGTTACCGATCCCAATCCGGAAGACAAATATCAGGCGCTGACCAGGTTCGGCCGGGACCTGGTCGCTCTGGCGCGGGCGGGCAAGCTGGATCAGGTCATCGGCCGGGATGATGAAATCCGCCGGGTAATCCAGGTGCTTTCCCGCCGCCGTAAAAACAACCCGGTGCTGATCGGGGAGCCGGGGGTGGGTAAAACCGCTATCGCTGAAGGACTGGCCCAGCGGCTGGTGGCGAGGGACGTGCCTGATTCTTTGAAGAACAAGCGGGTGATCGCCTTGGATATCGGTTCCTTGATCGCCGGCGCTAAATATCGGGGTGAGTTTGAAGACCGTTTAAAGGCGGTTCTGAAAGAAATCGAGGAAGCGCAGGGTGAGATTATACTCTTCATCGATGAACTGCATACGGTAGTGGGCGCCGGCTCGGCCGAAGGCTCGGTTGACGCCTCGAACATGCTGAAACCGGCGCTGGCCCGGGGCGAACTTCGCTGCATTGGCGCGACCACCCTGGATGAATACCGAAAATACATCGAGAAGGACCCGGCGCTGGAGCGGCGTTTTCAGATGGTTTACGTGTCTGAACCCAGCGTGGAGGAGACCATTTCCATTTTACGGGGACTCAAGGAGCGGTACGAAGTGCATCATGGCGTGAGGATCCAGGATAACGCGATTGTCGCCGCCGCGGTTTTATCGCATCGCTATATCACGGAGCGTTTTTTGCCCGACAAGGCAATCGATTTGATCGACGAGGCGGCTTCCAGGCTGCGCATGGAAATCGACAGCATGCCGACGGAACTGGATGAGATCGAACGCAAGATCCGCCAGCTCGAGATCGAGCGGCAGGCGGTAAAGAAAGAAAAAGACAAGGCTTCCACCGAGCGGTTGGAAAAGATTGAGCGGGAAATCGCCCGTCTCAAGGAAGACAGTTCCCGGATGAAGGCTCACTGGATGCTGGAAAAAGAAAAAATAAAAAAAATCAGCCGCTTGAAAGAACAGCTTGAGACAAACAAGCTTTCCGCGCAAAAAGCGGAACGGGAAGGCAATCTTAACCTGGCCTCGGAATTAAAATACGGACAGTTGCCGCAACTGGAAGCTGAACTGAAAAAGGTTAATGAGGAATTACTGGAAGTTCAGAAGAATAAAAAGATGTTAAAAGAGGAAGTCGAGGAAGAGGATATCGCTGAAATCGTGGCCAAGTGGACGGGTATCCCGGTCGCCAAAATGCTGGAAGGTGAAACCAGGAAACTGCTGCATATGGAAGAGCATCTGAGAGAACGGGTAGTCGGGCAGGATGAAGCGCTGGGCGCGGTCAGCGACGCGTTGCGGCGTTCCCGTTCGGGTATCTCTGATCCCAACCGTCCGATTGGTTCCTTCATCTTCATGGGGCCGACCGGGGTTGGCAAAACCGAACTGGCCCGCGCTCTGGCTGAATTTCTCTTTGATGACGAGCAGGCTCTGGTCCGGATTGACATGAGCGAGTATATGGAAAAATTTTCCGTGTCCCGGCTGATCGGCGCGCCTCCCGGCTACGTTGGCTATGAGGAGGGCGGCCAGTTAACGGAGGCGGTCCGCCGCCGGCCCTATTCGGTTATTTTGCTGGACGAGATAGAAAA
>JAJRWM010000093.1 GCA_024276815.1 bacterium
AGACCTGCGAAGCGTTATGCCCCCAGGTCGCAGACCTGCAAAAGGCGATACATTTGCCGCAGACCCGTTTGCCGAAACGGTCTCTTACCCATTGCTGATACCGGTCGCACTCTGTCGCGTCAAATTTGGCTACCCCATTTTCATCTTCAAAAATAGCTTTAGCCGGACAATTTTCAAGACACAACCGGCATTTGCCGCAGCGATTTTCCGTGGCCGGTTTATCGGCTATCAGTGGCGCGTCCGTTAACACACTAACCAGACGGACACAGGGACCCATTCCCGGAATAATAATCAGGTTGTTTTTACCCCGGTATCCCAGTCCGGCGGTCAGGGCGGCTAACCGATGCGGGAAGATCCCGGTCAGTTTCCCTTTACCGGTCCTTTGCGAGGCTGGTATCGGGTAACTGTTATAGCCTTTCATAGTCAAATCGTTGCTGATTTTAAGCGCTGCTTTATCCAGAAGTTCGTTAACAACACGGTATAAAGAAATATAGGTATGCGAAGGGCCTTGTTTTAGCTCCCGGACAACGGCAGGCGGGAAGACCGCGGCCATTGAAACGACAAAGGAAAAAGGTTTTATTAACGAATTATCTTTGAGCCGGGCAAAATTATGGTGAGCGAGGTCCGCCACTCCAAAAAAATTAAGGCCCTCATTGAGGGCCTTGGTCTTCAACCGGCTGGTTAAAGTATTGTCAGGCAACAGCCGCCTCTTGTTCCGTTGTTTTTTTGGTTTTGGGCTGTTTCCAGGGTGATTCGGTTAAAGCGGCTTCGAGCACGTCTTCGATATTTTCCGCGAAGGTAAAATTCATCTCCTGGCGAACGTTTTTCGGGATATCATCCATATTCCTCTTATTGGCCAACGGCATAATCACGGTCTTAATACCAAAACGATGAGCGGCCAGAACTTTTTCTTTCAGTCCCCCGATAGCCAAAGCTTTACCTCTCAAGGTTATCTCGCCCGTCATAGCCACATCGCGGTGAGTTGGGATATTGGTAAGAGCCGAAACCAGCGCGGTAGCCAAGGTTACACCGGCGGAAGGTCCGTCTTTTGGAATGGCTCCTTCCGGCACATGGATATGGATATCTTTTTTGCGATAGAAATCTTCATCAATTTTCAGTTCATCGGACTGGGACCTCACCCAGCTATAGGCCGCTTGAGCCGATTCCTGCATGACTTCGCCAAGTTTGCCGGTAAGCGTCAAGTTCCCCTTGCCCTTCATCAAGGCAACCTCGGTTTCCAGGATTTCGCCGCCAACTTCAGTCCAGGCCAGCCCGGTCGCCATACCGACATCGTTCTCCTCTTCTTTTTTTCGTTCCTGAAAGCGTTGCACGCCGAGGAATTTATGGACATTGCGAGCGGTAATTATCGTCCGCGCGGTTTTCTTGCCTTTGCCTTTTTCAACCACTTTTTTGGCTACTTTACGACAAACCGAAGCCAGTTCCCGTTCCAGGTTACGCACTCCGGCCTCGCGGGTATAACCTCTGATTATCTTTTGTATGCCGCTATCAGAAAAATGGATAAGATTATTGTTCAGACCATGGGCCTTAATTTGCTTACCAACCAGGAAAAATTTAGCGATGTTGACTTTTTCCATTTCGGTATAACCGGCCAGATTGACAACCTCCATGCGGTCTCTCAACGGCGGCGGGATCATGGGCAGAACATTGGCCGTGGTTATGAACATAACGTCGGTCAGATCAAAATCGACGTCCAGGTAATGATCGTTGAAGGTATTGTTTTGTTCGGGATCCAGTACCTCCAGCAGCGCCGAAGAAGGATCGCCCCGGAAATCAGCGCTCATCTTGTCAACTTCGTCGAGCAAGAATACCGGGTTGCGGGATCCACCCTTCCTGATTGACTGGATAATCCGACCGGGCATGGCCCCGATATAGGTTCTGCGGTGGCCCCTGATTTCCGCTTCGTCCCTGACGCCGCCCAAAGAGATTCGGACAAACTTCCGTCCCATAGAGCGGGCGATTGAACGCGCCAAGGATGTTTTACCAACGCCGGGCGGCCCCACGAAGCAGAGAATAGGCCCCTTCATATTTTTCTTTTTCACCAATTTCCGAACAGCCAGATATTCTAAAATACGTCCCTTGATTTTCTCCAGTCCCCAGTGGTCTTCATTCAAAATTTTCAAAGCGACTTTAAGGTCGATCTTATCCCGGGTACGTTTACTCCAGGGAAGCGCGACCAGCCAGTCAAGGTAATTACGGACGACAGTAGCCTCAGCGGCCATGGGCTGCATCTTCTCCAGCCGTCCCAGTTCCTTCATCGCCTTCTCATGGGCTTCCTGGGGCATTTTGGCGTTTTTAATTTTCTCTTCCAGCTCCTTGATTTCCGAAGCTCGTTCGTCTTCCTGCCCCAACTCTTTCTGAATAGCTTTCAGTTGTTCATTCAGATAATATTCTCTCTGGGTTTTCTCCATCTGGTGACGAACATTGCCCCTGATACGTTTTTCCAGGGAAAGAATTTCGTTCTCGTTATTCAGGATGACGGCAATTTTATGAAGACGTTTTTCCGGGCTTAAGGCTTCCAGTATTTTTTGTTTTTCTTTAACTTTCAGGGAAAGGTTGGCCGCCACGATATCAGCCAAACGTCCCTGCTCGTCAACATTGCTCACGGAAATGATCGTCTCCTGAGGTATTTTCCGGTTCAACTTGACATATTCTTCAAACTGACCGATAACATTACGCATCAAAGCTTCGATTTCCGGGGTCTGTTCCTGGTTAACCTCTGACTCCTCGCCGATAACCTGAAAAAACTTGTCATTAGGCAGGTATTCCTTGATTCGTACCCGGGCAATCCCCTCAACCAGCACCTTGATCGCGCCATCGGGCAGTTTCAACAACTGAAGGATTTCGGCGATGGTGCCTATGTTGTAGATATCTTTTTCCTCTGGCACGTCTGTCGAGGCTTTTTTCTGGGTCGCCAGCAGGATAGTACGTTCGCTCAGCATAGCTTCTTCCAAAGCGTTAACGGACTTTTCCCGGCCGACAAAGAGGGGAACAATCATATAAGGAAAGACCACAATATCACGCAACGGCAACAGTGGATATTTTAAAACAATATTTTCTTCTGTTTTCTTAAGCATGTTTTCCCCCAAATATTTTAAGCTGATTCAACCTGTTTATCATTTTTTAAAATCAAGATGGGGCTGGTATGTTTTTTAGCGACTTCCTCGGTTATTATACACTCCATGATATCGACTTTAGAAGGAATTTCATACATTACATCAAGCATAATATCCTCAATTATCGCCCGCAATCCCCGGGCGCCGGTTTCCCGGGCTATGGATTCTTTGGCAATAGCCTTTAACGCGCCGGGAGTAAACTTCAACTCAATTTCTTCCATCTCAAAAAACTTCTGGTACTGCTTCACCAGCGCGTTTTTCGGTTTCTCCAGGATCTCGATCAGCGCCTTCTCATCCAGCCTGTGCAATCCCGCGATAACTGGCAACCGACCGACAAATTCGGGAATCATCCCGTATTTCAGGAGGTCTCCGGGTTGCCCTTGGGAAAACAGGTCGCCAACATCCTTATTATCTTTACCTTTGATATTAGCTTCGAATCCGAGTTGCTTCTTGCCCAATCTTTTTTCAATTATTTTTTCCAGGCCATAGAAAGCGCCGCCGCAAATAAACAAGACATTAGTCGTATCAACCTGGATAAATTCCTGATGCGGATGTTTACGACCGCCCTGGGGCGGCACGCTGGTAATGGTGCCTTCCAGGATTTTCAGCAAGGCTTGCTGTACGCCTTCACCCGAAACATCTCTGGTAATGGAGAGATTCTCGCTTTTGCGGGCTATTTTATCAATTTCATCGATATAAACGATGCCGAACTGGGCTTTTTCCACGTCATAATTAGCGTTTTGCAACAATTTAAGGATGATGTTTTCCACATCCTCGCCGACATAGCCGGCCTCGGTCAGGGTCGTGGCGTCAACGATCGCGAACGGAACTTTCAGTATCCGGGCAATAGTCTGGGCCATCAAGGTTTTGCCGCTGCCGGTGGGACCGATTAACAGCAGGTTGCTTTTTTGCAATTCAACATCTTCAAAATTGTGATTATAGCTGATACGTTTATAATGGTTATGAACCGCGACCGCCATAATTCTTTTAGCCCGTTCCTGGCCAATGATATATTGATCGAGGACCTCTTTTATTTCCTGCGGAGTGGGAACGACCTCTTTTTCCTGGCTTTTTTCCTCTTCCTGTTAGCGATGGAGGATATCGCTGCACAATTCGATACACTCATCACAGATAAAAACGGTGGGACCGGCGACCAGTTTCTTCACTTCCTCCTGGCTTTTACCGCAAAACGAACACCCCAGGATCTCTTCATCATTACCAAATTTAAACATCACAACTCCTAAAAACTATTTCCGATGCTCAATAACCTCATCGAGAATACCATATTCCGCCGCCTGTTCAGCGGTCATAAAAAAGTCGCGGTCGGTATCTTTCTGGATTTTTTCAATCGGTTGCTTGGTATGTTTCTGGAGAATCTCGTTCAACCGCTCCCGCATACGCAGGATTTCCCGCGCCTGGATATCGATATCGGTCGCCTGCCCCTGAACGCCTCCCAGCGGTTGATGGATCATGATTCGCGAGTGTGGCAGGGCGAATCGTTTACCTTCGCACCCCGCGGTTAAAAGTAAAGCTCCCATACTGGCGGCTTGTCCCATGGAAAACGTCTGGACATCGGGCTTAATATATTGGATAGTGTCGTAAATCGCCAACCCGGCGGTCACAACTCCACCCGGACTATTGATATAAAGATAAATATCCCGTTCCGGGTCTTCAGCCTCCAGGAATAAACATTGAGCGATAATGACATTGGCGACCATGTCATCGATGGCGGTACCGATAAAAATTATCGGGTCTTTTAACAGTCGGGAATAGATATCATAAGCTCTCTCCCCGCGATTGGTCTGCTCGACGACCATTGGAATAAGTCCCATATTATTTTTCTCCCGCTGTTTCAGCCGGCTCTTGAGGCTCGACTTCAGTAATTTCGACATGCTCAAAGACAAAATTAAGCGCTTTTTCCTCGCTGATTTCAGACGCTATCGAGTCCAGATAGCCTTTTTCCTCCAGGGTAGGCAAGATATCAGCCACCTTTTTACCCAGACTCATAGCGAATTCAGCGATTCTCCCATTCATCTCCTCCTCGGACGGATACAATCTTTCCTTGTTTGCTATTTTAGATAGCACAATCATCGCCCGGGCTTCTCTTTCAGCCATTTTTCTGTACTTTTCCCGTTCTTCCTTACTATCACCAACCCCAGGATTCCTGTTTTGTTGCATATAAGCTTCCCGCCGGGTAAAGCGATCAATTTGTTCTTCCACCAGCAACTTCGGTATTTCAAATCCGCTGTTCAGGTCAACCAGTCTTTCTTTCACCAAATGCTTGTTTCTATTAACTTCCAATGATTCTTTATAATCTTTTATATCATCGCTTATTTTTTGCTTCAATTCCGCTAAAGTCTCGAAGTCGCCAAAATCCTTGGCGAACTCGTCGTCGATCGGTAACAATTTTTCAATTTTAATTTCTTTGACGGTCACGTCGAACCAGGCTTCTCTACCGGCCAGGGCATCCTGCCGATATTCTTCGGGAAAGGTAATTTCCAGTTCTTTAGTCTCGCCCTTTTTCATACCGATCAAGCCTTCCTCGAAACCGGGCACAAAAGTATTGGAGCCGATATGCAGAACATAGGCCTCGCCGTACATTCTCTCTTCCATCTTGCTTTTTTGCGGTTCCGGCAGATCAACCCTTCCCTTGAAATCGATGATCACGTGATCGTCTTTTCGCACCGGCCGGTCTTCGGCAATGGTACAGTATTCGGTATTTCTCTTTTGCAGTTACAGGAGTTGGCTTTCAACCTCTTGTTCGCTTACGACAGTTTTACTCTTTTCCAGTTCCAGGTTTTTATATTCGGCCAGTTCAAATTCCGGAATGATATCCAGGTCAATAGTAAAGCTAAAGGATTCATCCAGGTTAAAGCTGGGTTCTTTCAGCCGGGGCTGACCAATGATATGCAGCTTGGTTTCCCGGAAGAACTGACTGACGTTTTCCCAGATCAGGTCATCCTTGAGTTTTTCCTCGATTGCGTCATGAAAGTGTTTTTCAATTATCTTGGCGGGTATTTTGCCCGGCCTGAATCCTGGTAATTGGGCATGTTCTTTGACTTCGTGGAATATTTTATTTCTTTTCTGCCGAACCACGCCCGGTTCAACGGTAACAGCGACAGAGTATTGGGTTGGTTGCACTTCATTAATCTCGAATGGCAAATCGGTATTCTCCTTAGTTGGTGCGAGAGGTGGGACTTGAACCCACACGGAGTTACCCACCAGATCCTAAGTCTGGCGTGTCTGCCAATTCCACCACTCTCGCTGATATATTTTTTGGTGGGCCGTATAGGAATTGAACCTATAACCTGCTGATTAAGAGTCAGTTGCTCTGCCAATTGAGCTAACGGCCCAACTCACAAAAAAAGAAAAGGGAGAACATCTCCCTTTATCAGCTCAATCTATCTTAAAAACTACCAATCATGATGTTAAAAAATGGAGCGGGAAACGAGACTTGAACTCGCGACATCTACCTTGGCAAGGTAGCGCTCTACCAACTGAGCTATTCCCGCTCATAGAAAAATGGTACGCCCGGTAGGGCTCGAACCTACAACCTACGGATTCGAAGTCCGCCACTCTATCCAGTTGAGCTACGGGCGCAAAAAACTCTGGGGTGAGTGATGGGGCTTGAACCCACGGCCACTGGAACCACAATCCAGTGCTCTACCAACTGAGCTACACTCACCATTCTACCATAAAGAATGAATTTTTTCTACTCAATAGTGGCGAAACTATTGCCCTGATTTAAGTGAGATGTATTATAATCGCTTAGTCAGAATTTTGTCAAGATTAATTTTAATTTCGTCGTAAGACGTCAGTCTTCCGGGGAAAAGACCTTATTTGTCATTCCCGTGCCAACGGGAATCCACTGGATTCCTGCATACGCTGGCATGACATTACTGGTTCCCCCACTTCACTGACGGGTTACATTTCCGCATTTTCCTCATTCAAATTATCACGAAAAAACAACACCAAACAGGCTTCGGCGCCCTCCCACCGAATCGGCGAAGCCACCTAAGCAGGACATAAATCCGCTGTCAGGGTTGGTACACTTCCGTGCTGGCCCACTGATTAACACCATTGGAAGTACCGCCGGTTACCAGGACAGAGCCGTCGCTGAGCGTGACAGAACTGTGAAGTTCGCGGCCGCCGTCGGTAAGAGAAGGCGCCGCTGTCCAACTGTCTGTACCCGGGTCATATATTTCACAACTGCTCAGATAATTATCGGTGGTGCCATAATAATACCCGCCCGCGACCAGCACCCGGCCGTCATTGAGCCGATTGCTCGTCAGCGCGTAGCGGGGAGTAATTAAACTGCCGGTAGTGAGGGTCCATAACCCTGTGCCCGGATCGTAAAGCTCGGAACTGGATAAATAGCTGGAGGTGGCGCTGTCATACCCACCGGCGACCAGCACCTTGCCGTTATCCAGCAAGACGGCGGCATGACCATATCTCGCCTGATTCAGAGAGCCGGTGGAACTCCAGGAATTGGTATCCGGGTCGTAAACTTCGCAACCGCTCAGAGAACCGGACACCCCCTGGCCGCCCACGACCAGGACACGACCGTCACCAAGCCTGGTCGCCGTATGATAAAAGCGGGCGTCACTAAGAAGAGGAGTGCTGCTCCAGGTTCCCAGGGCCGGGTCGTAAACTTCGCAACTATTCAGAATGCTGCCCGAAGTGTCATTGTACCCGCCCACGACCAGCACCTTGCCGCTATCAAGCTTGGTCGCCGTATGGACATCTCTTCCCGTAGCCACACTGCCGGTGGCGCTCCAGGAATCAGCCGCCGGATCATAAAGTTCGCAACTAGCCAGAGACAGTGAATTAATTATATCGTAGCCGCCCACAACCAGCACTTGGCCATCATTGAGCAAAGTCGCCGTAGGGTATCTCCTGATGTCATTCATAGACGCGGCGGAACTCCAGGTTCCCAGGGCCGGGTCGTAAAGTTCACAACCAGCCAGGGTCAAATAACCGGAGCCGGTATAATAGAGTCCACCGACAACCAGCGCCTTACCGTCATCAAGCGTGACCAGGCCGAAATCGGTGCGGTTCTGGCTCATCGCCCCCTTGTAGCCCCAGGTATCCACTCCCGAGGTCGTGAAGGAATAGCTGTCAGCGGTCATCGTGTTTGGCGTTGACGTTTGGTCGGAAGCGGTAACGCCGACGCTGACGGCGCTTCCGGAACCAAAGAGAGAGGAGTTCTGGACAGTGACATAAAATCCGCCGAGACTGTCGGGCACAATGGCTCCTGAGTAGCCACTCTGGAAGACGCCGTTAAGAATAGCGTTACCGCCGTTCACGGTTACGGTGAGCGAATTGCGAGCCACGCCATAAAAACCTTGACCGCTGGTTAACGGATCGCTTATTTCAAAATAAATCTCGCTGTCAGTGGCTATGCCCACGTCGCCATTGCCCGGTTCCCGATAAGTAACCTGGGGCGCCGTGGAATCGGCGGGAATAGTGTAAGAGTAAAGCTCACAACCTGATAAATAACTGACGGAGTTATAACCGCCGGCGGCCAGGATCGTGCCGTCGGTAAGCAGGGTCGCTGTATGGTCAGATCTTGCAGTACTCAGGCTGCCGGTAGCACTCCAAAGCCCGGTAGCCGGATCATAAAGCTCACAACCGGATAAATAACCGCCACCACCGTAACCACCAGAGACTAAAACCGTGCCATCGGTAAGCAGCGTCGCGGTATGGCCCACTCTGCTAGCACTCAGGCTGCCGGTAGCGCTCCAGAGACCGGTAGCCGGATCATAAAGCTCACAACCGGATGAAGAATCGCCGCTGCTGTTGTAACCACCAGTGACTAAAACCGTGCCATCGGTAAGCAGCGTCGCGGTATGGTACCGTCTTACAGCACTCATGCTGCCGGTAGCGCTCCACAAACCCGTAGCCGGATCATAAAGCTCACAACCGGATAAATTACCGCTGCTGTTGTAACCACCAGTGACTAAAACCGTGCCATCGGTAAGCAGCGTCGCGGTATGGATATATCTGACAGTACTCAGGCTGCCGGCAGCGCTCCAAAGCCCGGTAGCCGGATCATAAAGCTCACAACCGGATAAATAACCGCCGCTGTTGTAACCACCAGTGACTAAAACCGTGCCGTCGGTAAGCAGCGTCGCGGTATGGTAATACCTGCCGGTACTCATACTGCCGGCAGCGCTCCAAAGCCCGGTAGCCGGATCATAAAGCTCACAACCGGATAAATACACCCAACCCAGAGTACCATCATAATACCCACCGCCAGCGACTAAAACCGTGCCGTCGGTAAGCAGCGTCGCGGTATGGCCCACTCTGCTAGCACTCAGGCTGCCGGTAGCGCTCCAAAGCCCGGTAGCCGGATCATAAAGCTCACAACCGGATAAATACACCCAACCCAGAGTATCATCATAATACCCACCGCCAGCGACTAAAACCGTGCCATCGGTAAGCAGCGTCGCGGTATGTGCATATCTGCCAATACTCATGCTGCTAGTAGCGCTCCAAGCCTCGGCAACGCAGGTAAAGGAATAACTCACCGTGCTCATGGCGTTACCCGCCACATCCTTGGCGTCGATACTGACATTTACCACCTGACCGGAGGTGAAATCCGCGTCAGGGTTTATGGTGACGTCAAAACCACCCGTACCATCCGAGGCCAGCGTTCCACCAAATCCACTCTGCGGAACGCCGTTAACAACTACCGGCGTACTGTCAAAATAGATGCTGATCGTACCCGAATCGACCCCTGAACCGCCGAGATTGTCATCAATTTCAAAATAAACGTTGGCGTTCACGGCGACGTTGGTTGCGCCGCTGGCCGGAGACCGGGCGCTGACAGTCGGGGCCGTGGAATCGCCGCCGGCCGCCGGAGTGGCGTTTACTTCACTCGAAGCCGCGCTCTCGCCAAAACTACCTGTCGCCGTAACGATGTAATAATAGGTCGTGCCATTGGTCAGGCCGCTATGATTATAAGAGCTGATCGCGTTGGTTATCCTGGTGCCCGTGGCAGTCGTCACACCGGTTGAGGTCCCCCAGTAGATATTATAGGACGTCGCGCCGCTGACTGTGCCCCAACTGATGGTATTCGCTCCATCGCCGGCCGACGCGCTGACCGTGGCCGGAATGCCGGGCGCCGCAACATTTATGCTGTCGTAAAACGCGAAGGAAACGTTCCCGGCCGCGTCCTTGAACCAGGCGTCAACATACACCGTATCCCCGGCCGTGTAAGAACCGGTCAGGGTATAGGACACGCTGCCGCTGTAACTGGCGCTGGAAGTTACCGCCACCCAGCCGGAGTCACCAGCCGCCGGAGTTGCCGGAGTAGTTCCCGTATCTTCGGCCAGTAAGTAACCGGTCACCCCGACATTATCAGTAGCCGCCAGAGACAACGTCACGTCTGCCGAAGCGGTGCTCGTGGCGTTGCTGTCGATGCTGACCGTACCATTGGTCGGGGCAGTGGAATCGCCGCCCGCGGTAACCGAAAGGAAGTAATCCACATCACCGGTACCAGCCAACTCCGCAACGATATAGTAAGTACCTGAAGACGAGCAACTCCAACTGATATAGGCATTCAAGTTGGTACCGCTGTCATCATCATAGGCAATAGCGTTGGCAATATCACTACTTGAGTACAACGATAGGTAGGTGTCGGCGGTACCGGTTGTTGTTATCACATAATCCGTTCCGGCTGAAGCGGTAAATGAAAACGCGTCCAAATCGCCCGCGACCTCGAAAGAGCCTGGGTAAGCCGAACCATCAAGCAGAGATATAGCCATAGCGGATCCGGTAGAGTCACCCTGATCCGGAGGGGTAACTGTAACCGCCGGCGGAGTCGCAGTTTGCCCGCCCACTACACTAACGCCGCTGATAGTCCCCTCATAGATGGTTTCGCCAGCGGAATTCAGCGCGGCTACAGATACCAAGCAAGTTCCCACCGGTACGCCGGTAATAGTGCCGCTGCCGGCCGAGGCGGCAAAAGTATTAACAATAGGCGTTGAAATATTCGTACCGGTAACGGTAATCCTCATGTTAGCTACTCCGGCTGGCGCCGCGTACATCACACGACCTTGTATTCGTAAATCTCCGGGCCAGTGAACCTTCAGCGCGATAGCGCCATACCGGAGAGAATCATCCTTCGGCTTGCTGCCGGTATTACCCTGGGGAGTCGGAGCGCAGGAGACCAGGCTTAAAATCAATACAGAAACAATTGTCAGATTAAAGATTATTTTTTTCATATTCATATCACCAACTCACCGTTATACTTCCGGTACTCGGGGCGGGAGTGGTACCACCATCGCTGGAACCGCCGCCGCCACCGCCGCCGCTGGAACTGGAACTGGAACCGCCGGCCGCCGCCGCCGCGGCTCCACCGCCCAGCAGGAGAAGCCCCACTGTCCACCACAGGGCTTTATTGGGTTTCTTTTTATAAGCTGTTGGAGGTGATTCCGACCGTTCTTTTTTACGGGATTCCGCTTCCAGTATCCGCTTGGCCTCGGCTTTTTTGCGAGCTTTTTCTTCTGCTTTTTTTCTTTTGGCTTCAGCGGCTTTAAGCCTTTTTTCTTCTTTTTTCCGTTCAGCTTCGGCTTTTTTGCGGGCTTTTTCTTCCGCTTTTCTTTTCGCCTCAGCTTGCTTTTTAGCTTGGGCGTCTCTTTCCGCCCGGGCTTCCTCAACTTTCAGCAGTTTCAAGCCGGCGTCCTTAATCCGCTCAATCAAGACGTCTTCCTCGCAGGGACAGCTAAGACTGGTAGTGTTGATCGTATTAGCCATTTCCGCGCTGATCAGCCGCAAATTAATGACGTAGGTCTTGCCGACCTTACCGACGCTGCCGGTGATCATCATCTCGACGCCCAGAGCGCCGGCGATTTCAGCGATGCAGGCGTCGGTACTGCAATCGGGTTCGACCTGCTGTCTTTCCGCCATGTTTTCCATAATTCTTTTCATGTCTTCCTTCGTCAGCATTTCGAACATCCCGGTTTGGAAAATAGCGTCGCGTAGAACATCGCTCAGGATGGACACCATGCCGGCGCTCACTTCCTTGGCCGTAAGCTCGTAGACCGCGATGGTGATTTTTTCTTTGGCCCGGGCGGGTATAACCGGAAGATAAGTCGCCATCATAGCGGCGACTAAAAAGACAGAAATTGATTTTTTCGTTTTCATGACAAGGCCTTTCCAAATAGATTTTGGGATATTTAAACACTAAACAACTGAAAAAATAGTATAATAAAATTTTCGCATTTTGTCAAACTTGGCAAACCCTCAAACCCCAAAACCATTCGCTGGCGGGAGAGAAATCATTTTCAAGCCATATTAAGAGTTTGTCTGTTTATTTACCGCTTAATTTCACTGGTAACCCAAGTGAATAGATTATGATTTCAAAGTCAGCAAAAAAAACGCCCCAGGAAACCCCTGAGGCGTTTAATTAACCTAAATATGTTTTCAGATTTCAATTAGTCTTTTTTACGAAAACCGACTAAACCTAGAAGTCCGGAACCAAGGAGTAACATTGTGCCCGGCTCAGGAATGGAAGGATCAGTATCAGAGAAACTTCCGGCTTGCAGGAAAACGCCCGAATCCAGGATGTCATCGCCGCTATCGGCTATTTTCAGGTCAATATGATAGGTTTGGCCCGCGGTTAAACCGGTAATGCTGGTAGTCAGCATGGTGGTAAATCCGTCATATTCGAAAGCGTGTTCGCCATTTTCGTTAGCGTTGTAATAGGCGGTATTTACCAAGTGGTTAACCGTATCGACGCCAACCGCCGCGCCGCCTGGCAACAAGGCGTAATTAGTGCCATTGACAAAGAAACCAAAGACATCATTAAAGCCCTTGTTAACATATTCGGTATACTCGTCGGAACCAAATACGTAATTAAAATAGGCCGCGTCGCCATTGGTGGTAAAATCAAACCCCAGGACAGCCGCGTCATAGGTTGAAGCGCCGGCCAGCGCATCCAGTTGCGCGTCTCCCGGCATATTATTAACGCCGGTGACACCCGTATCGGTATTAACGCTGGTAACGTTTGACACAAATCCCGACGTTAAAACAACCCCCTGATCAATAGCCAATCCTGAAGCGTTACCTCCCGTGAACGTACCGGCGGCAACGTTAGCGCCGGTGAAGGTAGCGTTAGTGATAGTGACGCCGGAGCCACCCAAAAGCTGCGCCAACTGGTTAGCCGAAGTCATCTGGGTCGTTATGATAGCGAAAGCGCCGGATGACAAAGCCAGTGTAGCGGTTAACGCTACAAATAAAACAAATAACTTTTTCATTTCCTCTCCTTTCTGAATGTTTGTTTCTATCTTTAAAGACCTCTTAATAAATCCGGTTCAAACGAACAAGAATTTCACACTTCTACCTCCACTTGTCCGCCAGCCGGTTAGGAGATCGTTACCCCCGCCTACACACCTGCAAACAGCGTGCCAACCTCGGAGATTTCTTGAAAGTTATTTGTATTTCATCCCACCCCCTTTAAAATACAGTTCTCAAAGCTATTATTCTTTATATTTTCCCCCAGGTTAATGGATGGCTGGGCGTATCTTTGGGAACTTTTTTACCCATATTGGGAATTTTATTACTTAATCCTGACCAGGATGCTGTGATTATAACCTCTGTTAACTTGTAAGTTTGTCCCGGGGATGGAATTTATGGATAACAGCATGCTGGCGGGCGGTGGAAACCTTGGTGTAAATTTGAGTAGTCGCTATGTTGGTATGGCCGAGAATTTCCTGAACCGCCCGGATATCGGCGCCGTTGTCCAGAAGACAGGTCGCCATGGTGTGACGCAAAGCGTGCGGCGTAAAGGGCTTGTCAATACCCACCATTACTAAAAACTTCTTGAAGTTGCGCTCCACGCTCCTGGTCGTGATCCTTTTACCGAAGCGATTCAAAAACACCGCTTTTTCCTGAGAGACTATCTCGCATCGTTTTCGGTAATATCGTTCGAGATAGAATCTGGTTTTTTTCTGGTTGAAGGAAATCACCCTTTCCTTGTTCCCCTTCCCCCTTACTTTTATCAGGCAGTTCGCGATATCAATATCATCAATATCCAGACCGCAAAGTTCCGAGATACGGGTGCCGGTGGCAAACATCAGTTCCAGCATGGCCTTATCCCGGACAGCAGCCCCAATGCCCCGCTCAATTTTTTTGGTGTTATCGGAAATCTTTAATTTTTCTTCCAAACTTTTCCGCAACAGTTCCGGCGCCTGCAAAAGCGCGGTAATTTCTTCAGGATTAAGAACTTTGGGAGTGTGGCGCGGCGTTTTGAAATTGCGGGCGATCCGTTGTATGGGGCTTTTTTCCAACTTGCCCTCACTCAGCGCAAAATTAAAAAACGAACGCAAGGAAGCGATCCGCCTCTTGATGGTAGACGCCTCCAAACCACTATCCCGCATATATGAAAGGTATTTTCTGATCGTGTCAGGATTGATTTCGAGAAATAGCGATTCCGTTTTCAGCCAGGCTTGAAAAAGTTCCAGATCGTAACGGTATGATGAAATAGTATGAGGTGAAGCGTTTTGCTCCACCTTAAGCATTAACAAGTATTCAGGAACCGCTCGCGACAAGTCCATTACTGATACCAAATCCCTTTTATCGCCAAGCTCCACTTAAGCGAGCAACAGTTCGCGGACGAGAATAAAAGTGCCGGGACAGGACACAGTCCCGCGAAAGCTATTTGAGCAGACATATCCTGCTAGCTTATGCGTTCGATGTCAAGGTCGTCCAGGGACTTTTCCCCGGATTCCCCGCTGCCATAGAGGCTTTCCGGCTTAACCTCGCTCGAATCACTGATTACGCCAGTTTGTTTCAAAGCGAAATCATCGGGATTGGAAGCGTAGGCAACCGCTTCCTCGTAGGAAATCTCGCCCTGGGTATAATACTTCTGCAGAAGCTGATCGAAGGTCTGCATCCCGTACTGCATCGAGCCTTCCTTGATCGCCGTAGGTATTTCGATTGTCCGGTTCGGATCAACGATCAGCTTGCGGATATACTCGGTCGCCAGCATTATCTCGCATAACGGCAAACGGCCGGAGCCGTCACTCCTGGGTATCAGGCGCATGGAAATGATTCCCTGCAAGACTGCCGCCAATTGCCGCCTGACCTGGGTTTGCTGATGAGGCGGAAAGAAGTGAATGATACGGTTAATGGTTTCGGTCGCGTCAATAGTATGCAGGGTGCTTAAAACCAAGTGGCCGGTTTCGGCGGCGCTGAGAGCGGCTTCAATGGTTTCCAAGTCCCGCATCTCGCCAATCAAAATGACATCAGGATCTTCACGCAGAACATAACGAAGAGCCGAACCAAATGATTTGGTGTCAATGCCGACTTCACGCTGATTTACCAGAGACTTTTTATCTCGGTGCAAAAACTCGATCGGATCCTCAATCGTGAGGATATGGCATTGTTTGTTGCTGTTGATATAATCAACCATGACGGAAAGGGTGGTCGACTTGCCGCTCCCGGCGGTTCCGGTAACCAGTATCAACCCGCGTTGCTGCATCGCCAGTTTCTGCAACTGCTCCGGGGGCAGGTTCAAATCCTCAAAACTCTTGATGCTGCTGGCGATCATTCGCATGACAATGCCAACCGAACCCCGCTGGCGGAAAATATTGGCCCGGAAACGGGACAACCCGGCGACACTGTAAGCGAAATCGATGTCACTTTCTTCCTCGAACTTCCGCCGCTGTTGTTCTGTCATCATGCTGCTGGCGATGGTCTCTGTGATCTCAGGAGTCAGAATGCCCTCGCCCGCCGGCACCAAACGGCCATTCAAGCGGAACATAGGCGGGCTACCGACTTTCAAGTGGATATCCGACGCATTTCTCTCCACCATCATTTGCAGAAGTTCGCTCATCTTCATAAGTTTGTAGCCTCCCTAAAGCGCTTAATGTTCAGATGTAAGGCAAAACAAAAACCCTGGAAACCCTACTGTCCACCGAAGACAATTGGGTGAAGCAACATGTTTCTTTCCGGCCCCTGCCCCCGACCTATCGTGCGGGCAGTTAAAGCGCTGAAAACTTTAACCTGGAGAAACCTGATAGTCAGAACGTTAAATGCGCTAATGAACCGCAAATTAACTATATGATATACAATATTTTTAATATTTGCAAAGATACTTTTATTTTTTTTCCTTATTTCCGTTTCGTATTCTTCTTTTCGCCCGGTTATGTTCCGCGAATGTTTTGGAAAAATAATGACTCCCGTCATTCCGGGCGACAAAATAATAGTATTCGCCGTCGCTCGGATTTAGCACGGCTTCGATTGATTTTGCCCCGGGATTGCTGATCGGGCCCGGCGGCAACCCCGGATGAAGATAGGTATTGAAGGGAGAATCAACTTTTAAGTCCTCGTTGGTTAACTGGGCGATATGAAAACCCAGGGCGTAAATTATCGTGGCGCAGGACTCAAGGCGCATCTTTTTTTCCAGGCGGTTAATAAAAACCCGGGCGATAAGGGGTCGCTCAAAATCTTTTTTAGCTTCTTTTTCCACAATGGACGCCAGGGTAATTAGCTCGTCACGGTCCCACCCCTGCCGCTCCGCCCGATCTTTGAAGCGGGCATCGTAGACCTCGAAAAAACGGTCCAGAAGAGTCGCCATTATTTTGCCGGTTGACATGCCCTTGTTAAAAAAATAGGTGTCGGGATAAAGGTAGCCCTCAACGGTTTCATTGGGAATGTTATATTTCCGGAGTAACTGAGGCGACTGTCCCAGCTCGATAAATTCCTCATAGTTCACCAGGCTGTCGCTGGCCAGGATCGCGGCGACTTCATTAAAATCAAGGCCTTCGGGTAAGGTTACCGGGTATATTTTAACCTGCCCCTTTTCCAGGATATTGATAATCTCAAGTGAACTCATACGGGTATCGAACTCATACTCGCCGGCCTTTAATTTTTTCGCCAAACCTTTCAGGCGCAAAACCATTTTGAAGAGCAAGGGAGACTTGAGGAGATTGCGGTCCGAGAGCAAGGTGATTATCCGCTCCGCCGACATACCCGACTCGATGTTGAGGTCAATTTTAAAGGAATAGGCTTGGGCCGGGGAATTCAGGGTTTGGTATGCTTTCAATCCGGTTAAAACAACCGTTAAAGCAAGGAAAAAAAGCAGAATGATTTTTGGGCGACTCAAATATTAACCGCCTTCTGTTTTGGGATTATCAGAAATCGGGAAATTAGTTTTTATTCTGAAATCCCAGATAATCCAGGTAATTTTGTAAAATCAAGGACGCGGCGATTTTGTCGATTACTTTTTTTCTTTTACCGCGCGAGACGTCCGAGGCGATCAGCATTCGCTCGGCCTCAGCGGTGGTCAACCTTTCATCCCATTCGATGATCGGTATTTTCACCACTTTCTCCAGTTCTTCCTTGAACAGGTAAACTTTCCCGGTCTGGAGACTGGCCTCACCGTTCAGTTTCAGCGGGATGCCGATAACAACTTTACTGACTTCATACTCTTCAATTACTTTTCCGATTTCCTCCAGCTCCGAGCCGTTACAATGAATTACTTTCAACCCCTGGGCTGTCCAGCCCATCTCGTCGCTCATAGCGACGCCAATGCGCCTGGTGCCGACATCCAATCCTAAAATACGCACAAAATTTCCTAACGATTACCAAGACTTAATTCCCGGTACAAGGGTACCTCTTTTCCTTACCAATGTCAACCTTGGGCCGGGGGTCATTTCTGTTTCGTCTATCCTGACAATATGGTGGTTATTAATCGTGATTTCCCATGTTATAATAATCAGGACGGTAAATCACCGGATAATTGTTGAGTAAAAATGAATATAATTAATGTCAAAATAAATGAAAAAAATTGTCAGATCGCAAACGGTAAAAAACTGGCCGAAATAATCGCCGAGTTTAAACCTGATGCCAACCTGTTTATTGTTAACGGTTTCCCGCAAACCCCCGATTACCAGATTTACGAGGGCGATTTGATTGTCCTGATAAAAAAAGGCGAGGTCCCATCCTCTGACGAGATGGCCGCCTTGCTGGCTGCCCGTCAGACGCCGGGAGT
Source organism: bacterium (assembly GCA_024276815.1). Lineage (GTDB taxonomy): Bacteria > JACRDZ01 > JAJRWM01 > JAJRWM01 > JAJRWM01 > JAJRWM01. Next base: position 18,136 of record JAJRWM010000093.1, read on the forward strand.
CACGGAACAATTAAGACAAAGCGTGGTCGGGATTGCCGGCGTCGGCGGCTTGGGTTCCAATGTGGCCATGAGCCTGGCGCGCTGCGGGGTCGGCGAACTGATCCTGGTCGATTATGATGTTGTCGAGCCTTCCAACCTCAACCGGCAGGCCTACTTCGTGGAGCAAATCGGACAGCCCAAGGTTTTAGCCATGCGGGATATTTTATTAAAATGCAATCCCTATGTTAAAATAACAGTTCACCTGGCTGTGCTGTCCCCGCCTTTGGTCGAGACTATTTTTAATCGGGCCGATGTCGTGGTGGAAGCCTTTGACGTACCTGAAACCAAGGCGATGCTTTTGAACAGTATGCGTAAATTTTTACCCAATAAACCGGGTGTTTTCGCTTCCGGATTGGCCGGCGACGGAGTGGCGTCACTAATAACGACCAGGAAAGTCTACCATAATATTTACCTGGTGGGCGACAGCGTTTCGGAAGCGGCGCCCAACATCGGCTTGATGGCCCCGCGGGTAACGCTGGCGGCCGGTATGCAGGCCAATGCCGTGTTGCGTATCTTACAGGGTAAGGATGTGGTGGAATAATGCGAATCAGAATAAATGGGGAAAACCGGGAAATCCCTTCCGCAATCAACCTGCTGCATTTGCTGGAAAAAGAGTTAAAACTTGAGCCGTTGCGGGTAGCCGTGGAATTAAACCGGTTGATCGTCAGCCGGGAAGATTATAAAAAAACAATTGTTAATGAGAACGATGAACTGGAAATAGTTCATTTTGTCGGAGGGGGTTAATTACAGCGATGTCAAATAATGAGGAAAAGATAATATCCGATGCCTGGGAGTTGGGCGGAAAAACGTTTGGTTCAAGATTGCTGGTCGGCACCGGCAAGTATTCGTCGCCGCAAGAGACCAAGGAAGCGGTCGCCGCTTCCGGCGCGGAGATCGTGACGGTCGCCGTGCGGCGGGTAAACCTCAGCGATAAAAATAAGGAATCGCTGCTTGATTACCTGGACCGCGATAAATACCGGATACTGCCCAACACCGCCGGCTGTTACACGGTCGATGACGCGGTGCGCGCCGCCCGTCTGGGTCAGGCGGCCGGTTTATCCAACTGGGTAAAACTGGAAGTTATCGGTGATGAAAAAACACTTTATCCGGACGTTATCGGTCTGGTTGAGGCGACTGAAATTCTGGTTAAAGAAGGTTTTGTCGTCCTGCCCTATACCAATGATGACGTGGTGGTCGCCAAGCGTCTCGAGGATGCCGGCGCCGCGGCTGTTATGCCCCTGGCCGCGCCTATTGGCTCGGGATTGGGTTTGCAGAATCCCCGCAATATTGAACTGATTATGGAAGCGGTTTCAGTGCCGGTAATTGTCGACGCCGGCGTGGGCACGGCTTCGGATGCGGCGGTTGTCATGGAGATGGGCGTCGCGGCGATTTTAATGAACACCGGCATCGCCAAGGCCCAAAAACCGGTTATGATGGCAACGGCGATGCGGCAGGCGGTAGAAGCCGGACGGCTGGCTTACCGGGCCGGCCGTATTCCCAGAAAACGCTACGCCTCAGCCAGTTCGCCCATAGAAGGCATGGTTGGCGGATGAAAATTTCCGGGCTTTACCTGGTTACCAACAATGACTTGCTGGCTCAAAATTCGGAGCTTAGTCTCCACGAGGGAATAGAGGAAGCGATAAGCGGGGGAGTTCGGGTAATCCAGCTTCGGGAACCGATTCTGTCGGCGCAGGAAGTTTATGAGATCGCGAAGTCCGGTGTCAGGCTGGCCCGTGAGAATAAGGTCACGTTTTTAATAAACGACCGGGTTGATATCATGCTGGCCACTGACGCTGACGGCGTCCACCTGGGCTGGCGTTCTTTATCGGTTGGGGTGACCCGCGAATTAATCGGTAACAAGAAAATAATCGGCGTCTCAACCCACAGCGTTCGCGAGTCGCTTAAAGCTCAGGACGCAGGCGCTGATTATGTCACTATCGGGCCTATTTATCCCACGCCTTCAAAATATGGTATCCTTGATCCACTGGGAGTTGATGTTCTGAAAGAAGCTGTCAGCAGCCTGGAAATCCCGGTTGTGGCTATTGGCGGTATTCAACCCGAACACATAGCGGAAGTCGCCGCTACCGGGGTCAGCAGCCTGGCGATAATGTCGGGTATTATGGGGGCGGCTGACATCAGGTCAGCGGTTGAGGATTATGCCCGGCGTTTCATGGTTCAACAGAGTTCCGGCAAACAACAGGTCCGTGAAGTGGGGAAATGACCAAAAGGGTTGTTATCCGCAAGGCCGACCAGTTTGCGGCAGGTGAAAAAGCTTGACTCGGCAAAGGAATTTATGCTAACTTCACTTGGTTTAGATTGGCGAAGTCCGGCATGGCCGTGCGGGCCACGGAAGACTCAAGGCAGAGTGTGGTTTTTTGATAAGCGATGATACCTATCCGACTTAAATTAAGGATGGGTTTTTTATTATGCTGTCCTGCCAGTCAGTGTTGTTGTTTTCCTTTGAATACGTCGCAGCCCGTTGTGGTGATGAGATTTAAACATACGAACCTGTCCCGGAAAGACGTCTCACTGGCGGGAGCGGGTTGGAATTAATTAATCAGGCGTTATTATTTTTTCAGGAGAGTGGCTCAAGATGGTGAAAAAAGCGGAAAAGATTTGGTTTGATGGCAGCCTCGTTGACTGGGATGCCGCCCAGGTTCATGTTCTGACTCATTCATTACATTACGGTTTAGCTGTTTTTGAAGGTATTCGCTGTTATAAAACGGTTAAAGGCTCGGCGGTTTTTCGTCATCGCGAGCATATTCAGCGTCTGCTTAATTCGGCCCATATCGTCAGAATTCCGGCGCCTTATTCAGTTGATGAAATTATGACCGCGGTCAGGGATACCATCAAGGCCAACTCCCAGGATGAATGCTACATCCGTCCGCTGATTTTTCTGGGCGACGGGCCGATGGGTCTCAATCCCATGAACAGCCCGGTCCGGACATCAATCATAACCTGGTCCTGGGGCACCTATCTTGGCGAGGAAGGATTAAGCAAGGGGATCAGGTTGAAAACCTCTTCTTTCAGTCGTAATCATATCAACTGCCAGATGTCGCGGGCGAAAGTTTCGGGGCACTATGTCAACTCGATCCTGGCCAAGCGGGAAGCGCTCGAAGACGGTTATGACGAGGCTTTGCTACTGGACGTCGCCGGCTACGTCGCTGAATGTTCGGGCGAGAATATTTTCGTGGTCAGTAACGGAGAAATATCAACGCCGCCGCCGGGTTCGATTCTGCCCGGAATTACCCGCGACTCGATTTTTAAAATTGCCTCGGACCTGGGCTACACCGTCAAGGAGACTCCAATTACCCGTGATGATTTATATCTCGCGGACGAGATTTTCCTGTGCGGTACGGCGGCTGAGGTCACCCCGGTCAGGGAGGTTGATTTAAGACAGGTCGGCGCCGGCGTTCGGGGCAGTGTGACCCGGGAAATCCAGAACAAGTTTTTTGATATCGTATCCGGGAAAGATGAAAAATATTTCGGCTGGCTGGATTTCATTTAAATTTAGACCAAAAAAAGGCTTGTTAATTATGCTTTGTGAAGTCTGCGGCAAGAACCAGGCATTTATCTATTATGAGGAAAAAGTCAAGCACCAGGTGCGCAAGATACATCTTTGCCGGGAATGCGCTTCCAAAGAAGGCATCAGCAGTGTTTTCGCTGAATCATATTTCAATATTTCGGATATCATCACCAGTCTCAGCGGCGGGGTCAAGCCGGATGAGGCCAGCGGAAAGCAAGCGGTTTGCAAGCATTGCGGCACCACCTACGAGGAATTCATTAAGAGCGGTTTGTTGGGTTGCTGTCAGTGCTATAATTATCTCGAAGACAGCTTGAAGCCGCTGTTCCGGCGGATTCATGGTTCGACGCATCACACCGGTAAAGCCTTTCCGAATAGTATCAAGCCGGAAGTGTGCGATGATGAACTTGTCGACCTGGAAGAACAATTGAAACAGGCGGTCGCCCGGGAAGAGTTTGAACTGGCCGCCGAGTTGCGCGACCGCTTACGCAGCCTGAAGAATCAATGTTCCCCGAGCGATCTCGCGGGAACGCCTGAAAAGAGAAACAATGTTTCAGATAAGTGACCTGTTCCACCGGGTGAGCGGTTGGCTGGCGCAGCCCGACAAGAATCAGAGTTCCATTGTCATCAGCAGCCGGGTGCGCCTGGCCCGCAATTTGACAGATTTTAATTTTACCAATTGTAATCCTCCCGAAAAACAGGATGAGGTTATCCGGCTGATTGAGAATAGCCTGGCTGATTCAAAACTGTTTGCCGAGGCAACGCTTTGGCGGTTAAGCGATCTGACATCGGTAGAACGTCAGTTTCTGCTGGAACGCCAGTTAATCAGCCGGAAATTGGTCATGAATCATAATTATGCCGCGGTTGCTGTTGAGCGCTCGGAAAACTTCTCCTTCATGGTTAACGAGGAGGATCATCTGCGTCTTCAGACTATCAGGGCCGGGTTATCGCTTGGCGAAGCCTACCGGATTATCGACACTGTGGACAGCGAATTGGGGGACCGGCTGAATTTTGGCTTCTCGACCCGCTATGGTTACCTGACGGCCTGTCCCACCAACACCGGCACCGGTTTACGGGCCAGTGTCATGGTGCACCTGCCGGCGCTGGTCAAGTCCAAGCAGATCCGCAAAATTCTGCCGGCGGTCTCCCGTTTCAATTTGGCGATCAGGGGTATTTTCGGCGAGGGCACCGATGTGATGGGTAATCTTTTCCAGATTTCCAATCAACTGACCCTGGGTAAAAACGAGTTGGAGACGATTGACAATATCGAACAAATCGCCCACAAACTGATTGGCTATGAGGAAGAGACCAGGGTTCTTTTGCTGGAAGACCAGAAGAGGAAATTGCCTGATCAGATCTGGCGCGCCTACGGTACTCTAAAATACGCACGCAACCTTAATTTAACTGAGGCCATGGAGTTAATCAGCCTGATAAGATTAGGTATTGACCTGGGAATTATTACTCAGGTCAGTTATTCTTGTCTGAATAAAATACTGTTATTTATTCATTCCTCGCATTTGCTGTTAAAGAGCGGTGTTGGAAGCGAATTATCTCATAGTAAGGTTAATACCATGAGGGCGGACTTTATGCGTGAGGAGCTTGAGTGATGGAAAGCCGTTTTACCGAGAGAGCGCGCAAGGTTTTGGTTTTCGCCCGGGAAGAGGTTACCCGTTGGGGCGGCGACGCTTTGGGTACGGAACATTTATTATTGGGATTGATACGCGAAGGCGAGGGCGTCGCAATCGCGGTGTTGCAGAAGCTGGGGCTGGACATTGAGGCTCTGGCGCTGAAGATTGAGGAAATGATGTTGAAGGGTTCGAGCACCCTGACTCTGGGCGATGTTCCTTTCACGCCTCAGGCGAAAAAAGCGATGGAGTTCGCAATCAATATCGCTTTGCAGTTTGGCCATAATTATGTGGGCACTGAACACCTGCTTCTCGGTTTAATCAGCGAGGGCGAGGGCGTCGCCGCTCAGGCTCTCGGCAGTCTGGGAGTCAACATTGAGAACGCCCAGGAAGCGCTGATCCAGGTTCTGGGCGGAGATGTCAGCGGCATGGATGTCGGCGCCAAGAGCAAGAAGAGCAAGACTCCGACCCTGGACGAGTTCGCCCGTGACCTGACCCTGTTATCCCGGGAAAACAAGCTTGATCCGGTCATCGGCCGGGAAATGGAAATCGAACGGGTCATTCAGATATTGACCAGGCGGACCAAGAATAATCCGGTTTTGATCGGAGAAGCCGGGGTCGGCAAGACAGCGATTGTCGAAGGCCTGGCCCAGATAATTACCGGCGGTCAGGTTCCTGAAATCCTTAATAACCGCCGGGTTCTGACTTTGGATTTGGGTTCTTTGGTCGCCGGCACGAAATACCGCGGTCAGTTCGAAGAACGTTTGAAAAAGATCATGAATGAAATAAAGCAAAGCAATAACATCATCATTTTTATTGATGAACGTCATACCCTGGTCGGCGCCGGCGCCGCTGAGGGTTCCATTGACGCCTCCAACATGCTCAAGCCGGCGCTTGCCCGCGGCGAGCTACAGTGTATCGGGGCGACGACTTTGGACGAGTACCGGAAATACATTGAAAAAGACGGCGCCCTGGAAAGACGTTTCCAGTCCATATTTGTTGACGAGCCTTCGGTTGAGGAGACCATACAGATATTGAAAGGCTTGCGGGATCGCTATGAAGCCCATCACCGGGTAAAGCTCACGGATGAGGCTTTAACCGCCGCTGCCGAGCTTTCAGACCGCTATGTGATGGATCGCTTTCTTCCAGACAAGGCCGTTGATTTAATTGATGAGGCGGGTTCCGCGGCTCGCTTGAAAGCGACAGAAAGACCGCCGGATCTGCGTGAGCTGGAAACCAGAATTGAGATGATCGCTGACGAGAAAAAAGAAGCGGTGAAAATTCAGGATTTTGAAAAAGCCGCGGCGCTCAGGGATCAGGAAAAGAAACTGCGCAACCAACTGGACAAGATCAAGAAAGAATGGGAGGAAAAGCGTCAGGAACAAGTCGTTGAGGTCAGCAAAGAACACATCGCCACCATTATCTCCAACTGGACCCATATCCCGCTGACCCGGATTACCGAGGAAGAGGGGCACAAACTTTTACGAATGGAAAAGGAACTGCATAAGCGGGTTGTTGGTCAGAACGAAGCGATCACCGCCGTGACGCGCGCCATCAGGAGAGCCAGGGCTGGTTTGAAGGACGCCCGGCGTCCCATTGGCTCCTTTCTGTTTTTGGGACCGACCGGAGTTGGCAAGTCCCTGTTAGCCAAGACTTTAGCGGAGTTCATCTTTGGCAATGAGGACTCGTTGGTACATATTGACATGTCCGATTTTATGGAAAAATTCGCCGTATCCCGTCTGGTAGGCGCTCCTCCCGGCTATGTTGGCTATGATGAAGGGGGCCAGCTCACCGAGCAGATCCGCCGCAAACCGTACTCGGTCGTGTTGCTCGACTAGATTGAGAAAGCTCATCCCGATGTGTTTAATATTCTCCTGCAGGTCCTGGAAGAGGGTCATCTTAATGATAATCTGGGACATAAGGTTAACTTTAAAAACACGGTTATCATCATGACCTCCAACCTGGGAGCGGCCGAGATCCGCAAAGGGGCTTCCCTGGGATTTCAGGCTCAGGACAGTGGTTATGAGAAGATGAAAGATAAAGTAATGAACGAGTTGAAGCGCGCTTTCCGTCCCGAGTTTATCAACCGGGTTGACGATGTGGTTGTTTTCAAGCATTTGAACAAAGATGATTTGAAAAAGATCATCCATAAAATGATAGATGAACTGCTGGACCGGTTAAAGGACCGCAAACTCACTTTTGAACTTACCGACGCGGCCAAAGATTTCCTGATTTCCAGCGGCTATGATCCTTTGCTTGGCGCCAGGCCTCTGAGGAGAACGATACAGCGTTATATTGAAGATCGGTTAGCCGATGAAATTTTAAAGGGAGTATTTAAGGAAGAAGTTACCTTACGGGTTGACTGCGTAGACGGAAAACTTGAATTTAGCAAGATTACTAATTCTGAAAAATAAACAGATTCTATTATGATTAAAAAAATTTTCGCTTGGGGGGTAGTGTTTCTCCTGTTAGGAGGAATGGTTCATTCAGCCGCCGCGTCAGACGCGCAAATTGTTAAAAGCATTGAATTCAAGGGATTGAAGCGTATCAAGCCCAAAAGGGTCGAGCGTTTTATCACTCAGCGAATCGGGAAACCTTTATCCGAATACCGGGTTCGCCGGGATTTTTTAAAATTGTATAACAGCCGGTTGTTTTCTAACCTTGAGCTGTTGTCCGACCGGGTTGAGGGCGGTATTAAATTAACCTACGTCTTGACGGAGCGGCCGGTCGTTGAGGATATCGAGTTTTCCGGGCTTAAGAAACTCAAGGATGTTAAAATAACGACCTATTTAAATGACAACCTGGAGCGCGATGAGAGGATTCGCAAGGGCAAGGCTCTGGCTAGTTATAAGCTGGAAAAGTATATTCAGTTGATTAAAAAGTACTGCGCCCGGGAAGGCTTTTATCTGGCCGAGGTAAGCGTTGTGCTGAAAGAGACCGAGCCGGGATATGTTATAGTAAGGTTTAACATCAAAGAGAAAAAGATTGTCCGGATCAAATGGATCGAGTTTTTTGGCAATAAAGCCTATAAAGACTGGCGGTTACGCTGGGTAATCAGCACCAGCAAGTTTTATTTCCCGTTCAATTTAGGTCGTTATGAAGAGGAGAAATTCCAGGAGGACTTAAAGAAATTAAAAGATTTCTATCATAAGCGCGGTTTTTTGAGTATGAGGATTTCCGATTACCGGGTCAATGTTAACAAGAAGCTTAACCGTATCTATATCGAGATCACCATTGACGAGGGACCTCGTTACCGTTACGGCGGGATTGAACTGTTTGGCAACAAGCTGTTTACGACCGAACAAATCGTTTACTGGTTAAATCTTAAGGAAGGGAAAAGATATAAGCAGAAAAAAGTTGATGAAGCGACCCAGTTTATTAGAGATAAATACGGTGAACTGGGCTATATTTCCTCTTATGTTAATATTGAGCCATTGCTTGATCCTGAGCGTAAGCGCGCCGATCTGAGAGTGACCATTGACGAAGGTTCCAAGTATTATATTGAGCGGATTGATTTCGAAGGCAATGACGTAACCAAGGAAAAAGTTCTCCGCCGGGAAATGTTGCTCAAGCCAACCGAGACGGCCAATACCAAGAAGCTTCGGCTCAGCTACGAGAAGCTTAACCGTTTGGGATATTTCAAGGAGCTTGAGCCTCAGGTTGTCGGGGGTTCCCGCAACGATCTGGTCAATATCGTCTGGCGGCTCAAAGAGCAGAAGACGGGACGTTTTACTGTCGGGGCCTCGTACAGTAACCGGGATAAGTTAACCGGTCAGCTTGGGCTTGGTATTGTTAATTTAATGGGCTATGGTCAGAAGGTCAACGCCAGTGTCGAAGTCGGCGAAAAACTGCTTTACTACAGTTTTACCTTTACTGAGCCGTACGTGTTCGACACTCATAATTATTTCAGTGTCAGTTATGAAAACACCCGGCGTGAGGTCTTGGGCTATAATAATCTGCTCAACAATTCAGACAGGGTGGGATATTCCGTACACAAACAGGGTGGCTCCGTTAAACTGGGGCACCCCTTCTGGGATTATCTGTGGGTTTTTGTCAAGCATGGTGTTGTTTCGTCTGAATACAGCAAGATAACGGATATCAGGCTGCCGTCGGGTACCAATGAAGGAGTTCAGGTCACCCGGACCTTGGGGGCAACCTTGAACTGGGATAACCGTGATGACACCTTTTTCCCGGTTCGCGGCAATTATCAATTCCTTGGTTTTACTCAAGCCGGCGGATTTTTAAAAGGCGAGAACAACTTTATCAAATTAAAGTTTGACTCCCGCTGGTATTATGGTTTTTATCGGGAGAAGCTGGCGCTTGCCACCCGTTTCAGCGGTGATTATGTCAAGGAGTTTGGTCCCAGTAAAACGGTACCGGCAGAGGAACGGTTTGAGTTAGGCGGTTCGACCACCGTAAGAGGATATCCTGATTTTGGGTTGGGTTTCCAAAAGCGTTATCGTTTGTTCAATAATTCAGAATTCCGCTGGAAGCTGAACAAGGCGTTCCAGTTGATAACTTTTTGGGACGCCGGCGGCATTTGGGATTACCAGGTTGATATCAAGACCTCGGATTTTTATCCCGGAGCGGGGGTCGGTTTCCGGGTTCAGGTTCCGATGCTGGGGATTGTGCGGATTGACTATGGGGTTCCTTTGGATCCGCGGTGGCCGGTAGCCAAAGAAAGCGGTCAGGTTCACTTTAACGTGGGAACTACTTTTTAGAAATTATTTTTAGTAAGGGGAGCGTTTATGTTTAAAAAAGTAACATTTATCTTGATAATAGCCACAATGTTGAGCAGTATTGGTGTTTGGGCGGCGGACCTGGTCAAGGTCGGCTTTGTTGATGTCCAGAAGGTTCTCGAGACCAGTTCCGAGGGCAAGGAGGCCAGGAAGAAACTGGACCAGATGGTCGCGGCCCGTGAAGAGCTGTTGAAACCGGAAAAAGAGGTCATCGACGCCCTGAAAAAAGACCTGGACGAACACCTTCTAATGAGAGAGGACCTTCGCCGGCAGAAGATGATGGAACTTCATGAAAAAATGCGGATTTTCGAAAAGAAAAGAAGAAGCGCGCTTGAGGAAGTGAAAATTCAGGAGCAAAAACTGACCCAGCCTATTCTGGAAAAAGCGGAAAAGATTATTAAGTAAAGGGGCGTTGACGACGGTTACACGATTATTTTTGAGAAGAATTACAGCTCCTTGCTTTACGCGGCTGAGCAGGTTGACTTGACAGACAGCATTATCCGCAAACTCGATGAGCAGTATAACAGATAAAATGAAGTTAAGTGAAATCGCTCAATATGTTGGGGGGCAGTTAGACGGCGCGGACCGAGAGATCAGCGGAGGAGTTGCCGAGTTGCGGTCGGCTACGCCTGCTCAGATCAGTTTTTTAGCTAATCCCAAATATCAAAAGCTGGCTGAGGAAACCAACGCCGCCGCTGTCATTGTCGCCAAGAAGCGGAAGAACATAAAATGTGCCCAGATAATTTGTCCTAACCCCTACCTGGCATTCGCCAAGTTGCTGGCGAAACTGCATCCCCCACCGAAAAGGGAAAAAGGGGTGCATTCTTCGGCTGTCCTGGAGTCACGCGTTGAGTTGGGTGAAAATATCAGCGTTGGCGGTAACGTTTATCTGGGCAAAGGCTGCAAGATCGGTGAGAATACCGTAATCATGCCCAATGTTTTTATCGGCGCTGACACGGTAATCGGTAATGACTGCCTGATTTATCCCAATGTGACAATTCGCGAGCGGGTTGTGATCGGTGAGCGGGTTATTATCCATAGCGGCGCTGTAATCGGCAGTGACGGGTTCGGCTACGCCGCGGATGGCGAGCGTTATTACAAGATACCGCAGATCGGTTCCGTGTTGATTGAGGATGAGGTGGAGATCGGCTCCAACGTATCAATTGATCGGGCGACGTTGGGCAGAACGGTTATCTCGAAGGGATGCAAAATAGATAACCTGGTACAGATTGCCCATAATGTTGAGATTGGGGAAAACACCGTACTGGTAGCGCAGATGGGTATTGCCGGCAGCTCGCGAATCGGTAAGCATTGCACCATCGCCGGCCAGGTCGGTATAGTCGGTCATATCACGATTGGCGACAATGTGGTCGTCGCCGGCCAGTCAGGCGTCACCAAGGATCTGGCGGGCAACCAGATTGTTCTGGGTTCTCCGGCTATACCGATAACGCAGGAGCGGCGTCAGATCGCCAGCCGGGCGTTGTTGCCGGAAACCATGAAAAAGCTCAAAATTATGGAGGAACGTTTGGCAAAACTGGAAAGCCAGGCCTCTCTGAAAAAAAAGGAGGATTGTGATTGAGTTGTCAACGCACAATAGCACAACCAATTGAAATATCTGGTGTAGGTCTTCATACCGGTAATCCGGTAACCATGAAATTTCTGCCGGCGCCTGAAAATAGCGGTATCAGGTTCATCTGTACCAACTATGAAAATCAGCCGGCCATTACCGCCGATATCGTTCATGTCAGCGGTGTGGAACGGGGCACCACCATCAAAGTCGCCGATAATGGGGTTCATGTTCATACCATCGAGCATGTCCTGGCGGCGGTTGCCGGGTTAAACATTGACAATCTGCTGATCGAGGTCAACGCCACCGAGCCTCCGCTTGGTGATGGCAGCGCTTTGTTGTTTGTGGAAAAAATCAGGGAAGCCGGTATTACCGAACAGGCTGCCCCACGTAAATTTTTCAAGGTCAGGAAGCCGGTTTGGGCCAGGCTGAAACAGGCCGAGATTGTTGTTTTACCCGCGGACGATTTTATCATATCCTACATGGTTGAGTACGATCACCCGGTTATCGGCCAGCAGTTTCTTTCGTTAAAGATCACGGAAGAAACTTTCGTTAAAGAGATCGCTCCCTGCCGCACTTTTTGCTTTGTCGAGGAAGTGGAGCAGCTAAAGGAGCAGGGACTGATCAAGGGCGGCAGTCTGGATAACGCCGTGGTCATAGGTTCGGAAGGCGTCATCAATTCGGAGCTTCGTTTTCCGGATGAATTTGTCAGGCACAAAATCCTGGATTTAATCGGCGACCTGGTGTTGCTGGGGATGCCGCTCAGGGGTCATGTCGTCGCTTTTAAGGGTGGGCATCCCTCGCATATAAATCTGGTTCAGAGCCTGAGACAGGAAGTGAATCGTGAAAATGTCGGAGCCTTGAAACCCCCTCCGGAAACCGTTGATAAGGTCGTGACCATTACCGATATCAAAAAAATACTGCCGCACCGTTATCCTTTCCTGCTGGTGGACAAGGTGATTTATATTGACGGGTTGCGGAAAATTGTGGGCCTGAAAAATGTTACAATTAACGAAGATTTTTTTAACGGTCATTTCCCCGGTCATCCGGTTATGCCGGGTGTTTTAATCATGGAAGCCATGGCCCAGACCGGCGGAGTTATGGTTTTGAGGAGTCCGGAAAATATCGGCAAGATGATATATTTTATGGGTATGGATCAGGTCAAGTTCCGCAAACCGGTGTTGCCGGGCGACCAGTTAAGACTCGAAGTTGAAACAATAAGACTCAGGAAACGTTTCGGTAAAATGAAGGGTATGGCTTATGTGGACGGCCAGTTGGTCGCGGAAGCGGAACTCTCATTTTCATTAGTTGATGGCTAAGAAATATAATTTGTAAATAACAAGAGGTAAAAAATGTCTATACATCCTACAGCAATTGTTTCACCGGGCGCGCGATTTGGAACGGGAGTGGAGATCGGTCCTTATACAATTATTGGCGAGAATGTGGAGATTGGCGACAACGCCAAAATCTCGGCGCATGTTTTTATCGACGGCTGGACTACGATCGGCAAAAACTGCAACATTTATCCGGGCGCCGTAATTGGCACGACTTCACAGGACCTAAAATATGACGGCGCCAAAAATTATACTGTAATCGGCGATGATGTCTTAATCAGGGAATATGTTACGATCAATCATCCCACGGCCGCCGAGGCTTACACGAAAGTGGGCGACCGGGTTGTTTTGCTGGCTTATGCTCATGTCGCCCATGAATGTGTTGTCGGCGATGAGGTGATAATGGCCAACGCCGCGGGCTTGTCCGGTCATGTTACCGTTGAGGAGGGCGCCATCATTGGCGGGTTGACCGGGATACACCAGTTCTGTCACATCGGCAAATATTCCATGGTCGGCGGCGCCTCCCGGATCAGCATGGATGTCTTGCCTTTTACCCTGGTCGCCGGCAGTCCGGCCAGGAGCAACGGATTAAATCATGTTGGCTTAAAGCGGCGCGGTTTCAGCGCCGAGGAAATCGCCATTTTGAAAAAAGCCTATCGATTACTGTTTCGTTCCGGTCTGAAGCAGGCTGTCTCAGTTGAAAGGATCAAGTCAGAACTGGAACGGATCCCCGCCTTGGAGCATTTGCTCGATTTCATAAGTAAGAGTGAACGTGGCTTAACCAGATAGTCTGGAGTAGTTATGTCAAAGAAGATTGTTTTTATAGCCGGGGAAGTTTCCGGCGATAAGCACGCGGCTGAACTTTCCCGGTCCATCAAGCTGCTGGAGTCTGACATCTCCCTGATGGGCTTGGGCGGAGAGATGATGCGGGGAGCCGGAGTGCGTCTTTGGGATGATGTAACCAGCCGCAGCTCTATTGGTTTGCTGGAATCATTAAAACACGTTTTACCGTTGCGCAGGGTCTTCAACCGGGTAGTTCAGCATATTAGGGATGAAAAACCGGACCTGGTTGTCCTGGTGGATTACCAGGGTTTTAATGTTCAAATGGCCAAGGTCCTGAAAAAGCTGAACATTCCCACCGTCTATTATTTCGCCCCCCAGTACTGGATCTGGGCGACCTGGCGGGCCAAGTATTTGTGCCGGCAGGTTTCCCGGATTATCGCTACCTTTACGATTGAGGCCTCGATCTATGAAAGGGAGGGGGGAACTGTATCCTATGTCGGGCATCCTTTGCTGGACTTTACCAAGGGGCGTTTCAGCGGTAAGGAGGAGGCGCGCAATTATTTTAATTTTAAACAGCGTTATGTCATTGGCTTGTTTCCCGGCAGCCGCGAGCAGGAGATTAACAATCACCTGGACCTGTTATTCGGCACGGCCCGCCGTTTGAACATGCTTTTGGGTCATGAGATTGATTTCTTCCTGCCCCTGGCTTTGGAGAAATTCCGCGGCCGGGTTGAGGCGGCGATCGCGCGTTATGATATTAAGCCCCGGATTATTGCCGAGTGTGATTACCTGGAAGCGATGCAGGCCGCTGATTTAATCTACTGCGCGTCGGGGACGTCCACCCTGGAAGTCAGCATCATGGGCGTACCGGTTGTTGTTTTCTATAAACTCACCAGTCTCTCTTACTGGCTGGGCCGGTTATTGGTCCGTTTCCCTTACGCTTCTCTGCCTAACATCGTCATGGAACGACGAGCCGTGCCTGAGCTTCTGCAGCTTCAGGCCAATCCGGAAGCAATGGCCAGATCAGGCTGGGAACTGCTGGTTGATCCGGATAAAAGGAAAAAGCATATCGAGGTCCTGGCTGAAATTAAAAGGCGTTTAGGCGAGCCGGGCGCTGTTCGTCGGGCCGCTGAAGTAGTCTTAAAAGAAGCGGAAAAATGACCAGCGCCGTTGTGATCACGCGTTGCGCCGATTATCAGGACGACCGGGTTTACCAGGCGGTGAAGCGCAGCCTGGATTCGCTTGGCGGTCTGGCAAAGATCATCAGGCCGGGCGACCGGGTTCTCCTCAAAGTAAACATGCTCATGGCGTCGGAACCTGAGGACGCCGTCACAACCCACCCGGCCATCATAAAAGCCGTTGGCGGACTGGTTCGGGAAGCGGGCGGGAAACCGGTTGTCGGCGACAGCCCGGGAAACGCCTACGCCAACATCGACAAGGCGCTGGAGCGTACCGGAATAAGGGCCGCCGCGGAAAGCTGCGGGGCGGAGATTGTCAATTTCGAGAAGAGCGGACTGGTTGAGATTGATTATCCGCAAGGGGAAAATTTCAGGAAACTGTATCTAGCCCAAGCCGTCCTCGATTGCGACGTCATAATCACCATGCCCAAACTGAAAACCCATAATTACGTGCTCTATACCGGGGCGATCAAGAACATGTTTGGCGCTGTTACCGGTTTTAACAAGGCTAATTATCATCTGGACGCTCCGCATCCCGGGGATTTTTGCCGGGTACTGGTTGATATTTATGAACAGGCAAGACCGTCATTAGCCATTATGGACGCGGTCTGGGCCATGGAGGGAGCGGGGCCGGCCAGTGGTAGAAGACGTGATGTGGGTTTAATCCTGAGTAGTTACGACCCGGTGGCCTTGGACGCTGTCGCCGGTAAAATTATCGGCTATGAGCCTGATGAGATTATGACGACCAGCATCGCCGCCGCCCGTGGTTTAGGAGAGAAAGACCTTGAAAATATCGAGATTCTGGACACGCCCCTGGCGGAAGCGCTTATCCCTGATTACTGGAAAGTCCGGCGAGGTTTTAATATCCTTAGCGGCTTGCCTCGTTTTATGCGGCCTTCAATCAGATATTTAATCGAAAAAACGATAAAGATCTACCCCGAAGTGGTCAGGGAGGAATGTGTAAAGTGCGGGGTCTGTAAAAACAACTGCCCGTCAGACGCGCTTGGCTTTGTTGATGGTTATCCGAAAATTGATTTTAACCGTTGCCTTAAGTGCTATTGCTGTCATGAGTTGTGTCCCGAACACGCCTTTACTATCAAGCGCAGTTTGCTGGCCCGTCTCCTGGGCATTGGAACCCAGTCGTAAAGCAAAGCGCAATTCAAGTCAGATTTAAGGGGGGAACTCTTTTAAATTACAAAAACCGCTCCCCACAAGCCGCAATAGCGAGCGGAAACAGGCCCACCGGCCTCGCTCAGGCGAATTCGGTTTTGGGTTTTTCGCGGCTGACCGGAAGTTTAATGATAAATTCGGTGCCTTCGTTGACTTTGCTTACGACTTCAATCTCACCCATATGATTCTTGACGATCTGCTGAACCAGAGGCAAACCTAAACCAGTGCCATTTTCCTTGGTGGTGAAAAATCTTTCGAAAATCTTTTCCTGATGTTTTTTGGATATTCCCGGCCCGTTGTCCTTAATCCTTATCTCGATTAATTCCTTGTCGTAATCAACCTCCAGCAACCGGGTGGAAATACAAACCGCGCCGCCGCCCTTTCCTTCCATCGCCTGAAGAGCGTTGATCAGGATATTCAGCAATGCCTCGTAAATCTGACGATAATCAACAATACTGGTGGGAATGTTATCCGCCAGGTCCATGGTGATGTTGATATGACAACGGGCAAAACGGGTCTTAACCGTTGATTGCAGTTTACGTAAGATGGTATTGATGTTCTGAGCCTGGAAATGAGTCATGTGGGAGCCGGTGATACTGAAATAACCATCAATCAACTCTTCTAAATGCTGAACGCTGTTATTCATGACTTCCAGCCCCTTGCGGGTCAAGGCGACATCATCGCCTTTGGCAACCAGCAACTGGATGGTGCCCTTGATCGCCGTCAGAGGATTCTTCAGATCATGCATGGCGCTACCCATGATCTCACCCAGGGTTATCAACTGGGAAGCGCTGATCAAGGTCAGTGACCGCTCATACAACGCGGCCGCCTGCGAAGCGATGATCTGCAGGAAATTAAGATCGCGTTTGGTAAAATCACGTCCCTCGTTCTTGCAGATGACTAAAAGCCCAAAGAACTTTTCCTCCACCACAAAAGGTATCAGCCGCTTATGCGAAGCGTTCCTGACTTTAGGCAATTTGGTTATGTTGCCGAAATATTTTTCCGGCGACCTGGTCAGCTCCGACGGATCATCCTTGATTAAAGAAGTGACCTTTTCGCTGAAAATCAATTTATAATCCCAGGCTTCAGCGCTCGAAATACCGCGGTAGTGCTTGAGCGAAAGCTTGTGTTTCTTGGGATTCCAGTAATAGAACAGGCTGAAACTGAAATTCGTGATGCGAGCAACGCTCTCCATAATCATTTCCATGGCGTTGGATATGTTACGGGCACGCTGGATCTTTTCGTTGATATCGCTGAGGATTTCCAGTTCCAGCACGGTTTGCTTCTTCCTCTCGAACATGGAAGCGTTCTGAATCGCAATACTTATCTGGGAAGCCAGGGCAGTCACCAATTCCAGGTCGTTTTCCATAAACGAGCTTTTATCTGTCTTGTCGCTGATATTTAATACGCCAATGGTGCGGCCCTTGCTTAACAACGGCACCGAAATTAATGATTTGGTCGAGTAACAGGGACGATTGGAGCGCATCACACGAGGATCTTTTTCAATATCAGTCACTAAAATCGGTTTGCCGGTTTCAGCGACGTGCCCGGAAATACTTTCGCCTGATTTCAGATTGGTGTCCGGCAGGTTTTCGGTCCCCTGGCCAATAGCGGTCTCAATCACCAGATCGCCAGTTTCATCATTTATTAACAGTATCGAGGATCTTTCGGCCTGCAACACCTCGTTTACCTTGATCAGGATCACATTCAGGGTCTTGTCCAGATCCAGAGAAGACGAGATCAGGCGGCTAACATCAGAAACCATTTTCAATCTGCGGTTGGTCTCAACCAGCGAACTGATCGCCCAGGAGATATTGTTCCTGGAAACTTCCTGCTCAGCCCGCAGGATGCTGTTATTGGTAATCGCCATAGCTATCTGATTGGCGAGCATGTTGAGAATGCGCTTATTGTTGTCAGAAAAGATTCCCGGATCGGGATGGCTCAGGTTGATAACTCCCAGCACTTCGCCGGAAGAGGGAAAAGGTATGCAGAGAAGCGAGCAAATATCAGTCGGCGCGTCCGCCAGCGGAATAAAACGCGGTTACTCGGCAACGTTGGCAAGTAGCATGGCCCGCCCTTCCCTGGCGACCAGCCCGGCGATGCCTTCCCCAATTCTGACCCGCCGTTCTTTGGTGGGTGTTTTAAAATCCTCTTTCCCCCGGTTGCGGCCGGCTTGCAAGACCAGTTCATCGGTAGCCTTGTCCACAATCATAATGGAACAGTTCTCAGCCCCCAACTCCTCAATCAGAATATCCAGAAGTTTATTGTTAAACTCCTCCATACTGACAAAAATATCCAGATCCTCACCAAAACGTCTCACTAAAGACAGGTCCAGTATCCTTTCCTGGAACTGGTTGGTGGTCTCCGAGATAACCTTCTTCAGGGCTTTCTTTTCCTGGCTCAGAGCTTGGACCCGGCCAGCCATTTGCTCAAACAGGCTGATCAGCTTTTTTTCCGGAGCGGCATCCTGATTGACAGATAAATCCAGCGATTTTTCTTTAATTATCGCTTTAAACTGATTAACAATCTTTTCAGTACCGCTACTCACCTTACAACCTCACCTGGTAAAGGACAGAAATATGTCGGCCTTTTCCAGTTCTTCCCTGATTTGCGATTCAATCTCCGCTAAAAAACTGATTGGTAAATTAAGAAATGATAATACTTCAGGATCAACATCCAGAAACAACTCGTCGCCGCTGTTGCCCAATTGCAGTTGACGGCAAAGAGCGTTGGCCACGTGAACAATGGCGACTCCCGTGTTCACCCGGTATACCGCCGGGTTGTGATGATAATAGATGGGATCACTGATAACTTCAGGAAGCTTCCACCACTCAGCTAACCAATAACCAACCTTGGCATGATTAACACCGAGCACATGCTCCTCGGCGTCTTTAATAAAAACCTGTTCCGCCTCAGCGTAGGCCAGAATCTCCCTGAATTCCTGATGGCTGTAATGGTCGACAATAACCTTGCCGATATCGTGCAAAATACCTGACATAAAGATCGTTTCAGGATTCCCGTGTTTGATTTTTCGGCTGATAATCCGGCTGGTGACGCCGCAGGCGATAGCGTGACGCCACAACGCCTCCCGGCTGAAATATTTATAGCTCGTTCCACTTCCCCTGAACAAGTCAAACACCGAGACGCTGAGCGCCATTGCCTTTACCATGTTGAAACCCAGGTAGACGACCGCTTCCGTTATCGTGTCCACTTTTCTTGACAGACCGTAAAAGGCCGAGTTGGCCAGTCGCAATATTTTTGAGGACAAAGACATATCGTTGGCAATGATCTTGTTCAGGTCCTGGGCGGTGGTATCAGGCGAACTGACTAATCTCAAAATTCTATCGACAACACTTGGTAAAGTTGGTAATTCCCTTATGTGCAGGATCTGATTTCTTATCTTGTCACCGTTCTCTGACACGGGTTCCTCCATTTTCAACATTCAATGCAAGTAATATGCCATAATCAGCGTTCGTTCGTTAAATGTGAATTGACATTATATGACAACAAGATACAGACGAAAACAGTAATATCGTTGTGGTCGCGGTTGGCGCTATATTGGAAAACTTTTTCCTAAAAAGAGTAAAAATAAACCAATCAACGCCAAACCCGGCAATAAGATCACGATTAATCAAAACGTTATATATCTATAAAGAGATTTACAGTTATGCCTGTTTATCTAAATCAGATTCTTTTATTTTATTCAACAATGATTTATAACTAATCTGTAAAATCTTGGCGGTTTCGGTCCGGTTCCAGTCTGTTTGCCGCAACACTTGGGCAATCAGTTCCCTTTCGGCTTTCAGGGTCGCCTGCTTGCTTACTTCCTTTAGCGATAAAGCGCCTTTTTTAACATCCTCAAACATCTTGGGCGCGGTGGGCACCGCTTTTCGCGGGTTATCGCCGATAGACAGCAGGCTCTTTTCCAGAATTGACTCACTCTGGAAAATGACAAATTGTTTGATAATATTCTCCAGTTGACGAACGTTGCCCGGCCAGTCATAGGCCATTAACCGCTCCAGAAACTCAGGCGTTATTTGCAGGTGAGGTTTTTGGTATTACCGGCAGTATTTTACGATTAAATTTTCAACCAGCAGGGGAATATCAGAAGGGTGCTGCCTTAAAGGCGGTATTCTAATGTAAATTACATTTAAACGATAATAAAGATCGGCCCGGAAGGTTCCGTCGCTGACGGCCTGCTCAATGTCGATATTGGTTGCCGCGATGACCCTGGTATCGATGGTGATATCTTTCTCGCTGCCCAGAGGAGAAAAAGAACTGTCCTGCAACACCTGAAGAAGTTTGGCTTGCAGATGCGACGACATTTCCCCAATCTCGTCCAGGTAAATGGTTCCCTCGTGAGCTATTTCAAATTTACCTTTTTTCCTCTTTAAAGCTCCGGTAAAGGCGCCTTTCTCGTAGCCGAACAATTCCGATTCCAGCAGGTTTTCCGGTAAAGCCGCGCAATTGATTTTGACAAAATTTTTATGAGAACGGTCGGAATGATTATGAATTAAGCGGGCGATCATATCCTTACCGGTGCCGCTCTCGCCGACCAGGAGGACCGTGGCGTTGACATCGGCAATCTGCCTGATCAGGTTTTTTATGTTGGCGAGCGACGCGCTGTCGCCGATAAAATCCTTAAAAGCCGCTTCCTGGTGCAACTCTTTTCTGAGAGTTTTCACTTCGTCCTTTAACTCTTTTTTCTCCAGGACGTTTTTGACGACAAAACCAATTTCCTCGATATCAAAAGGCTTATCGATAAAATCAGCCGCGCCCAGCTTCATCGCTTCAACTACCGCGCGGGTTTCACCGTGAGAGGTGACGATAATAACTTCGGAACCATTCGGCTCAACTGCCTGACGAATGGTTCTTAAAACCTCGATGCCGTTCAT
Organism: bacterium; assembly: GCA_024276815.1. Lineage (GTDB taxonomy): Bacteria > JACRDZ01 > JAJRWM01 > JAJRWM01 > JAJRWM01 > JAJRWM01. The sequence continues at coordinate 38,989 of JAJRWM010000093.1, forward strand.
CTTGGGCATTTTGTAATCAAGGAGAATGACCTGCGGTGAATGCTCGCGCCATTTCAAAAGCCCTTGCTCGCCATCCTCAGCCTGATAAACCTGATATCCGTTACTTTCCAGGTATTGAGCCAAAACCCAGCGAATATTTGGATCGTCATCAACTATCAGTATGGACATACACACACTCCAAAAATTAAGGGATATATAATAGCTTATACCCAAAGGGAATAGCAAGAAATCTCTTGTCTTTCACGCATTAAACACTTATATTATTATATAAATAACCGGGCTGACTGCCATAGCTATAAATATATACTCTTATACGGATAAAAGCAGTTCTGTCATATGATTGTTTTCGTAACCGCCGTGATTAAAACAAGATTAATCGTGTTCGTGTAAACATCTGGTATATTTAATATATTTGAAGCAGTGGCTTGCGTTATTCCAACCAATTTACTCAACATAATATTTGTTACGACACATCGTTTTACTATAAAAATTTAAGGTGAACAACAAGCTGAACAATTAGCTGAAAGCAATGGGTCGGCAAAAGACTTAGCTTGCCAGAGATCAAGTTTTCTTGCTAAAATGCCGAAGCTGTTTTCTAACTTATTATGAAATATAAAAAATCTACCCGATTCCTATTCACGTTTCTGCTCCTGGCTTTAATGGCGACAGGATTATTTGCCAAGGATGATCTCAATTGCCTGATCTGCCACCAGTTTAAAGGCTTGGCGAGGTTAAAGCCGGACGGAACGCTGAGAAGCTTTTATGTCGATCCGGCCAAATCAGAAGCCTCGGTTCACGCCCCGTTAACTTGTGAAACCTGCCATGACTACATTAAACAAGTACCCCACCTGGCGGAGAATATTCGCCCCGTTGACTGTGCCAATATGTGTCACCTGGAAAACAATCCCGCGCTGGGTGAGGACTTTTCCCATCAAAAGCTCAAAACCGCGTATGAGAACAGCAGCCACGGCCCTGGAAATGAAGATGCTCCCAGGTGCAATTACTGCCACCCGCAGCATCAGATGACCAGGTTGACCAAGGCGGAACCGCGATTTATCGTCGGGCTTTGCGCCTCCTGCCATGGCGATGAAGCACTAATGAAAAAGCACGACAAGAGCGCCAAGCCGGTTGTCCTATATAACAAGGGCGTACACCGGCAAGCTAATTACTACGGCAACAAAAAAGCGGCTTACTGTGTTAACTGCCACGACCCCCACCGGGTTTTAGATTACACCAACCCCCAGTCGCCTACCTATAAAGATAATCGGGTGAAAATTTGCTCTCAGCAAAGCTGCCACCCCAAGGCCACGGCGACCTTCGCCAACAAGGGAGCGATCCATAACACTTACGGCGACAGTTTAATGGGGCTGATTACTGATTATCTGCCGCCCATATATTTCCTGATTATTGTCGGTACCATCGGCTTTATGCTCTTTCACAACGGACTCGATTTCCTGGGTTTCGTGGTTCGGGGACGGGAGGTCCATCCCCCAAAACCCAAAAGTGAAACGCGCTATTTCACCCGCCTCACTTTGAATGAACGAATTCAGCATCTTATCCTGCTGTTGAGCTTTATCACCCTGGTGATTACCGGGGCCATGCTTAAAATTCCCCGGGAATGGGTCCTGGCGTTTACGAACAACCTGGAAAAAGCCTATCTCGTTCGCTGGTATTTGCACCGGGTGGCCGCCGTCGCCCTGGCGTCAGTCAGTCTCTATCACATTTTCTATTTAATCTTCAGCAAAAGAGGTAACGAGCAGTTTCGGGAACTGGTACCCGGCCTCAAAGACCTGCGGGATATTGGCGGAACTTTTAAATATTACTTCGGCCTGGCTAAACATAAACCAAACTATGGCCATTTTGATTACAAGGAAAAAATTTAATACTGGGCCTTGATCTGGGGTAATTTCGTGATGATCCTGACCGGCAGTCTGATCTGGTTTAAAATTTACGTTCCCAAGGCGTTTGTTGATGTCTCCTTTATTGTCCACCGTTATGAGGCGGTCCTGGCGGTTCTGGCCATACTTGTCTGGCACTTTTACGCCGTCCACTGGAAGCCCGGTAAATTCCCCATGAGCCTGATCTGGATCACGGGACGGATATCCGAGGAGGAATTGATCGAGGAACACCCATCAGAATACGTTAAACTGACCGGAAAGGAACCGCCGCGTCACGGCGGCGACGTTAAATACAGCCGGACCGGCCCCCTGATCAGCCTGGTACTGATTATCATCGCCGGCGTCATTATCTACGCTAAAACGCCGCGGATCAAACAAGCTTTTCAGCGGAACATGGCCATCCCCGCTTACCAGCCGCCCCGTATGTTTTTGAACGAGGACTTGACACCGTCCAATTGTCAGAACTGTCATGGTTCTTTTCCCCATACGAAAAACGTTCGGCTCAGAGCTTTCGCCAATCTCCACGCCAGCAAGCTGTACTGTGAGACCTGCCACCTGGAACCTGGAAACAGTTCTCAAGCTATCTCCTACGCATGGTATAATGGCGACAAGTTGCAAGAACCTGAGCCCGATGTTATGTTAAGCGGACTGGAAGCTTTGGTTTCCTATGTTATCGAGGATGGTAAGAAACGACCATTATTCATGGAGAAAGATTCCCTGAATCCGGAATGGCGGATTTCGCTGTCGGGAAGGGCCTGCCAGGTATGTCACTTTGGCGAGGGCAAATACGTCATAGATTTCAGGAGTCTGGGTTATGATGAGGAGCAGGTATATAACCTTAATAACTCGAAAGCGTTAGGCATGTTAATCAAGCGCAAGACTTTCTATTTTTACGCGTTTTAGAAGTGAATAAATTGTTGAATGGAAGCGAAACTTTTTTTTGTTGATTCTATCTATGAGTTAGAAGGTAACGGTAAATATGCTCAATAATTTCTTTCATCCCGGCTCGGTCGCGGTAATCGGCGCTTCCCGTCTCCCCGGCAAGGTCGGCTACGATATTCTGAACAATCTTATCCAGTATGATTACCAAGGCGATATTTACCCGGTCAATCCCAAGGCAGAGGAAATACTGGGGCTGAAATCATACGGTTCGATTGCCGAAGTTCCGTCCCATATTGATCTCGCCATTGTCGTGGTGCCCGCCCGGTTCACCTTGCAGGTGATTAAGGATTTGAGTGAAAAAGGGGTTAACTCGGTAATTATTATCACCGCCGGTTTCAAGGAAACAGGTATTGAAGGCCTGAGACTGGAGCAGGAGGTTCTCAAGGTCGCCAAAGAAAACGGGATTCGCGTGCTGGGACCGAACTGCCTGGGGCTGATCGACACTTCGAGCAACCTGAACGCTTCTTTCGCGGCGGCCATGCCGGACAAAGGGAATATCGCCTTCTTCTCACAGAGCGGCGCGTTATGCACCGCTATTCTCGACTGGGCTGTTGGCGAAGGAATCGGTTTTTCCAAGTTTATCAGCCTGGGCAATAAAGCCGATATCAGCGAAGTCGATATGCTGGAGGCGCTGGCCGCTGATGAACAGACCAAGGTCATCCTGGGCTACCTGGAAGGTATTCAGGATGGTCGAAGATTTATGGAAGTCGCCAAAGAGGTAAGCAAGAAGAAGCCTCTGATCATTATCAAATCAGGCGGCACTTCCGCCGGCGCCCGGGCGGCGTCCAGTCATACCGGGACCCTGGCCGGTTCGGACAAAGCGTTCGACGCGGCCTTTTCCCAGTGCGGGGTTATCAGGGCGCGCACCATTGAAGAACTCTTCGATTTCGCCTTGGCGTTCGCCTATCAGCCCCTGCCGGAAGACAAGCGGCTGGCGATTCTTACCAACGCCGGCGGGCCGGGGATTATCGCGGCTGACGCCTGTGAAAAATCGAACGTGGCTATCGCCTCTTTCGCCCGGGAAACAGTTGATTCCTTGCGGGAGTTCCTGCCCGCTGACGCCGCCTTTTATAACCCGGTGGACGTTATCGGGGACGCCAAAGCAGATCGCTATGAAAACGGTTTGAAAACGCTGATCAAGGATGACGCTGTTGACGGCGTACTGGTAATCCTGACGCCGCAGGCCGTTACGGAAAGAGAAAAAACGGCTGAAGTAATCGCGGAAATTTCCCGTCAAACCGACAAACCGATCCTGACCTCGTTCATGGGCGAAAAAACGCTTCGGAAGAGTAAGAAAATTCTTAATCATAATTTCATACCCAACTACCCTTTCCCGGAAAGGGCGATTCATTCTTTTAAAATCATGGCCGACTATCGTAACTGGCAGCGTGAGGCGGCTCCAACCTACCTGAGGTTCGAAACTGATAATGAAGAAGTTGAAAGACTGTTCGCCGACGCTCGCAATTCTCATTATCTTAATTTTGGGGAAATACGGGGCGCGAAGATACTGGCCGCTTACGGTTTCCGGACACCGCAAAGCAGCCTGGCCGAAACCTCCGCTGACGCCGTCAGGTTCGCCGGGGGAATCGGCTATCCGGTAGTGCTCAAAATCGCTTCGCCCGATATTCTTCATAAGTCCGACGTCGGCGGGGTCAGAGTTGGTCTGCAAACCGCCGAAGCGGTGGAGGACGCTTTTAACGAGATGATAATGAAAGCCCGGCAGATGGTTCCGGAGGCGGTGATCTGGGGAACAAATGTCCAGGAGATGGTCTTTGGCGGCAAGGAGATCATCCTGGGGATGAGTTGCGATCCTCAATTTGGCCCGATGATCATGTTCGGTCTGGGCGGTATCTATGTTGAAGTGCTCAAAGATGTGTCTTTCATGATCGCTCCGGTCAGTGAAAAGGAGGCCAGGCAAATGGTTGATAATATTCGTTCCGCCGCTCTTTTGCGAGGGGTCAGGGGAGAAAAGCCCATGGACCTGGAAGCGATTTACGACGCTATTATGAGGTTGTCCCAACTGGTTACCGATTTCCCGGAAATAGTGGAAATGGATATCAATCCGCTCCTGGTTTTACCTCGTGGCGAAGGGGCGATCGCTAGCGATATAAGATTAACGATTAAGGGGGATGAGAAGTGATTTCAATATATTTGGCTTCGACATCGGCATATTCCGGTAAAAGTCTGATTTGCATGGGTTTGGGACGCCGGTTTATTAAAGATGGTTACAAGATCGGGTATCTCAAGCCCTTTGGCACCAATCCGGTCAGGGTGGACAATGTGCTCACGGACGCTGACGCTGAATTCATTGAGCAGACCCTCAACTTAAGTGAGCCGCCGCAACATTTATGCCCGGTTATGGCGACCCCCGACCTGAACACGCAGGCGCTCGAAGGGAAAACCGAGGATCTTGAGAAAAAGGTTATCTCCGCTTTCCAAAGCTTGTCACGGGATAAGGATATTATGCTGATCGGCGGCGGAGGGGATTTAAGCTCCGGCGGCTACCTGGGGATATCGGGGACTCATTTAATTGAAAAGTTAAACGCGCAAGTAATCTTAATCGATAAATACAACCAGGGGGTTAACCTTGACCGGATTCTCGCCGCCAGGGAAAAACTGGGAGACCGTCTGATTGGCGTCATTCTCAACCGGGTATACGAGTCCAAGATAGATAAGCTGAAGCGGCTCGAAATTCCCTTCCTGGAACGTAAAGGCATCAGGACGCTGGGGATGATTCCCCACGACACCACTTTATTCGCTGTCAGCGTTGAGAAACTCCGCGAAGCTCTGGGCGGAGAGTATGTCTGCGGCGAGGAGCATCAGAATGAGCTGGTGGAACGCTTCAGCGTTGGAGCGATGAGCGTTGAGAGCGCGCTTAAATATTTCCGCCGCACCAAGAACAAGGCGGTCATCACCGGGGGCGACCGGGCTGATATTCAACTGGCGGCCCTGGAAACCTCGACCAAGGCGATAATCTTAACCGGCGGTCTTTACCCGAATAAAATAATCATTTCCCGTGCCGAGCAAATGAAGGTTCCCCTGATCCTGGTCAAGACTGACACCTTGACCACCGTGGAGCGTTTCGAGCATATTTTGGGAAGACTCAGCATTCGTGAAGAACGCAAAGTCAAGCGGGCGACCAAGCTGGTCAATGAAAATATAGATTTCGAATTACTCTACAAACTTACAGGCCGGTAGGCCTGCAAGCGTACCGCTTGACCATATTTGCCTTCGGCACAACAAAAGCGCTCGCAAAGAGTTGCTTCGCTCAAGCGCTACCTGACAGACAGCCGAATACTTTTATGAGGGGGAGGGGTTCATTAGATATAACAGTAGAAAAGGTTTAGAGTCTGATAGGCTTGATAGCGTATTAAGTCAATGTACAGGGTCATTCAATTATTCGATTTAAGGTGGTGGTGCGGCGTGGAGGGAGATCTTTGCCAATAACAGGGGATAGTGAAACTTGTTGACATTTAAAGTTTTTGGGAAAAAGGTTTGCCCCGCAAAAATGTAATCAATATTAAACTCCTCATAAATAATTGAATGACCCTGGCTGAGTGTAACCCGTCAGTGAAGTGGGGGAACCAGTAATGTCATGCCAGCGTATGCAGGAATCTAGTGGATTCCCGTTGGCACGGGAATGACAAATAAGGTCTTTTCCCCGGAAGACTGACGCGTTACGGCTGAGTCAATGTAATAGTTGATTGACTTATTAAAATTTGATAAGATAACCTTTGGAGCAAATCAAATGGCAAACAAATATAAGAATAATTTTTTAAGTAATGTTATTACAAGAATTGATTTTTTAAAAAATCTTCATCAGGTTAATTCTGAACTGCCGGAACAATTAAAATCGAAAATTAAAGAAACTTTACCAAAAGGTAAAATGAAGGAATTTGTATCAGATGGAGTTAAATTAACAATAAAAAAAGAAGGCGGAGTTGAAGCTAAGGAAACAGAAAAAAAAGTTATAAGATAATGGTTTTTTCAAAATAATGAGGAAACGATAAAATTAACACTGACTCATGAATGTTTAATACTTGCACTTATTAAATATGAGTCATATCAAGAATTAGAAATAATGTTTAAAGTAATAATTGAGAACTTGTTTGATTGTTTTAAAGATTTACAAGTTAAGAGAATGGGATTGAGATATATCAATGAAATAAGTATTAGTAGCAAAAGCAAACCTCTATCATGGAGGAGATACTTGAATAATAAGTTGCTATCGATTTTTAATGTGGCTGATGATAAAACGAAAATTGCAAGGGCCTTTAATAACTTAACATTAAACTATGATAATTTTAAGCTTCGATTTCAATACGGAATGTGGAATTCAGATTTTCCTGCTACAATAAGAAAAAAGGTTTTTATTTTAGATTATGATGCTTATGATGAAAGTCTCTGGTCAAAAGATGAAATAATTAAATTTCTTCCAATATTTCATGATAAAATTGAGCAATTATTTGAGATGTCTATAAAACAAGCTTTAAGGGATAAAATGAATGAATAATAAAGAAATTGAATATATTTCTGATAATCAAACGGAAGTATTAGAAATAAAAGAAGAGAAACATAGTTATATTGATTTAACTGAAGTATCTATAGCTAAAACATCTGATAACTCTATTTTTAAAATAAACTCAAAAGAATATGAGTTAAGAAGGCCAAGAAAAATTCCAATTAAAATACAAATTTGTGATGACTAAAATTGAGAAAAGTAAATCAGACCGAATCTATCAAGGAGATCTTTTCCACGAAATTGAACATATATTTTTTACAGAAAAACCATTCAAATTTATATTCCCTTTAGTGATCGTATTAACTCAAGATTGTGATTTGCAACAAGATTTAAAATATAGGAACAAACAAGAAAAAAGCGATAAACGACTTCTTTCTATTATAGTTGCTCCTTTATATAATTATGAGCAGTTCATTTCTGGGAACCATCTAGAAGAACTTCAAGGAGATTTGGAAGGAAAGATATCCCCATTTCCTAATAGCAAATCTTTAAAGAATTATTTAAAAAATAATCAACTTCAAAGACATCATTACTTAAACTTCAACCTCACAAGCGAGTTTCCACCTTCAATAATTGATTTTAAGCACTATTTTGCTATTGATGTAGATGTTTTGTTAAAGCAAAAGACAAAACAATGTGGTTGGAAAGTTCAAGCATTGCATAGAGAAACAATAACTCAAAGATTTGCGAATTTCTTATCAAGAATTGGATTACCATCACCTCAAGTGGAAGTTACATCGTTAAAAGACAGCTCGTCGGTAGACATAGAAAAAAGACCGCCCCCCCTATAACCCCCCGCCAAAACTTTAGGTTGGGGAATGTCCTGAAGAACTTTGTACTTGATAGCGCATTGTGTTGTTTTGTATAATTTAAGGGGAAGACAACCCCAAGGGATTTAAATAATGGGATAGCCGAAGTACTCTGTTACGAGGCGGTGTTAAAAGTGCCGGAGGCAATAGAAACAGGCCCGCCGGCCTGTATGGTAAACCTGATAAT
>JAJRWM010000094.1 GCA_024276815.1 bacterium
ACCCTCTTTTGAGAAAGGAGTAGCATGATGGCCATTACTAAAGACATGAGCATTGAAGAAATCATACAAAAACACCCGGGTTCCGTTAAAGTTTTTCACCAATTTCAAATGGGCTGCATTTCCTGTCACGGAGCGGCCGCTGAGTCCCTGGAAAAGGCGCGCTGATGCACGGCGTTAACGTCGATGAAATCCTGAACGCCTTAAACGATTTCGTTGCTCAGAAATAAATTTGTATGATCTATCTGGTCCTGCCCGCCTTTAACGAAGAACAGGATCTCCCTGAGTTATTACCAGCTATCCAAAAAAATTTTACAGCGGCCGGTTATCAGTATCAACTCATCTTGGTAAATGACGGCAGTTCGGATCGAACCAAGGAAATCGTCCGGGGGTTCCTGGATAAATTACCGCTTGTTTACCTCGAACATGAGGTCAACAAGGGATTGGGCGCGGCGATGAAAACCGGTTTGAGGAAAGCAGCGGAAATCGCCGAACCTGACGACGTAATCGTGGCGATGGACGCCGACAACAGCCACGACTCCTACCAGTTCACTCAAATGCTGAAAAAAATTGAGGACGGCGATGAGGTGGTAATCGCTTCCCGGTTTACCGCGGGCGCTCAGGAAATCGGCCTGACCCTGAAACGTAAACTGATGAGCCGGGTTATCGGGCTTTTTCTGCGCCTGTTCTTCCCCATTAAAGGCGTTCGTGATTATACCTGCGGTTACCGGGCTTACCGGGCCGCCCTGCTGCAACAAGCCTTTGAGTTTTACGGCGATGATTTTATCACGACCCAAACCTTCGCTGTCCAGACTGAGATTATTCTCAAATTGAGCCGGCTGACCAAAAAAATCAGCGAGGTCCCGCTTATTTTGCGTTACGATCTTAAGGCCGGTCAAAGTAAATTGAAGCTAATGCGTACCATTAAAGGATATCTTGCGGTAATCTGTAATTTCATGTTTCATACCCGTCGTAAATGAACCTGCCCCCGTAGCGTAATGATAACAGCTTTCCCTAAGAGGCTTGCGCCCTCTTTCAGGAAACAAGTAGTTAACCTACTTCCTACTTTTTCTGGTCGGTTATGGTTGGAAAAATATTATATATGATGATATGATAATATGTAAATGTTAGGAAGGGATGGCCAGCGGTTGTTAAGGGAAAGACAATCCGTTCTGTCATCACGGGAAAGCTGTCACCTTGCGGAGGTGTTGTAAGTCAGTATGATCGGAAATAACTCCCCTGAGCATCTTAAACGTATCTTGGTTACAATTTTATTTTTTTATTAATTATTTCCGGGATTGCCGGTTGCCAGGCGGAACCGGAAGAACCCGTTTTCAAACCTGAGGTCAAAGTCTGGCCCCAGGACTTTGTTATCGCTTTAATTCCTGAACAAAATATTTTCACCCAAAAGAAACGCTATCAACCTATCTGTGACTATCTGAGTAAAAAATTACAAAAAAACGTGAAAACCAAAATACTGGAAAGCTATGGAGCTATCTATAAACAAATGAAGGACAAAAAGGTAGACGCCGGTTTTTTTGGCAGCTTTAATTTCACCCTGACCCATTATAAACTGGGAATCGTTCCTTTGGCCAGGCCGGTCTGGCTTAATGGGAAATCCACTTACGCCGGCTATATTTTTACCCGTGAGGACAGCGGTATTTCAGCGGATATCAAAGACTGGCGGGGCAAAACACTGGCCCTGGTCCATCCCTATACCACCGCCGGCTACTTCTTTCCCCGCTGGTATCTCTTTGAGCGGGGAATAGACAATCTGGACGCCTATTTTAAGGATGTTATTTTTACCGGCAGTCATGACACGGCGGTATTGGCGGTTTTTAACCAGGAAGCTGAAATCGGCGCGGCCAAAAACCACATCTTTAATAAAATGATCAAAGATAACCCTGAAATGAAAAAAGCCCTGCGGATCCTAGCGGAATCAAAAACTGTGCCGTCCAATGGACTGGCGGTCAGAAAAGACATCCCTGAATCAATTCAGGACAAACTGAAACGTGAATTGTTAAACATGGATAAAGACCCCGCTGGAAAAATTGTTTTAAAAAAATTCGGCGCGCTTAAGTTTATCGAAACGACAAACCAGGACTACGATCCGGTACGGGAGATGATCGCTCCGCTGAACATTGACTTAAACACGTTTGAGCCGGCGAAAGCCCGTCATAAATATCTCGGGGAGATCAATGCGAACTAGGCTGTTTACCGCTCTCTTCATTTTAACTGTTTACCTGTTGACAATGGGATTTGTCTTGATAAAAAACGTCCAGAAACTGGCGTCCTTTGAAGCAATATTGTTAAGGGAAATTGAAATCCAGGAAATAATCAACGACCTGGGAACTAATATTTATCGAGCGCAATTTTATGTTTATCAAAGACAATCCGGCGAGGAATTTGATAACGACCGGATAATAAGCAGCATTACCTCATTTGAAACAGATTTGGCTAAACTTGCCGAGCTATATCAGTTTAATATCAATGTCGAGCGGCAAAACTGCCTGCACTGCCATGTCGCTATCGATGACAATCTTGGCAATATGGAGCAAAAAATCCAGGATATCGACCCGCTCCTGACCAATTATAAACAAAACATCTCAAGCCTCTTTACTTCACTTGACGCAAAACGTAACGAAAAAATAATAAACGATATCAAAAAGTTTGGTAACAAGATAATTTCAGAGATGAACTATATTCACCATATCTCCAATCAAATGCTTAACGAACTGGACATCGAGACCCGCAAAAACTACCTGGCAGTCAACAACCAGATAATCCTGACTTTGGTCCTGGGCATAATAATCAGCATAGCAATTATCGCCTATCTCATAGTTTACCTGACCGCCGACATTAAAAGACTGGTTCAACAGATTAATCTTCTTGCCCAGAACGATTTCTCCGAACCCCTTGCCCTGGAAAAAACTGACCAGGAAATGAGGCCCCTGGTTGCCACCTTTAATAAAATAATTGAGGAATTAAAATCAAGAGAGTTTAAACTGAAAGAAAACGCCAAGGCCATTAACCAGGCTAACGCCTACCTGGAAAGAATAAAACTAACCCTGGAAGATAAAGTAAGGCAAAGGACAAAAGAACTGGATCAAACCAATAAGGAGATAATCAGCCATCAGCTAAAATTAGAGGCGACTTATTCCCAACTCCAGGATCAAACCAGGGAACTGGAAGAAAAAAATACTCGCTTAATGGAGTTGGATGGTATGAAGTCTGAATTCATTCAAATGGCAAATCATGAAATACGTACGCCAATGGTAACGATTAAAGGCTATACCGAACTCCTGCTCGGTGGCCGGTTTGGTAAATTACCGGAAAAAGCCCTGAATTGTTTGCGGATTATGGAAAGAAGCATCAATCGCTTAACCAAAGTATTGGAAAACATCCAAAATTATTCTTTGGTTGAGAAAAAACGCTGGCAGCCTGACTTTTCAGAAATTGATATCAACGGTCTTTTCAGAGATGTCTATAATGACATGCGGATAATCACTGAGAAACGAAATCAAAACCTCAGAATGGAACTGCAACCGTCATACCCCAAAATTATCTGTGACCGAAATCAAATTTACCAGGTAATGGTCAACCTGGTAATAAACAGCATCCGCTATTCACCTGACCAAAGTGATATCACCATCAGCGCTCGCTATGAAAAAGAAACTCAGGAGATTATCTTTTCAGTCCAGGATACCGGTATGGGAATTGAGCAGAAGGAACTCAAGAGAGTGTCTTTACCTTTTTATGAAATCAAAAATATCCGGGAACACCACAGCGGTACGATAGAATTCAATTCAGCGGGCACCGGCTTGGGACTGGCTATTGTTAAAAGAATCGTGGAAAACCACAACGGACATGTCTGGGCGGAAAGCGCCGGGTTATGGAAAGGCAGTACCTTCAGCTTCTCACTCCCCCTGAAACCCAACAAGTCTACGACTTGAGGATGCTTGCCTTCGGCACTTTCAAATTCACTCGCAAAGAGTTGCCCGCTCAGTATTGCCTGGCACAGAGCCGAATACTTTTATGAGGTGGTGGTAAAATGACGCGAAGCGATACTTCCTCAGGTCGTAGACCTGCCTTCGGCACTTTCAAATTCACTCGCAAAGAGTTGCCCGCTCAGTATTGCCTGACACAGAGCCGAATACTTTTATGAAGCGGTGGTAAAAATGACGCGAAGCGATACTTCCTCAGGTCGTAGACCTGCCTTCGGCACTTTCAAATTCACTCGCAAAGGGTCGCTCGCTCAGTATTGCCTGACACAGAGCCGAATACTTTTATGAGGTGGTGGTAAAATGACGCAAAGCGATACTTCCTCAGGTCGTAGACCTGTAAACGCGGTAATCAATATCCGGGAAGATATTGTTTCGATATTCCAAATCAGCCAGGTATCCTTCGTCAATCCGACCGTTCCTGATCTGTTCGTAGAGCCGGTTAAAATGAGTAATATGATCCTTGGTTCTCTTGACGGCGTAATCCACCATGGTCCCGGTTTTCATGATAAAAGCCCAGTCGCTACTTTGAGCTAATAACAACTCGCGAGCCGCCTGGTTGAGAGCGCGGTTCCGTAACAAATCCGGAGTTGGGTTGGCTTCCGCCAGTTCAACCATGCGCTCCGCCATGATGTGTAAATGACGGTAAATCCAGTCATTGCTGCTTTCCAGCCAGACCTCGCAATAGCCCTTATGCCCCCAACTGGAGAGAGATAGGTTGACGACCTGATTTTGGGGATTCTCACGCAAATACTCGGAAGGCGTTATCATCCTGACTATATCCTGGTCATAATGAAGTTTGCGAATCAGATAGTTAAGCCAGTCCGGCCCCTCATACCACCAATGACCGAACAGTTCAGCGTCGTACGGAGAAAGAATAATCGGTTTCTTCCCCATGAATCCCTGAAGATGCTCAATCTGCTTTTGACGGTTGTAAAGAAAATTACCGGCATGTTCGGCGGCCTTGTCCAGAGCCTGACGCCGATCGTAAGGCTCTTTATAATCACCATTCCCGGTTATTTTATAGTACTTGATGCCAGTGTTAATCCTCAGCCACTGATCGTGGATGTAAGGCTTGACATACTCAAAATCCAGGTCAAAACCGATATCCCGGTAAAACTCACGGTAGCTGAAATCCCCGGGATAACCTTCCTCCGCGCTCCAGACCTGCTTGGAAGACTCAACGTCCCGGCCGAAAGCCGCGACGCCGTTGCGGGTATAAACCGGCGCGAAGATACCATAGCGCGATCTGGGGGAACCATGCAGAATACCGTGAGTATCCACAATAAAAAATCGAATGCCTTCATCTTTCAGGATGTTCTCATCACCGGGCTTGTAGCCGCACTCAGGCAACCAGATGCCATTTGGTTTGCGGCCAAAATGCCTCTCATGGGATTTAACCGCGACCCGGATCTGGGCCTTGGTCGCCCGCTCAAAAGTTAAAGGCAAAAAAGCGTGAGTCGCCCCGCAGGTTATTATCTCAAGCTTACCGGCATCCTGAAATTTCCTGAAAGCGGCAACCAGGTTCTTATCATATTTTTCCACATAGATACGCCGAACATCCAGAAACTCGTTTAAATACATATGAGCGTTTCGATTCATCGCCGGCTCATGCCTGGTTCGCTCAACTTCTTTGCGCGCCAGCTCAATCAAGCGCTCCAGGTGCCGCAGATAACGATTCTGCAATAACTCGTCGCTCAGCATGTGAGCCAGCGGCGGCGTTATCGACATGGTTATACGAAAATCCACGCCGTCGTTTAAAAAACCATCAAAGATCCTGATTAAAGGGATATAAGTTTCCGTAATCGCTTCATACAGCCAATCCTCTTCAAGAAAATTCTCGTGTTCCGGATGGCGCACATAGGGTAAATGCGCATGTAAAACCAGTGATAAGTAGCCTTTTTCCATATTTAATCAATCCTCTGGCTGGGCAAAATTTTCGACCTGTTATTTTTTGAAAAACCGGGCATGAACCAATTTTACTATCAGTAATTTTTATCTCGCGGTTGCGCGCCGCTCCCGGAGCTGGAGATACCGCCGCTGGAAATATCAAAACGCCAGCGCTTGGCCAGCAGTTCGCTGATCTCGGCGGAAGAACGATTATAATCATAACCGCCGCTCAATCGGTACATTTTCTCAAAGTCTTCCTCAACCATCATCCATTCTTCATCAATCAGATCGCTCATGTTGTCGCGAGGCGTCCTGATATGATTGGAACGAGCTAAAGCGATGAACCTGCCACACTTATCGATAAGACCGATTTCGGCGATATAATCGCAATCGGAAACTCCCAGATGAACATACCAGTTCCTGGGATTGCCGACTAAATCTATATCCCATTGCCGTCTGGCGTTATTACCGTTAAAAATAACGTCGGTAACGTCATACATCCTCAAAATCAGTTTGGCCGATTCGCTGTCAGATAATTTCAACTTGTTGGCCTCAATGTGTTCAGAGGTCAACTCCCAGTACAAGTAGCTCCAATGAGGATCCCGGGGCATCATTACCAGCAGGTTGCGGTTATAGCTATCGGGAACATCATACGCCTCAGTTCCCTGATCAGGAGTGGCCGGCCCTTCGTAAAACTTACTGGCTTCCACCAGGGCCGCCGGCGTTTCGACCTTGGGGGGAGCGGCTATTTTCAGTTCCTTGGCGGTTTGTTTTTTCTCCGCCCGGACGCGAGACTTACCCTTGACAGCCTTTTGGGGCTGAGCGGTTTTATTATCTATTGTTAATAAAAGAGCGATCAAATCATTTTTCAACAAAGAGGTGTTGACTTTCAGGCCGTTTTTTCTGGCAAGTGAGACTAATTCTTTTTTGCTCATTTTTTTCAGGCTGGTTTTCTTTTTCCCGGTTTCCATTTCGCGCTTACTCCCTTCAATCGATCTCAATTAACTTAATCTTACCTTCTTTTAAAGTTATGATTCAACTAAATAATACAGGATGCGCAAAAAAAACAACCCGCGGTTTATAAGGGCGACTCCTCCCCCACCCCACCAGAAAAAACCGGGAGCTTCACTCGCTCAGTTTACGAAAAAGTAACGCGTCGCAATATTTGATAATTTAGTGATTACTAAAGACCGACGATAATAATTAAATATCCGCTAAAGGTATAAGGAAATAATGGTCTGTTGAAACAAGAAATCATTTTCAACTTGTTTTAATCTGATCTCCTGAATAAATAATTGGCAGGCAAGAATGGCTGAGAATAAAAAAATATCGGTACTGATTGCCGATGACGATGAGAATTATCTCCACCTGCTCAGAGATATCCTGGGCGGAATAGCTGAAGTCACCGCGGCCAATAACGGCGCGGAAGCTTTGTTAAGCGTGGAGAAAAATGATTTCGAACTGGCGCTGATTGATCTGATGATGCCAAAACTTGGCGGCCTGGAACTCTTAAGCAGGATCAAAACAATTAATCCGGAGACCGTGGTAATCATGATGAGCGGCTTCGGCACGGTTGAGACCTCGGTCAAAGCGATGAAAGCGGGTGCTTACGATTTTATCCAGAAACCTTTTAATGTTTCTCAACTCAGGTTAAGCGTGGACCGGGCGCTTAATTTCATCAAAGTGAAAAATGAAAACCAGCGGCTGCGTCAGCTGAAACCTGACGGCCCCTTCGTTGATATTATCGGCAACAGCACGAAAATCAAAAAAGTTTTCGAGATGATTAAAAAAATAGCCAAGAGCGAGATCAATGTCCTGATCCAGGGGGAAAGCGGAACGGGTAAAGAGTTGGTAGCCCAGGCTATTCATAAATCAAGCCACCGCAAGATGGAAGACCTGGTGCCGATTAATTGTTCCGCGATCCCTGAACCCCTGCTTGAGTCATCACTGTTCGGCCACCGTAAGGGGGCGTTTTCCGGCGCCTATCAGGACTATCCCGGCCTCCTGTATTACGCTAACGGCGGCACGCTTTTCTTAGACGAGATCGGCGATATGCCGCTGGCTATCCAGGCGAAATTACTGCGAGTGCTGCAAACCCACCAATATCGTCCACTCGGTGGCGACAAGGAAATCGAGGTTAACATGCGGGTAATCGCCGCCACTAATCACGATTTGGAAGCCGATGTAGCCACTCACAAATTTCGCGAGGACCTGTTTTACCGTTTGAATGTCGTGAAGATCACCGTCCCGCCCCTCAGGGAAAGAGAAAGCGATATCCCCCAACTGGCGCGTTATTTCCTGAAGTTCTTCGCCGATCCTTTACAGGAAAGGCAAGTAGTCGACTTTACGACTGAATGTATGAGCACGCTGAAAGCCTATAAATGGCCGGGCAATGTCCGGGAACTGCAAAACGTGATTGAGAGGGCGATCAACCTGACTGAAAGTGACAGGATCCAACTGGAAGATTTACCTCCCCGGATATTAAATGGTACAGGAGACCTGGGTATCACCCAGGGAAACACAAAGTTCTGGGCCGCCAAAGAAAAGTTTGTCAACGAATTTGAAAAAAAATATCTTGAGAACGCCCTGGAAAAATACTCGGGTAATCTCGCCGCCATTCTCCAAAACACGGGAATCTCCCGTCGTCAGTTATTCAGGATGTTAAAGAAGAACAACCTGAGCCTGCGTGATTTCCGGTAGTCTTGGTGCCAGCCGTGGCACCAAGTGCCACGGCTGGCACCTAACCATAGTTACCAAAAAATCGCCATATTGCACAAATAAACACAATTGGTAAGCTTAACCCTGCCGCATCAGTGCCATTGTTGGCATTTTAGCCCGGCGGTAATAAACTCCATCCACCACCTCACCAGTTAACGACAACAGCGTCTGTCAATAAAAATTTGAACCGGATTATCTTCCCGGAAACGTAACCGAAAACTTTCTTAACCACTTGCCAAAAAAGAAATCAGCCGCATTGGCAAGATGAAATAGCGAAGGTTATCTTTTGCCTAATAACCAGCTAAATTGGTGGAATAAAAAAACAGTTGTTAAAGATTTTTCATGCTTGGCACAATAAATGCATCATAGACAACGTCAAGCAAAATAAAGGGAATAAAGTATGCGGATAGCAGGTGATTATAATTACGAAATGGAAACGCTGATCGCCTATACTGTCGATCAATCGTTGCAAAACAACCTGATTCAGCTATTCGCCCAAGAACCATACACCGTGGAATTTAAATATCACTTTATCGAGTTCCTTAACGCTATCACTAACCGGCCGGTCCTGGTCTCTCTGTACGATATCGGTTATCTCTGTGAGGACAAGCTTGACCTGATACCATTAATTAACCGGCTTAAACCCGATATCTCCCTGATTGTTATTTCTGAAGCCAACTCCTCAGGCTCAACCGCCAAAAGAATACACCGCAACCGTATCCATTATTACCTGCGAAAACCACTGGATTACCAGGAATTATTCATCGCGGTCAACTCCGCTTTTGATTACAACCGCCGCCAGATATACGCGCGCGGCTGGTAAATACCGGGCAAAGGAGGAATTTAAATCTGGCAATAGAAAAAAAGGTTAAAGGAGGCAAGACAGAGATATGAACGCAGATGAAAAAACCGGTTTCAGCGGCACTATCAGCCAATTTGTCAGCTTTTTGCTGGGCGACGAGGAATACGGCGTTGACATCTCCCTGGTGCACGAGATTATCCGTTTCCCGGAAATTACCCACGTACCCCAAATGCCGGAGTTTATCGACGGGGTCATTAACCTGAGAGGCCGGGTTATTCCGGTGATGAACCTCCGTAAGAAATTTGGCTTCCAGGAAGTGGAACGAGACAACAAGCAAAGAATTATCGTGGTCGAAATAGAACAGAAAGTTACCGGGGTAATCGTGGACGGCGTCAGCGAAGTGCTCGATATCGAAAGCGGCCGGATTGATGAAGCCCCGGCGATGGGAACGCGAGTCAATACCGATTTCATTAAGGGGATGGCTAAATTGAACGATGAACGGCTGATGATCCTGCTGAATATTGAAAAGATATTAACTTCTGAAGAAATCGTTAAATTAGCGGCAGCTACTTCAAAAGAAGCAAGCGCGGGAGAAACGGGCGTGGAAGCCACAGCTTGAACGAGCAAGGAAAACATTTTCACCCGGGCTTTAAATAAATTTGTTATTAAATATTTAACAGGAGGGTCGAATCTATGAAATGGACCATCAGTAAAAAATTGTTTGCCGGTTTTGGCACAGTCCTGGCTCTGCTGGTCGTTGTGGCCGCTTTAGGTTTCATGACGACCAAGAGAACCATCCACGGTTATGAAGAGATGATGAACGTTGAAGTGAAGATTACGGAACATTCAGCTAACGTGGACCGGTCTTTGTGGAAAGCCCGCCGCTGGGAAAAAGACTTTCTGCTACGGGATGATATTAAGTATGTTGATAATGTCAAAGAAGATATCGCTGACTTGAAGAAGGAAGCGACCCAGTTACTGGAAATCGAAAAAGCCCAGGGCAATCTGGCTGGCGCGAAAGACGCTCAAGAAATATTAGACGCGTCCGGTAAATATCTGACCGCCTTTAACCAGATAGTCGACGCGAAAGTGGCGATTGGCCTGGACGCCAAGTCAGGATTACGGGGAACCTTCAGAAACGCGGCGCACGATTTGGAAGCCGTTATCAACGAGATTGATGACAATGAGTATATGGTTGATTACCTGATGCTGCGGCGCCACGAAAAAGACTACCTGCTGCGCAGAGCGGATAAATATATTAAAAAGGTCCACGCCAGCCTTGATGAAATGAAAGATATGGCTGACAGAGTCAAGATGAGTTCCGCGCAAAAAGCCCTGATGGCAAAATACCTGGACGTATACCAGCAAACGTTCGACGCCCTGACCAAGCAGGACGCGGTTGTCGGCAAACTGGGCTCCGTCGTGTCCGAAAGCGCCACGAAAATCGCGGGCCTGGTCCAGGCTAAAATCGATGAGGCTGATAAGAAAATGAAGGAAGTGTCCGCGCATACCAGCAAGAGCGCTAACTCCAAAAACATGATCGCCGGCATTGTCAGCTTTATCGCTGTCGTAATCGGCGTGGTTTTCGCCTGGTTTATCGCCAGGATGATCTCCGTTCCCATGATTATCGGGGCTAAGGCCGCTCAAAAAATATCCGAGGGGGACCTCTCCCAACATATCGACGTAACTCAAAACGATGAAATCGGCGACCTGGCCAACGCTTTAAACTATATGGTGCAAAATCTCCGCCAGACTATGGGCAAGATCAACGACGCCGCCGAACAAGTGGCTTCCGGCTCCGAGGAGATTTCCGCTTCCGCTGAAAACCTGAGCCAGGCGGCGACCGAACAAGCGGCCAGCCTGGAAGAAACCAGCGCCGCCGTCGAGGAACTCAACAGCTCGA
>JAJRWM010000095.1 GCA_024276815.1 bacterium
TCCCAGGTTCAGGAGTAGACTACACACAAACAAGACAACAATCCTTTTCTTCATGGTAAGCCCCTTTACCCCTTTTTTTTTCCAACTAAAGAGACATTATATCATAGTCGGTTTGCCTGTCAACCGTCCGGCCTTCAGGAGCAGGGCAACAGGCAAACTCCAAACAGGACATTAACAATCAAAAAACGAAAACCCGCGCGCGGGGCTTTTTCAGACTTCGCTGAAAAACAGCTCGTCGATAAACAGGCAAAAACCGTCCCCGCGGCACCCCTGAAAAAACTTCAAACGGCCTGCTCGTAAGTCCTTTTGTAAACCAGAAAACACTATCAATTGTAATATTTCAACAAATCAATCAAAGAAGCGAATAGCCCTGCGGGGAGAATATTGTCTGTTGAACTGAATTTCAGATGATGCTATATTGGGAGGGTGTTTGATGTTTAAGTGCTTCCAATCTTGTTTCCCGCTCTCCCGGCGGCAAGGAGAAAACAGGTTTGAGAAAAGACGCTCTTGTTTTTATTATGGCCTGCGGTAAAGGTGAACGACTTTTCCCCCTGACCAAAGACCGCGCCAAGCCGGCTGTGCCTTTCGGCGGTATTTTCCGCATTATCGATTTCACTATTAACAATTGTATCAATTCCGGCTTACGCAAAATTCACGTCCTGACCCAGTACAAATCGATTTCCTTATCCAGACATATTCGCCTGGGCTGGGGATTCCTGCCACAATTTCTTGATGAATACGTTGATGTTCTTCCGCCCCAGCATCGGATAAACAAGGAATGGTACCGGGGAACGGCGGACGCGTTATACCAGAACATCTATACCATCCAGGCGGAACATCCTAAATACATCATGATACTCTCAGGCGATCATATCTACAAGATGGATTACGCGGAGATGATCCGCTACCATAAACAAAAAAAAGCGGCCGTCACCGCCGGCGCCATTGAAGTGCCGCTAAAAAACGCGCCCGGCCTTGGAGTTATCGAAGTTAATGATAATATGCAGATAGTCGGTTTCCAGGAGAAACCGGCTAATCCCCGTCCCTTGCCAGCGGATCCGGACCAAGCTTTAGGCTCAATGGGGGTATATCTTTTTGACACTAAAATTCTGATCAGGGTGCTGGAAGAGTGTATCCCGAAGGGAATGTACGATTTTGGCCATGACATATTGCCATATATGCTGAAAAGTCACCGCATCGTCGCCTACAACTTTAAGGATGAGAACAAAAATAAAGCCAAATATTGGCGTGATGTCGGTACCATTGACGCTTATTATGAAGCCAACATGGACCTGGCCTCCGTCAGCCCGATCTTTAACATGTATGACACCAGCTGGCCTTTACGCACCTATCATGAGCAGTTTCTGCCGGTAAAAACAGTCTTCAGCCGGGAGTATGACAACCGGATTGGCGCGGCTTTTGATTCGATTATCTCACCAGGGGTGATTATCAGCGGCGGCCAGGTGCACCGGTCTGTTTTGTCCCCTAACGTTCGCGTCAACAGCTACAGCAGGGTTGAGGATTCCATCCTCTTTGAGGGAGTAAATATCGCTCGGCACGCGAAAATCAGGCGCGCTATTATTGATAAAAATGTTAATATACCGGCGCATGTTGAAATAGGCTATAATATTGAAAAGGACCGCAAGCGCTATTATGTTTCCGATAATGGCGTTGTCGTTATTCCCAAAGGCGCGGTGGTGCGCTCCCCGAAAAAGCGCTGACAGGATGTTAAGAACATGGCTTACTGGCACGAAAAGTATGATGAGAACGTTATTCTGAAAAAGAGTTTAATCTTTTTGGCGGCCGGATTCGCCGCCGGCGTTGTACTGGTTCCTTTGTTATTGTGGTTGAAAAATATTCCCCTGTATTTATTAAGCTATTTAAGCGGCGGCTTGTTAGGCTTGACCATTGCTTTAGTAGTAATTATGTTATTATTGTGAACAGAGGAGAATCAAAGAGGGTGTAACTTTTATTGGTCAGGTTGGTTCTCGGTTAATTCCGCGGCGTATTTTCTCTGGGAGGAAGAAGATGGTTGCCAACAAAAACTCAAAGGGGATAGTGTCTTCTGAGGGTTTATCCGCTTATAACAATTCCATGATAAAACTGGCAATTGAGCTGGGCAAACGGATCAAGGCCGTTAAGGTATTGATCCTGCCGACCGCTTTGCCCAATCTCCGGTCTTTAGGCGCCATGAGGGTCAAGAAAAAAGTGATCTTCATGGTTACCAAGAAAAGCCTGTTTGAAAAACTGTCTGAAAGAGGTTACCAGGTCTTGTTGCTGCCGTTCCACAACCTCTCCCGCATCGGCAAGGTGACGCAGGCCATGCGCACGGCTTTGGACAACGAATATATCAATGAAAGCGATCCGATAGTGTGCTTAACCGGAGTCCCCGGCTCGACTTCGATGGATACCATCATGTCACTGGTGGCGACCCGCGGTTTTCAGGACCGCTCTTTAATCGACGGCGTCCGGTTTTTTGATAAAATGATTTCCCCGGTGATTGAACGGGTCCTGAGCATCGCCGTGGAAATTGGTTATGAGGGGCATGAGGGTAACCCGGTGGGTTCCTTGTTTATCGTTGGCGATAGTGAAACGGTGATGGCTCATTCGTCACAACTTACCTTTAATCCTTGCCAGGGATATCCTGAACGGGAGAGGAACATCATGGATCCGGAGATCAAGGAAGCCATCAAGGAATTTTCCACCATTGACGGCGGCTTCGTTTTGCGCGAGGACTGCGTGGTTTTATCAGCCGGGCGATATCTTGAGGTCGGCAGCAGGCACGGCATAGAATTACCCAAGGGATTGGGTACCCGTCATGCCAGCGCCGCGGCGATTACCAAGATAAGCGAAGCCATCGCGATCACTGTTTCCCAGTCGAACGGTCAGGTCCGGATGTTCCGTGGCGGTCGGCTAATCTACGAACTGGAGCAAATCCGCCGGATCCGGATATAAAAGCGCGCGATCACGCCGCCGTCCTGAAACAATCAGGGCTTCCTGATATAAAGCTTTAAAGAACCGTAGCGGCCGTTCTTGTTTTTCTTGTACATAACCTTTGCTTTTTTGAAGTTACGGGGTATATAGCTACCATAAAGAATGGCGACGATATAGTCGACGTTATACTTTCTGACATAGCGGTCAAACTCGGCGTGACTGACATTCTGAGGCAACATCAGGACCGGTCTTTGGGAATAATAGGCGATCGGCGATGTTTTCGTGCTCATGATGACTGACCGGGGCGGCGTATTGTCTCTCAGCCATGTGCCGGCAATCTCGTATTCCCGGGAAAATAAATCAACTTCTTTTTTGAAGGTCAGCCCGGTATATACGGTTTTGAGGGCGCCGGCGAGAAAGACGAGTGCGAAAAACAGCGTAAAAACAGTTTTAACGAGGTTTTTCCCATCCCTGAGCTTTTCCAATCACTGGCAGTCATCAGGAGTGAAGCCAGCAGGAAAAGCGCCGGGAAAATATTAATGATATGCCTTGAGTAGGTTGAAGGATGAAGCAGTGAAATGAGAATATTGAATAATATGTAGAGGCCAATAATCAGGTTAGCGGAACGGGACTTTAATGGTTTGAACAGGGAAATCACCGCCACCAAACTAACCAATGACATTTCTTTCCAGATCAGTTTTAAATGTTTATCAAAAGAAACAGCGTATCGATTGAATATTTCTTTCAATGAGGAGCTTGATAAAAATCTACCAATAGTTGGCGCCTGCTCATACACGCCGGAATAAAGTCCGCCCGGTTTCAGGCCGGCAAAAAATCGGCCCACATAATAAAAGGGATCGCCAAAAATCAGGTAATTACGAATCAACCAGGGTAAGGCAATCAGGAGCGCGCTGCCCAGGTAAAGCAGTAGCTCGTTTGCTTTTTTCCTGATGTTTGCCCGCTTGAATGGCTCCCCCTCCTTGATTAACAGGTAAAAAGTGAAGGCGGCTATGGTCGCGGCGCCATTGGTTCTGGTTAAATAAGCCAAGCCCGAAAAAACGCCGGCCAGAAGCAGAAGCTTCTTCTTTTTGCGGCATTCGTATGAGACAAAAAAGTAAAGACTGCTTATTGAAAGCAGAGTAAATAAAGATTCGCTCATCGAGAGCAGCGAAGTATCAACCAGGGTGAAACTGAATACCGTTAATAAAGCCGAGAGGAGGCCGCAGCGGCTGTTGCCGATCAATTTCCCCAGGAAAAAGACCGGGAATGCGGACAAAATCGCGAACAAGCAACTGGCCAGGATGTTGATATACATGCTCTGGCCGAGAACCGCCTGAAAGATGGCCAGCATAATCGGGTAAAGGGGTGGAAACGAGCGCTGATGATGGAAAATCGGGTGGTCGTCATAGTAATCGAACTTGACATTAACCTTGAAGGGATGGGCGGTGAAGACTGACTGAGCGATTAGGTCGTAGGAGTAATTATCCCCGGTCGTGTCAATAAAATCATAGTTAACCCGGGCGGCGTAATAGAAAACAGCGCAGCAGATAATCAGGCCCAGAACCAATAAGTCCCATGATTTTAATAATTTCAGGTCTTTCATCGTCTTCATGAATTTGCCAATCCGGCCTCAAATCAGAACAAGTCTGCCGCTTCTTTGATTAATTACCGCTATATCTGTCGCGCAACAGCTACGCGTGTTAAGTCTTTTTACGATATATATATACTTGGGAAGTATTTATCGTATAAGTATCATCAGGGTTTTTTACCCGGCTGGTCACCATGCTGAATTTTTTTATCAGCTCAAAGCCGCTTGGGACAACCTCCCAGTTCAGATATATGCTGACCAGATATTTAACGTTATATTTATTAACAACTTCAGCGACTTCCTCAACCGTGGCGTTTCTGGGGAACATAATGGTCGGCCGACCGGTATGATAGGCGAAAGAAGCCGGTTTCGAGGTCATGATAACCTCATCCTTCCGGGTAGCCTTCTTTAACCAGGCCCCGATCCGCGCGTAGACCGGGCTGAAAAGCTCCCGCTGCGAACTGCCGGTAATGCCCAGGTAGCCGTTGATTACCAGGCCGACCAGGATGACAAAGACAGTTATCCCTTGTCGGATGGTTGGCCGGAGCTGATTCTCGGTCGGCTGTTTCCTGTTAGTTGTACGATATAAATACAAGGCCGCCAACAGGTAGATAACCGGGAAAAGGTTGATTAGATGACGCATTTTAACATAGGGTGCGAATACGGCAATAGCGAAATTGAAA
>JAJRWM010000096.1 GCA_024276815.1 bacterium
TTCACATCTTTTTTAAATATAAGAATTTAACTATTAGTAATACTGCGAGTGTTATTACTTCGTTGGTCATGCCCAGAACGTCGCCGGTAACGCCTTCGATGCGGCGCACGCTATATCTTAGAATAGATAATGAGACGGCGTAGGAGAGCAGGAACAGGATTACGCCCTTCATTTTGAACAGGTAGACGCAGAAAATGGCGGTTGTCGCCAGTGCGATAAACCAGTCCCGTCCCCGGGCGTTCTCGATATAGATTGCGCCCAGGCCCTCTTCGCGGGGATAGATACCGTAGAACGCCAGGTTGACCATCATTGCCCGGCTGACGATTGGCATAATCAGGAGTGTTTTTGAGCGCACTTCATGAGGGATTATCTGCATGAAGGTTATCAGGAGGGCAAACAGCAAAATCATCCCGATCCCCCCCATCACACCGAGGTGGCTGTCCTTCATAATTTCCAGCATTTTCTCTTTATTCCTGCTGCTGTAGAAGGCGTCCATGCAGTCCGCGAAGCCGTCGAGGTGCAGTCCGCCGGAGAACAGCATCATCGCCGCGATCAGGATTACGTTAATTGCCATCACGGGAAAGTAGGGCCTGAGCAGAATATCGATCACAAACAGGTGCAGTCCCAGGACCAGCCCGACCAGGGGAAAATACCGTTCGCTGGCCGCCATTTGTTCGACAGTGGGTTCAGCGGACAATTTCACCGGCAAACGGCTCAGGAACTGTAACGCGATCAGAAAGAGTTGGACTTCCTTAAAAAGACTCTGAAACATTAGCCTCGCCAAAGGTAGCCATTTCCGATATTATTTTACAGCTTGCTTCGATCAAAGAGATTGCCAGCGCGGCGCCCGTCCCCTCCCCCAGCCTCATATTCATATCCAGCAGCGGATTTTCCCCCAGATAGTTCAAAGCGTACTGGTGCCCCGGCTCAACGCTCATATGGGCGCAGAAAAGGTAGTCGCGAATGGTGGAGTTCATCTTGACAGCCAGAAGCGCCGCGGCGGTAGTTATGAAGCCATCGACCACTACCGGCAACCCTTCAGCCACCGCCCCGATTACCACGCCGGCCAGCCCGCCAATCTCGAACCCGCCCACTTTAGCCAGGATATCAACAGCGTCTTTGCGGTCAGGCTTGTTCATATCGATTGACCGGCTGATGACCTCCACCTTGCGCCGCCGTGATTCCTCGGTAATCCCGGTGCCTTTACCGGTCACGTCCAGTATCGGTTTATTGGTAATTATGCTGGTTATGGCGCTGCTGGGAGTGGTATTGCCAATCCCCATCTCGCCCAGCCCGATGATTGAGCAGCCGTCTTCCTTGCATTTCCTGGCGATATTGATCCCGTGATTAATGGACTGGACCGCCTGCTCACGAGTCATTGCCGGCCCGATAGCGAAGGAAGCGGTACCTTCGGCCACTTTGCAATCTATCAGACCCGGCACATCTTTGAATTGTCCTTTAACGCCCATATCAACCAGGTAGACATCAGCTCCGACATGACGTGACAGCACGTTAATGGCCGCTCCACCCCGGGCAAAATTAAGCACCATCTGGTAGGTAACATCGCTCGGATAGGCGCTCACGCCCTCATTGGTCACGCCGTGGTCGCCGGCCATGAGCACGACAGCTTTCTTGTTGATCTGGGGTGTGATAGTATGCTGCAACGCGCCCATTTTCCGGGCAATCAGTTCCAGGCGGCCCAGGCTGCCCATCGGCTTGGTCAACTGGTCCAGCCGCTCCTGCGCTTTTTCCACCAGCTTTTCATCAACCGGTTTGATTCTTTGTAAACACTCGTTAATTAATTCCATTTCTGACTTACGCTCCTTCCAGTATTTCATATATTTTTTTCAGGTCCACATTTTCCCTGACATGTCGCGCTAACTTGTCAAACTGCCGTTCACGAAACTCATTTTTATTAATCCTCTTAAACGATGACGACTTACCGCTTATTTCCGCGACCTGTTTCAAGAAAGCGTGCCGAAACCCATCCTCATCAAACACGCCGTGCAGATAGGTGCCCCAGATTTTTCCGTCACAATTAATCGCACCGTCAAACCGGCCGTCAGTTAATTTAAATAACGCCTTTTCATCATTTGTTTCAGTTACTCCATGATGGATTTCATAGCCCCTGACTTTTCGCCGTTTCGCGAACCCGGATAATACTGTCCCGCCTGTCCTCGTTACCGTCTTATCCTTGGCTAGGGCGCTTTTTATTTTCAGCAGACCAAGACCGGTAATTTCTTTCTGACCGCTCTCCAGGCTTAAGGGATCGGTAATCGTTTCCCCCAGCATCTGGTAGCCGCCGCAGACTCCGACAATAACGGTATTTTTCGCCGCCAACGCCAGTATTTTCTCCTCAAATCCGTGCTCTCTCAAAACTCGCAAATCGCTGATCACGCTTTTACTGCCCGGGATAATCAGCACGTCAGGCTCACCAATCCGCTCAGCGCTTTTAACGTAGCGTAAATTAACTCCCGGCTCGGCTTCAAACACATCAAAATCAGTAAAATTACTGACATGCGGCAAATAAATCACCACTATATCCAGCATATCAGGCTCTGCCTGTTTTTGATATTTTGGCAAGCGAACGGAGTCCTCTTCCTCAATTTTTATATCGTAATAATAGGGCACGACTCCCAGTATCGGTATTTTTATCTTTTTTTCCAGCATTTTAATCCCCGGCGTCAAGAGGTCGATATCGCCTCTGAATTTATTAATAATCACGCCCTTGACCAATTTTCTCTCGCTTGGCGTCAAGAGCTTGATCGTACCGTAGATCCAGGCGAACACGCCCCCCAGATCAATATCAGCCACCAGTATCACGGGGGACGACGTAAACCTGGCCACGTACATATTGACAAGGTCATTCGTTCTGAGATTAATCTCCGCCGGACTGCCAGCCCCCTCAATCACCACCACTTCATACTTTTCAGCTAGCCTTTGATACGAATCCCGAACAATTTTTCGCAGCCATTTCTTTTTTTCGTAATAGGTCTTGGGCGTACAATTTGAAAACGGCTTACCCTGAACAATTAACTGCGCCTGACAATCACTCGACGGCTTAATCAAGATCGGGTTCATTTCTATTGCCGGCTCAATTCCGGCCGACCAGGCCTGAACAACCTGCGCCCGCCCCATCTCGCCGCCCTCAGCGGTCGGATAGGAATTCAAGGCCATATTTTGAGATTTAAAGGGAGCCACCGTCTTGCCGTCCTGCTTGAATATCCGGCAAAGAGCCGCCACGATAACGCTTTTACCAACCCCAGAGCCGGTTCCCTGAACCATGATCGACTTAGCCATCATTTCAACCGTAGCGGGGAACCCAGAAAACACACGTAAACACACTCCGAGACTTCGGCGACGATCTGATTCGCCCGCCCGGCTAGATCACGGAATCTCCGCGCCAAAGCATTCTCCGGGACAATCCCCATCCCGACTTCGTTAGTAACGATAATAATTTCCAGTTTGCTTTCCCTGATAACTTTAACCAGTTCACGGATATTGCTTTCAATCCGCTCATCGCTTAATTCCTGACTAATCAGGTTACACACATAAAGGGTCAGACAGTCAATAATCAGCAGTTTACTTGATTCAATCCTGCTAACAACATCCCCCAGCTTATGCGGTTCCTCAATTAATTGCCATTCCGCCGGCCGATGTTTTTTGTGCTCGGCGATCCGTACCGCCATCTCATCATCAAGCGCTTGTGCCGTAGCGCAAAAGACCACCTGTTTCCTGGAACGAACAGCCAGTTCAACAGCTAACTGACTCTTACCGCTCCGCGCGCCGCCGCTAATCAAGGTGAGCATGGAGACCTCCCAGATGACAAAGATCGTTAAGCTGAACGATACGAGGCCTGGCATCATCGTATTCCACAATAGAAA
>JAJRWM010000097.1 GCA_024276815.1 bacterium
CGGTCGACGGAAAGGGACGGTCACCTGTCGCGGTGGCCAAAATTATCAAGTCCAGTTCCCGAGCTTCAACCTTGGCGTTTGCCAAAGCCCTGAGGGCCGCCGCCACCGCCATATCAGAGGTGGCTTCACCATCGCCGCAAACGCGTCTTTCCTTGATCCCGGTCCGAGTGGTAATCCATTCATCAGAGGTCTCGACCATTTTTGTCAGGTCGAAATTGGTTAACACCTTTTCCGGCACCCAGGAACCAAGACCGGCTATCCTGCTCTTCATAAACCTACCGGCTCTTTAACCGGGAAATAAGCGGTAACGTTTTTACGTATATGGTCGTTAACCCGTTGCTCGGCGAATTTTTCAGCTTCCAAAAGCGCGTTCCTGATCGCTTTCGCCGAAGAGCCTCCATGACTGATAATTACCGGTTCATTCAAACCCAGGAGAGGCGCGCCGCCGTATTCCGAGTAATCCACCCGTTTCTTGAACCGACGTAGAGCGAAACTCATAAACAGTATGCCAATCTGAGAAAAGATGCCTTTACGAACTTCCTGTTTGAGCAGCGTCATGACCATCTCGGCGATACCCTCGCCGAACTTGAGCATGGCGTTGCAGATAAAACCATCGCAAACCGTAACATCAGCGCTGCCCTTGGCGATATCGCGGCCCTCAACATTGCCCACGAAGTTAAGCGGCATTTGACTGAGCAGTTCCCTGGTCACTTTGACCACTTCATTGCCCTTGGAGTTTTCCTAGCCGACATTGAGTATCCCGACCCGGGGATTTTTGATCTCCAGCACATAGCGGGCAAATGCCTCACCCATGACAGCGAACTCAGCCAGTTGACGAGGCTTGCAATCAACGGTCGCGCCGACATCCAGCAGAATCCCCATACCCTTTAAGGTCGGCAACAACGTGGCGATGGCCGGCCGGCTGATGCCCTTTAGCCGACCGAGTCCGAGAAGTGAAGCTGAAACCACGGCGCCGGTATTACCGGCGGAGACGAAAGCATCAGCCTTATGTTCTTTGACTAATCTGACGGCGACATTGATTGAGGAATCCGTTTTACGACGAACCGCCTTGGCCGGCGATTCATCCATGGCGATAACTTCCGTAGCGTTGACAACGGAGATCAGGTCAGCATCGAACTTGTATTTAGCCAGTTCAGCCTGAATATCTTTTTCCCGGCCAACCAAAACAACTTTTATTTTATGCTGACGCGCGGCTTCCACGGCTCCCTGCACGACAACAGCCGGGGCAAAGTCCCCCCCCATAGCGTCTAAGGCTATTTTCAACTTCTACCCCTGTTATTCTTCTTCTGATTTTATTATTTCACGGTTCTTGTAAAAACCACACGCGGAACAGACACAATGCGAACGTTTAAAAGCTCCGCATTCAGGACAAACCGACCCGGACACAACGCGCAGTTTCTGGTGAGTTCTTCTTTTATCCCGCCTGGTTCTGGAAACGCGGTTTTGCTGAACTGCCATTCTACTTATCCTCCATTTTATTCTTTAGTTCCCCTAACACCCGCCAGCGCTCATCTTCGTCGTCTGTTTCACAGCCGCACTGAATCTCATTGCGGTTACGCCCGCAAACGGGGCACAGTCCCAGACAAGCGTCAAAACAACGGGGAACGCTTGGTATCGCCAGTAACACCGCTTCGCGAATATCTTCGCCAATCGGCAGTAAATCATCCCGATAATATGTTATATCAAGGTCATCCTTGCCCAGTTCAACCTCTTTGGCGGCAACCTCCGGCTCAAATGACACAGGCTCATAATTTATCACAAATTCCGTGCGAATTGATAGGGGAAACTTTTTTAAACAAAGCGAGCATTCCAATTCGATCTCAGCCGCCGCCCTACCCCGAAACAAATAAATACCGCCCCTGGGAATGACGCTGGCGTCGATCTCCACCGGCCCCAGCAGCCGCCCCCCTTCGTAAAAATCCAGTTCTTTACCCGTTTTTCGCCAATGAATGTCCAGTCCCGCGGGTGGTATATCTTTAGTTGGTATCAGTATCGGATTCATTTTGTGGATATCCCAAATAAGCCTAGATATTTTGAGCCGCCTTTTTACCGGCTCCCATGGCCAGGATAACGGTCGCCGCCCCGGTGACGACATCACCGCCGGCTAAAACACCTTTCATACTGGTGGTGACGCCATCATCGCCAACCGTGATATTGCCCCGGCGGTTCACCGCCAACCCGGGGGTAGACTGCGGTATCAGAGGATTCGGCCCCTGCCCGATAGCGATAATAATAGTGTCCACCGGTATTGAATATTCAGAGCCAGCGATTTTGATCGGCCTTCGCCTTCCCGAATCGTCCGGCTCGCCCAGTTCCATCTTGATTACCTGGAGCTGTTCGATCCAGTTATCCTCGTTACCCTCAATCCTGACCGGGCTGGTCAATAAATGGAATTTTATATCTTCTTCCTCGGCGTGTTCTACTTCCTCAAGACGGGCCGGCATTTCTTCCCGACCCCGCCGATAAACAATGGTGACATTTTCCGCTCCCAGCCGCTTCGCGACCCGCGCGCTGTCCATAGCCACGTTGCCGGCGCCCAAAACCACAACGTTGTTGCCGATCGAAACCGGCGTATCATAGCGGGGAAACTGGTAAGCTTTCATTAAATTGACCCGGGTCAAAAACTCATTAGCGGAATAAACGCCGTTCAGGTTCTCGCCCGGAATACCCAGAAAGTACGGTAAACCGGCTCCGGAGCCAACGAAAACAGCGTCAAACTTACCGTCAAGCATTTCCTCAAGGCTCAGAACTTTACCGATAACCATATTGCATTCTATCTCCACGCCCAGAGCTTTGATGTAATCCAGTTCCACATCCAGAATATCTTTGGGCATTCGGAACTCGGGAATACCATAACGTAAAACCCCGCCGGCCGAGTGCAGTGATTCATACACCGTAACCTGAAAACCCAGGCGGGCCAAATCGCCGGCGCAACTAAGCCCGGCCGGGCCGGAACCGACCACGGCGACTTTTTTCCCGTTTGGTTCAGGCTTGACCGGCGGCGTAATCCTGCCGGCCTTTTTCGCCGCCGTTTCATAATCGGCGACATATCTCTACAAGCGACCGATAGCGACCGAGCCAAACTTCTTGCGTAGCGTACATTTCGCCTCGCATTGAGATTCCTGGGGACAAACCCGGCCGCAAACCGCCGGCAAGGTGTTTTTCTCACGAATCTTCCTGATCGCAGCTAGATATTTATGCTCTTTGATTAACTGAATAAAGGCCGGAATATCGATGCCAACCGGACACCCAGCCCGGCACGGCGCTTTTTTACACTGGAGACAGCGTTCAGCTTCCGCGACCGCCAGTTCCCCGGTGTAGCCCAAAGCCACTTCTTTGAAGTTAGACTTGCGGACCTCGGCCGGCTGACTGGGCATGGGATTACGGGGAGCTATTTCCGGCATTTTTGGCACCCTTCCCCGCAAGCGTGTCTCCGGTGCAGATCAAAAGACAGCTTTTCTTCCGAATGAAAACGACGCTGACGCAGTATCAATTCCTCGAAATCCACTTCCAGACCATCAAAATCAGGACCGTCCACACAGGAAAAAAGAGTTTTCCCGCCGACAGTGACCCGACAGCAACCACACATCCCGGTGCCGTCAACCATGATGGCGTTCAGGCTGACTGACGTTTTCAGGTTATATTCTTTGGTAATATGACAAACAGCTCTCATCATCGGCAGCGGTCCAATGGCAACGACATGATCGATCTTTTCTCCCCGATCAATTATCTTCTGCAAAACCTGGGTAACAAAACCATGATGCCCTTTACTGCCGTCATCAGTGGCGATAATAAGTTCATCGCTCACGGCGGCCATTTTATCCTCGTAAATCAGCGAATCGGCGTTCCTGGAGCCAACGATAGAAATAATCTTGTTACCGGCCGCCTTGAACGCGCGCGCCTGGGGGTAAATCGGAGCGGTGCCGACCCCCCCGCCAATACAGACCACGGTGCCCCAGTTCTCCACCTCGGTCGCCAGCCCCAACGGCCCGGCGAAATCCAAAATCGTATCGCCACCCCTGAGAGCAGCCAGAAGCGCGGTGGTTTTACCCACGACCTGGAAGATCAAAGAGATCGTGCCCTTTTCCCGGTCATAATCACTTATGGTCAGGGGAATCCGCTCACCGGTCTCATTAATGCGCAGAATAATAAACTGGCCGGCCGCAGCCTTACGGGCGACCGGGGGAGCTTCAACATCCATGGCCATCAAATTAGGCGCTAACTGTTCAGCATAGGTTATCTTATACACGCGCCGCTCACATCTTTTATTTTACGAAGTCGATCTCACTGAAGAAAAACGGCACTTCATAGGCGGCCGATTCCGGAGAATCGGAGCCATGCACGACGTTTCTCTCAATGCTGCCGGCCAGTCTTTTACGAATAGTGCCGGCCGCGGCCTCTTCCGGATTGGTGGCTCCCATCAGTTCGCGCACCCGGGGAATGACTTCTTCGTTTTCACCCTGAATACACATAGCGACAATGGGGCCGCTGGTCATAAACTCAACCAGGCTGTTATAGAAAGGCCGTTCCTTATGAACAACATAAAAAGCCTTTGCCTGCGCGGCGGTCAACCGCAGCATTTTCAGGGCGGCAATATTATAACCGCTATTCTGGAACATAGCAATCACTTCACCAATCTGATTCTTCTCGACAGCATCAGGCTTAATCAATACTAAGGTTCTTTGCAATTTAAAACGCTCCTTTAAAGTTCAGAGAAAAAAAGGAGTCCTCCCTTTACCCGGCAGGACTCCCCTATACAATATCTTTCTACATAAAAAATGGCAATGCCGGGAAAACAGCCGCGAAGACAACCGCGATAATCGACATTAATTTAATCAGGATATCGATCGAGGGGCCAACGGTATCTTTCAAAGGATCGCCAACGGTATCGCCGACAACCGCCGCGGCGTGCGTCGGAGTTCCCTTCCCGCCAAAGTGACCTTCTTCAATGTATTTCTTGGCGTTATCCATGGCGCCGCCGCTATTACCGCACTGAATAGCGATTTGCAAACCAGTCACCAAGGCCCCGACCAGGAAACCGCCCAAAGCCGCCGTACCCATCAGATACCCCATTAACAGTGGACTGGCCACAGCGATCACTCCGGGCAAGACCATGGTTCTCAATGAAACGCGGGTGCTGATATCAACACAGCGGGCGGAGTCAGGCAAGGCCGTACCTTCAAGCAGACCGGGAATTTCCTTAAACTGACGGCGAACTTCCTGAATCATACCGTAGGCCGCTTCAGACACGCCTTTAATCAACAAGGCGCTGAACAGGTAGGGCAGCATACCGCCGATAAACAAGCCCACAACAACCACCGGATTGACAATACTGACCAAATGAACGTTTTCCGTCAGACCTGAAACCTGGGTATAGGCGGCAAACAGCCCCATGGAAGCGAAAGCGGCCGAACCGATAGCGAAGCCTTTGCCAATAGCCGCCGTCGTGTTACCCACCGCGTCCAGATGATCGGTAATCTCGCGCACTTTGGGATCAAGCTTAGCCATTTCAGCTATACCGCCGGCGTTGTCAGCCACCGGCCCGTAGGCATCAACGGCAACTGTCATTCCGGTGAAGGAAAGCATACCCAAAGCGGCCAGTGAAATCCCATACAAACCGGCCATTTTATAGGAAACGAGGATCGCGAGACTTAAAACGATTACCGGCAGAAAAGTACTTTCCATCCCCAAAGCCAAACCGGTTGTTACGGTAATAGCCGGGCCGCTTTGACAGGCCTCAGCCAGTTGTTTGACCGGTTTGAAATGATTGGAAGTGTAGTATTCACTGGTAAAACCAACCGCGACCCCGGCAAAGAGTCCCGATAGCACAGCGAAAAACGGCCCCAGGGGATTCACAATGTTTAAAGCCTCACTGGTTACATTTAACTGTTGAACAATGAAAAAAGTGGCGATACCGGTCAAAGCCGCGGCCACATAGGTCCCGTTCA
The DNA here is from genome assembly GCA_024276815.1 of bacterium. Lineage (GTDB taxonomy): Bacteria > JACRDZ01 > JAJRWM01 > JAJRWM01 > JAJRWM01 > JAJRWM01. Next base: position 5,970 of record JAJRWM010000097.1, read on the forward strand.
TCAACGCTTTCTGAGGCTTACCCTCAACCGTCATTTTAACGAAGAACGCGGCGGCGATACAGGCGATAATGCCGGAAGCGGCGATCAGCAACGGTAAGGCGATTAATTTTTGCGCGATGTCCTCAGTAATATTGCCGATGTGTAAAATCCCGGCGATCAGCACCATGCCTGAGATTGTCGAAGCGATATAAGACTCTTCCAGGTCAGCGCCCAGCCCGGCCACGTCGCCAACGTTATCGCCAACGTTATCAGCGATAACCGCCGGGTTGCGGGGATCATCTTCTGGGATGTTGGCTTCAACTTTACCAACCAGGTCGGCTCCCATATCAGCGCCCTTGGTATAGATACCGCCGCCGACCCGGGCGAACAGGGCGATAATGCTGGCGCCCATTGAATAAGCGTCAATCGCGTGCAGGCCCAAAAATTTGTAGGTTATGGTCAAACCAAAAAGTACCATACCGACAACAGCCATTCCCATGGTGGCACCGCCGCTGAAAGCCACGTCCAAAGCGCGTCCCATACTTTTGTGAGCCGCCTGAGCGGTTCTGGTATTAGCCAGGGTCGCGGTATTCATGCCAATCCAGCCGGCGCAACCGGAGCAGATCGTGCCAAAGATAAAGGCGACCGGCATCTGCCATAACAGCTCCTCGCCATTGAGCAGGGGCGAAAAATACAGCAAAACAGCCATCACCACAATCAGGTAGGAAACCACGGTATACTCACGCCTCATGAAAGCGAAAGCGCCCTCCCTGATTAACCCACCTATTTCCCGCATTCGTTCATTACCCGGGTCCATCTTCTTAACGTAAGAAGCCAGATACCAAACATAGACCAAGGCCAGAACACTGGCGCCCAGCGGGAAATAAAAGACCACATCCCCAAGTTGCATTTTTTTTAAAGCCCTCCCTTGTGTTTTGTGAAATAATGAGTGTGATTTCCGGCGAGAAAATATAAACGGCGCGACGCTTACGCCCCCCGTCCTTTAAAAAAGACAGGCCGGCTGAAGCAACGACAATTTTCTTACCTGTATAAAAAAAGATTTGAGAATTCTACCACCCGGTTACTGAATTGTCAACAACAATTTACCAACATACCAGGGCAACAGGCAAACTCTAATTAAGGCATTAAAAATCAAAAAAACGCGGCGGGGCTTTTTTAGACTTCGCGGCAAAACAGCTCGTCGATAGATAGGCAAAAATCGCCCTCTAAAACCCCTGAAAGAACTTCAAACGGCCTGATCGGTAAGTCCTTTTGTAAACCGGAAAACACTATTAGTTTTGATATTTCAATAGATTAATCAAAGAAGCGAATCGTCCTGACCAACATACCGGGAGTGAAAAGTCTGCTTGAAACTAAATCAACCGCGAAACCGAAACCGATGTCACCAACCGGACATTATCGTAAAAAATGATTAGCAAAAAAATCTACCGCTTGTTTTTTACCACCAGGTAAATAATCCCCACTATCAGACCAACCAGCGCGACCAGCAATAACACCAGGATGAAGTAATTCGACTCCCCCCTGGCCAAATCCTTGACGCTTACCGGCGAAGAAGAAGCCGCCCGGACATCCGCGCCCCCGACAAAAAGCTGATAAGGCCCCTTGTGCACCGGGCCATTGTTATCAACATCAATTACTTCAACATAATAGAAGACGTTCTGATCTTTAACCGGAAAGCTGGCCTGATAAATGTTCTTCGCTTTGTCCACCAGGACAAACGGCACCCCGGCGCTGAATTCATTGCGGTCAGCGTAACGGTAAAACAATTTGGCCACCCCAACCTTGTTGTCATCAGTAATCCTGGCCTTGATCGTTACCAGTTGATTGCTTTTGGCCCGGGTAACCGGCGTAAAACTTATTTCGGGAGGAATTTTCTCCCTGAGCGCTTGTTCATGCTTTTGTTCCACCAGCATTTCCGCCTCGCTGTCAGCCGTCTCGGGGATATCGTCAACCAAAGCGAAGGAATTGGTCAGAACAAAAACCGCCAACAGGATGATAATCAAAAACAAAAAACTTTTTCGCATGACCCGGCCCTTTCCGTCCAGTTAAAGTTCTTCCCAGAAAATGACTTCGTAATTACCGCCGAGTTCCGCCGGGAAATAAGGAGGCGTGTAAATTGAGTATTTTGAGTTCCAGTTATAATTCCTGGTCCCGTAACCGCCGGCGCTCCCGCCGTATTTGGTAATAATAGAACCGTCAATCGTTAAAGTATAAGAGCTGTTGCCGCTGCTTGTCACCTGCCAGCCATTGGTGCCTCCCGGCAGCGGATTGTTGCTGGCGTCCAGGTCCAAAGCCATTAACGCCGCCTCAATGATCATTTCCGAATTACGAACCCCGTCATTGGTATCATTAATCAGGATCTGTCCCCTGGCCACCAGGCCAATAGTCGCGTCAGGTATGGTGTTTCCCAAAGCGTCCTGAGGATAACGGACCTGGTCCTCGATCAGAATATTGCCGTCCGCCGACAAAGTAAGCCCCTGATCAGGTATCCCCTTAACCACAGCGTCGCCGTTATCGACGTAAACGACGCCGTTAAAGTTAACCGGCATAGAGGTGTTGGGCGGCGTGCTGTCATCAGGCAGCAAGGCGGCTAGATTGCCCAGGTCGATGCTTCGGTTGCCGTTAAAATAAAGCCCCTTGCCATGTCCGCTGACTTCGCCCCGGGAAAGCGCTCTCAGATTCAGGGTGCTACCCGGCAGTGACCGGGGGGCGACTCCCGATTCATGCCCGGCCTGCCAATCCGGCGTGGAGCCGGTAAAATTACCGGTACATGAGACGTCTGAATAAAAAGTAACATTAGAGCTGCTGCAATAGATATCACCGTTGGCGTGCACCTTGCCCTGGAGAACCGCCCCGGACCCATAGCCGATATTACCATCAACAAAACGTGAGTAGTCGGCAAAATTAGCCAACCTTACCTTGGTCCTGACTGTCCTTTGAGGCCTTGAATCATCAAGCAGAGTATCACTGACCGGAAAACCGCCGGTGGCGGTAACGGTATAAAGCCCCGAAGTAACAGTCACGTTAACCTGATAAATACCATCTCCTTCTTTATTGATGTAGGTTTTGGGGAAATCAGCCATAGCGTCCCAGCCGGCGATATTGTTCATGCGCCATAAAGCGTCGTTAAGACCGGCCTCAGCGTAACTCAGAGCTTCCGAACTCTGTTTAATACGACCGCTTTGCCGGGATTCCCGGTCGCTGCGCTGCATGTAGACCGCGATAACCATGCTCAGCACGACCATGATCGCGAACGTTATGATCAAAACGTTGCCTTGTTCGTTATGATGAATGTTCTTCACTATTTTCATTTTCATCAGGATTCACCCACTTTTACTGAATATTACGGGGAGAGATTATCGTGCTTAAAGTTTGGGTCTCACCGCCTTCTTTGCCAACCAGGGTTACTTCAAAAGAATTGATATCCCCGGCAACCGTCGTAAGATGCCTTTCAAAACCATCATCGCAGGAACCATCCCCGTCCGAATCAGTATAAGTCTCCCCGGCATCATACTGACCGTTATTATTGGCGTCCTCAAAGCTTTCCGCCGGGTCATAATGATAACAATCAATTTTCAAGGACCAGATCTCCAAATCCTGAGCCGTGCTCGTCAGGACATTGCCCAGCGAATCCTTATACTCGCGCAACAACTGCCGGGAACCGTTCAGCGATATTTTCACCCGGTTGTCGTCAGAGGTCATCACGCTGTCGCCGTTACTGTCCTGGTTAACGATCGTGATATCATCACTGGGATCTTCATCGGTAGAACCGTCCAGATCGTCATCCAGACCGTTAACCGGGTCCTCCCCGAAATCACCGTCGCCGTCGGCGTCAACGCCGTTGACGTTAGCGGTATTGATCACCACGCCGGTACCTCTAAGCTCGCGTCCGATGATATCCATGGCGATTCTTAAATTACTGGTCAGCCTGATCTTGTTCGCGCTCTGAATGTCCCGCTGATAAGCCATCACGAACAAGCCGTAAGCCACCCCGATAACGACGACGCTGATACTTACGCCCACCAGCAACTCAACCAGGGTATAACCATTTTCATTTACTCTCATCATAAAATCCTCACGGGGAAATTGGCCCCAGGGCATATTCTTTGCCATCGGTGTCAATCAGATAAACAGTAGTCGTTGAACCATTCATATTGCTCCCGCTCCAGTCCTGGAAACGCATATCAATCTGCCGGGTCTCCCCGGCGGCGAACACGATGTTGGAACTCAGGTTAAAACTGGTGCCGCTCGTATAGTAGGGCCAACTGGTGCTTTTACGCACGGTATAAGCCGGGGAATAAACCCGGTAAAGCCGGGGCGGTTTGTCCCAGACAACCCTCATGGTATTGATGGTCACCGAGGCCGCCGCGTCGTTACGCGCGTTAAACCTGATATGATCGTGTCCCGAGTGGTTCAGCCGGGTAATACCGCCGGCCAGAACAATTTTGGCCGACTGGATTATAATCTGGATAGTGTTGTTGTCGCTGGTAAAGCCGTCCGTCAGAGTCACAACCGCGTCATAGGTTTCCTCGGTGGACACAGTCCAGTCATAATAATACTCGCCGGCCGCCGCGCCGGCGGTTAAGGCCGCCGCGCTGACCACTGTATTGGCGCTCTGATCCGTTATGGTGATAGAACTGCCCAGCGCTTCCAGGCCCGTGGTGCTGTTTATCTCATTGACCGTAATGCGAACCGTGCTGTTCGGATCATAGTTCTCATCATTATCCGCGCCGACACTGGTATCGATCGTACTGATCTGAATTGGCGGATTGGCGATCTGCACCATCAAGATGCCGGTATCGTTCACGATGCCGTCGGTAAGGTAAACAGTCACCGTATAGTTATCCTGAGCGCTGGTGCTGACCCAGTCGTAGTAATATTCCCCAAGCCCGGCGCCGGCGCTGATTGAAGCCCCGTTGACCACGGTGCCGGCCGTTGGACCGGAGATGGTGATATTGCTGCCCAGCGCTTCCAGACCGCCGGCTCCGTTGGTTTCCGTAATCAGGATCCGCACCGCGGCGCCGATGTTGTAATTTTCATCCGTACCCGCGCCGACCGCCGAATCCAGGGTCATAGAGATACTGGTCAGGTTCTGGGTAGTGAAAGTATAATGGGCGCCGCCGTTATCATCGGTCGCGGAATTGCCCGCGGCGTCATAGACGATAACATCATAATAATAGGTGGTATTTGATGTTAAACCAACCAGGGTATGGGTAACATTGCCCGCGACCTCACTGCCGCTGACCGTGGTCGAGGGTGTCAAAACGCCATAGTTAATCTCGTAGGTGCCGTCCTCATCGACAGTCCAGTGGATATCAGCGGAGCCGACAAGAACATTATTACTGTAAACGCCGGTCACTGTTGGCGGCACGGTATCCACCTCCACGCTACCGCTGGCGTAGCCAATATTGGAGTTGCCGTCAATGCCGGTCGCGTTAAGATTAGCCGTCCCGTCATTAGTGCCCCCCCCGATCAGGGTGTAGGTACTGGTGTAGACGTAGGACCCGCCGATGAAACCGGCATAATTGAAGATACCGACATCGGTATCGGTTAAACCCTGCTGCGCGATCGTCGCCGTGGGATTGGCGCCCAGCAATTCATCCGAGGTTATGGTCACGGTAATGTCGCCGCTACCCGGATCAGGAGTGGCGAAGATCGCCAGCGCCGGCGGGATATTATCAATCGGATTGGGCATTATCCCGGAAATAAAGGTGGTGTTCTCCAGCACCTCGTTGCTGCTGGCGCCCCCGTTAACCGGGTCAGCCTTGTAGATTTTGACCGTAACCCTCTTCATGTTGCTAAGACTCACAGTGGGCACAAAATCCTCCGTGCTGCCGTCGGAATCGGAGTCCAGAACATCGCGGCGGACGTAATCGACTAAAACCTCGTAATAGTACTGGCTATAAGGACCCGTTGCCTGAGCTAAAGGCTGGTCGGTTATCCGGTAAAACTCGTTCATGCCAAGCCGCTTGATCCTCTCAAGCTGTTGCTGCGCCAAGACCGCGGCTTCGCTGCGCTTACGGGATTTGATCAGTGATTTATAACCAACCGGCAGAGCGGCCAAAACGACAACCACCCCGATCAGGATAATGGTAACCGCCATCATGATTGATACCAGGCTAAAACCCTGTGCGTCTTGTCTCATCTCACATTGTTTCACTTTTATCACCCTCTATCGCCAAATGGCAATATTTTTTTACTCCCTGGTATTTAAATATGGCATACAATTTAAAATGTCAACATC
>JAJRWM010000098.1 GCA_024276815.1 bacterium
AGAACAACCTGCTACTTATCGCTGACGCCGCTCAGGCGCACCTGGCCAGGTACCGGGAAAAGCCCATCAGCGACTGGGCAGATATGACCACCTTCAGCTTTTTCCCGGGTAAAAACCTGGGCGCTTACGGCGACGCCGGCATGGTGGTAACCAATGATGAGAAATTGGCATACCAGTTAAGATTATTGCGTAATCACGGCAGAATAGATAAATATGAGCATCTGGTGGAAGGATATAATTACCGTCTGGACGCTTTGCAAGCCGCGGTTCTGGGGGTGAAGCTACCTCATCTGGCAGGCTGGACGGAAAGCCGCCGGCAACATGCCGCCGGCTATCGCGAACAGTTGAAAGAGGTTGACAAGGTTGTCTTGCCGGTGGAACTGGCCGAGTGTTACCATGTCTATCACCTGTTTGTGGTCAGGGTGCCTGAGCGCGACCGGGTCAGGAAAGAGCTGGTTGAAGCCGGCGTCGCCTGCGGCGTTCATTACCCGTTGCCATTACATTTGCAGCCTGCTTACGCTTATCTGAACTACCGGGAAGGGGACTTCCCCTGTTGTGAGGACTACGCCAAGTCAATTTTATCGTTGCCCATGTTCGCTGAATTAACGGACGACGAGATCTCTTTCACTTGTAAAACGCTCAATAAGATATTGAAGAGGATCTGAGGCCATTATCCAGGTTGATTTGTCTTTGGTGATACCGCTATACAATGAGGAAGAGGGCTGCAAGGCTTTTACGGAAACGCTGGTCAAAGCGTTTGACGCTGAAAAAATTGACTATGAATTGATCCTGGTTGACAATGGTTCGGTCGATAAAACCGCGGATATTATTCGAGGGTTGCAGGTTGACAATCCACGCGTCAAAATGGTGAGCGTCGCTCATAATCAGGGCTTCGGCTGGGGAGTGATTAATGGTTTGAGGATCGCCAATGGCAGGATGATTGGTTTTATGGGGGGCGATGAGCAGGTTAAGGCTCGGGACGTAGTCAAGGTTTACCAGAAACTCGCCGCCGGGGATTATGATTTTTGCAAAGTGAAACGGATCGTTCGTCATGACGGTCTGAAACGAAAAGTAATTTCCGGAGTATACAATTTAATATTCCCCTTGATATTCAATGTGAAATCAGTTGACATCAACGGCACTCCGAAAATATTCAAGGCCGAGGCTCTGGAAAAAGTGTTTCCAGCAGCCAAAGACTGGTTTATTGACGCTGAATTAATGATAAAATCCCAAAGGCTGGGATACCGAATGGGTGAGGTCGAGATAGAGTTCCTGCCTCGCCAGACCGGTAAATCGAATGTTCGGCTCAGCACCATCTGGGAATTCCTCAGGAACTTGTTGTATTACCGGTTCCGAGGATTTAACTGAATCAAAAAAGAACGTTTGTGTGAGGTTTGACTATGGTCAATTTTTGGCGGAATCGTCCAACTTTAGTAACCGGATGCACCGGGGTGCTTGGCTCCTGGCTGACCGCCGAGCTTTGCGCGCGGGGAGCGGCGGTTGTTGGGGTAGTGCGCGACCAGGTGCCTCAATCCAACCTGTACCGTTCCGAAACCGCACCTAAAATGACTATTGTCAGGGGGGAGATAGAGGATTACTGTTTCCTGGAGCGGGTACTCAACGAGTATGAAATTGACACTGTTTTTCACCTGGCCGCCCAAACTATCGTCTCAATCGCCAACCGTTCTCCGCTATCCACCTTCGAGAGTAACATCAAGGGCACCTGGAACCTGCTCGAAGCGTCCCGACGAACCCCGACCCTGACCAGGTTTATCCTGGCCTCCAGCGACAAGGCTTACGGATCATGCGATAAACTTACCTATACTGAACAAACTCCTCTTCGCGGACTTCATCCTTATGATGTCTCCAAGTCCTGCGCTGACCTGATCGCCCAGACCTATTATCATACTTACAAGCTGCCCCTGGGCATTACCCGCTGCGGCAACCTGTTTGGCGGCGGTGACTTGAATTTTAACCGAATCGTCCCGGGAACCTACCGTTTTTTGTACTATGGCGAACCTCCGGTTATCCGGAGCGATGGCACTCCGTTAAGGGATTATGTTTTTGTCAAAAATATCGTTGACGCTTATTTGTTGCTGGCTGAAAACCTTGAACGTGACGAAGTCGTCGGCCAGGCTTTTAATTTCGGACCGTCAAAGCCTTTAAGCGTGCTGGAAATGGTGCAGGCGATTATCAGGGCCAGCGGTAAAGATATCAAGCCTGACGTTCAGGGAAAGGGGCAAATAATCGGAGAAATCCAGGATCAATATTTATGCAGTGAAAAAGCGAAAAGACTCTTAAACTGGGCTCCCCGGTATAGTCTCGAAGAAGGCTTGCGGGAAACCTGGAAATGGTACCAGGATTTCTTCGCTCAATCTTGAACGCCATGATTAGCTCATTCAGACACCAAAACATCCTGATTACCGGCGGCAGCGGTTTTATCGGTTCCCATCTCTGCGAAAAACTCCTGGCGCTGGAGAATCAATTAACGCTGTTAACCTTAAAGAACGATCCCTTAATTAACCTGGCGGGAATAAAAGATAAAATCAAGATAATTCCGGCTGATCTGGCCAACCATTCGGAATTGAAGAATATCGTCAAACAGGTTAAACCGCAATATATATTTCACCTGGCCGCCAACACCAACCGGATCCGGAACCTGGAAATACTGCCGCAAATGATTAACAGCAATTTACTTCCGATCGCCAACTTTATCCAGATCCTTTCCGAGATTCCGGTGACCCGTTTTATTGTCTTGGGAACGTCTGATATCTATGGCCACAATGATTCTCCCTGCCATGAGAACATGTTCCCCGATCCTAATTCCCCCTATGCGCTTACCAAGGAAGCTTCGTTGCTATTTGCGCGTTATGCTTACAATAATCATACAATACCAACAGTGATGTTGATTCCTTTTATGGTCTATGGGCCCCGGCAGGGATTACACATGTTGATTTCACAGGCGATAATTTCCTGCTTGAAGGGCGAGGACTTTAAAATGACGCCGGGCGAACAGGTTCGGGAATACAATTATGTTGACGATATCGTCGAGGGAATCATCGGGGCCGCGGTCGCGCCGGACGTCGTTGGTGAAATTATCAATCTCTGCGGCGCTGAGCGTAAAACGGTTTATGAGGTTGTTCGTGAAATCACCGGCCTGATGGGTAATCCGGTTAAAATTTTGCGCGGCGCCTTTCCCTATCGTGATCAGGAAATCATGCGGCACTTTGGTGATAACGCTAAAGCCCTGAAATTACTGGATTACCAGACCAAGACATCGTTAACCACCGGCCTGGAGAATACTATCGCGTATTTTAAGGCTCATTTTAGCCTTTCCTGAAGAAGGCCTTGATTATGAAATCAGGATTGTTTAAAACATCTAGCCATGAATTCTGTTTGTTCCTGCTAATCCTGATATTCACTTTTTTTTATTTCAGCCGGATTAACGGCGATTACGTCGAATCCGCGGGCGATAATTATACCTATGAGTTGCTGGCCGAATCTGTTTTCAGCTCACACCCCTTTAAACTTAATGTTGATTTTAATCCCTCGGCGCCGCCGGGCCTGAATTATCAACAGCAAAAACTTCCGCCCCTGTATCCTGTTCTGTTAGCGTTAGCGCATATTTTATTTGGCCGGGGAATGCCGGTGAACTTCTATTTTACTTCTTTGCTCGGCGTCTTGTGCGCGTTGCCGGTTTTTTTTATCGGTAAACTTCTCTGGAGCAAACAGGTTGGTTTGTTAAGCGCGCTGGTTACTTTAATGATGCCTGCGTTACGCATTACCTCGATTGGGGGATTAAACGCTCCGCTGTTTACTTTCCTGTCCTTGTGGGCGTTATACTGGCTGCTTGCTTTTATTAAAAAGCCGGCGGCGGATAAAATGATTTCTGCCGGTGTCTTTGCCGGGCTGGCCTTTTTAACCGATTACACCGGGATACTGCTGGCCGCGGTTGGTGTTTTGGTGATTCTGAAAAAGAAATCTGAGCCGGCGAAAAGCAAAGAACGGCTGATTGATTTGGCCCTCTTTTCCGTCGCAACCATCCTGATCGTCTCACCGTGGTTAGCAAGAAATTTTCTGCTGTTCGGCAAACCATTATTGCTTCCCGGTCTTTTCTCCGGCGGCTTCTTCGCCGGTTCCTGGAGTGAAATCCTGTCCCACGTTCTTGCTAACGTTTATCACGAAACGGGAATAATGAGCCTGTTGCTTGTTTATGGTTTAATTAACGGTTACTATCAGGAACCGGCGACGCAAACCATGCTGGTCTATATTTTTGGCTCGTTATTGATCGCTTGGGGAAATTTCAGCGGTAACGCCGTCCATTTTGTTAACTGGCTGCCGGCCGTCAATATTTTGGGGATATTATCACTGGCCAAGTTTTACCAGTTCAGGCGTTACAGTTCCTTGCAGGATTATTTCCGGGATAATTTCTGGCGGCAGGCTTTTTTGGCTTTGTCAGTTTTTGGCATTGTTTTTTTCGGTTATCGCGGTTATCGCGAGCAGCCTGAAGCTGACGCCAAAAGCCGGTTATACCCGGTAATCGGCAACTGGCTCAGGCGAACTACGGCGGCCGGGACGGTAATTATGGCTAAGCCCGTTTCCCCCATTTTTTATTATGCCAGGCGTCCCATGGTGAGCTTGCCCGACAACGGCGAGCAACCCGGCCTGCTTGAAATAGCGAGTGAGTATCAGGTGGAATATGTAATCGCCCTTAACGCTGAACAGCTCAGCATGATCCCGACCGAATGTGAGATTGAACAAAAGTTCGAGGTGGGGAAGAAACTCGCTTTGGTTTTAAAAATGAAGACAGAATAACTGTTATGGACAAGTTTAGCTGGAGATATCCCTGTTATGGACTGTTAGCGCTAGTCTTTATTGGCGCGTTATCGCTCTATCTCTATAAAATAAATTACAAATTTATCGAATCTGTTGGCGATAATTATTCCTATGAGTTAATCGCTCAGTCAGTATTCACCAGTCAGCCCTTCAAAATTAACGTCAAGTTTGATTATTATGACGATCTGCCCATCTTCCATCACCAGAGATCTTTCCCCCCGCTGCATCCGGTATTCCTGGCGGCCGGTCATTTTCTTTTTGGTAAAAGTATTTATGTCAACTTTATTCTGACCAGCGTGGTTGGCGTTTTCTGCGCTTTACCGGTCTTTTGGCTGGGTAAAAATCTGGCGGACGATTTGACCGGTTTACTGGCGGCGGTTTTGGTCGTTTTATCGCCCGAACTGGTTCAAATGTAGGTTTTAGGCATGAGCGAGCCGCTGTTTTGTCTGCTGTCTTTATTTATGATCTATTATCTATACCGTTGGTTTGAAAGCGGCGCCGACCAGTTTCTTTTCCTGACCGGGCTTTTTTGCGGGCTGAGTTTTTTAACCCGCACTAATGGTCTGGCTAATATCACCGCGACGCTGATATTTATAATATACGTTGCGAGAGAACCCTTTTTAGCGAAAAGTCGTTACAAAAACATTAGAGCGTATTTCAAGCATATGAAGGGTTTTTGCCGCAGGCCAATTTATATTTTTTGGAGGGGGCGTGGGGGAACTCTTTTTTGGAATAAAAAAAGGTGCTCCCACATCGCCTTACATAAGCTTTTAAGTTGCGTTAAAAAAGCGGGCCTGTTTTTATTAGCGGTGGGCTTGATAACCCTTCCCTGGTTGCTACGTAATTACCTGATTTTTGGCGATCCTTTTTATTATGTGGGCCGGTTTTCCGCCGCCTTTAGTCCAAAGAGTTCAGAATATGGCGGGTTGGTACAATCAGCCGGGGGGCTGAATAACGCGGCCAATATTTCATCCCTGGCGCATCATTATTTCAACGCCTTATTCCTGCGCCTGAAGCTGGTCTTGACAGAAACCCATGTTTTTTTAATTCTTGCTGTTCTGGAACTGATAGCCGGCATCAAAAAGCGGCGTTTTTATCATTTTTTCTGGCTCTATTTATTTTTCAATTTCGCTATTGCCGTATTCGCACCCTATGTTAAAATGCGTCATCTAATCAACCTTTTCCCGGTTATCTACCTGTTGGCGGCCTTGTATTTATATCGTACAACTAACAGGAAACAGCCGACCGAGAATCAGCTCCG
>JAJRWM010000099.1 GCA_024276815.1 bacterium
CGCCGTTTCCGCAAGAGACTGAACCAGCGTTTCCACCACCTGTCAACCTCGCCCGTAGTCTGGCCCAACCTGCCCCCGGCTTTTGTTTATCAAGCGGTCAAACATAAAGCGGAGTAAACGGTCACGGCGCTCGTCCATAAAGACACATGCCGCCGGGGCTACGCTCCTCAGACTGTCAGCCGGGCGGTTTCCCTGATGATTTCAACGAAGGAATCAATTTGGAGGCTGGCGCCGCCCACCAGGGCGCCGTCAATATCAGGCTGGCTGAGCAGAGCGGCCGTGTTTTCAGGCTTCACGCTGCCGCCATACTGGATCCTTACCAAGGACGCCGCCTCGGAACCAAATCCCCGGGCGATCAGTTCCCTGATCTGGGTATGGACCTCCTGGGCCTGTTCCGGCGTCGCCGTTTTGCCGGTGCCGATAGCCCAGATGGGTTCATAAGCGATAATCATCTTTGCCACCTCTTCTTTTGACAAATCGGCGAAACAACCGGCGACCTGGTTGGTGATGACTTCCCTGGTCACCCCCCTTTCCCATTCATTTTCCGTTTCGCCAACGCAAACAATGGGAATAATTCCGTGCTTCAGGGCGGAGAAGATTTTTTTGTTTACAGTTTCATTGGTCTCGTTATAGTAGGCGCGTCTTTCGGAATGACCAATTATCACGTAATCGCAACCGATCTCTTCCAGCATGGCGGGAGCGATCTCACCGGTAAAAGCGCCCTTTTCCTCATAATGAATGTTCTGAGCGGCCAGTTTTATGCTGGAGCCTCGGAGTATCTCCTTGATGGAGAGCAAAGCCGTAAAGGGCGGCGCGATAACCTTGTCCACTTCTGAAATATCATCAGCTTGCTCAAGAAGTCCCCGCACTAAATCACGAGCCGCGGCAAGAGCGTTATTCATTTTCCAGTTACCTGCGATAATTGGTCTGCGCATAATTTCCTTCCTTATTTACTTATCGTTGAGCGCGGCGACGCCGGGAAGCTCCCGGCCTTCCAGGAATTCCAGAGACGCTCCGCCGCCGGTTGAAATATGGCTTATTTTGTGGGCGACGCCGGACATGTGGATCGCCGAGGCGGAGTCTCCGCCGCCAATAATGGTGACCGCCTGGGTGCTGGCCAGGAAGCGGACAATCTCAAACGTGCCTTTACGGTACTCCGGCAGTTCAAAAACGCCCATCGGCCCATTCCACAGGACCAGCGCGGCTCCTTTAATTGAGCCCTCAAACAGTTTGATCGTTTTGGGACCAACATCCAAACCCTTCCAGCCGTTCGGAATGTCAACGCCCTCGGTAATCCTGGTTGGCGCCCCTTCTTTCACTTCCTGAGCGATAACATGATCCACCGGCAACAATACCCGAACACCCTGTTTCTCAATTTCCCGCAACAATTCGTTGGCCAGGTCCAGTTTGTCCTCTTCCACCTTGGAATCGCCAATATCATGCCCGGACGCTTTCAGAAAGGTATAAGCCATCGCGCCGCCCACAATAAAGGTATCCACTTTATCAATCAAGTGACGGATAACACCGATCTTGTCGCTGACCTTGGCGCCGCCGAGCAGGGTGACAAAGGGATGCTTGGGATGCCTGGTAGCCTGGTTAAGAAAATTGATCTCTTTTTCCAGCAACAGACCGGCAGCCGCTTTTTCCGTGTATTTGGCGACCGCGCAGGTTGAGGCGTGCGGGCGATGAGCGGTACCGAAAGCGTCATTGACATAGTAATCAGCGAGCGCCGCCAGTTTTTTGGCGAACTCCTCGTCATTCGCTTCCTCCTCAGGATGGAAGCGGACATTTTCCAGCAATAAGACTTCGGCGTTCTGGAGACTATTGACCGCGGCCGTAACTTGCGGTCCGATACAGTCGTCCATTTTTTTAATAGGCATTTTCAGTTTTTTTTCCAGGATTTTCTGGATGGGAGTTAAGCGCAAACTCTCAACGACTCGCCCCTTGGGACGTCCCAGGTGAGAGATCAGGATGGTTTTCGCGCCATGGGTGGTAAGGAATTTAATGGTCGGCAATGATTCATTAATCCTCAAGCGGTCGGTTACTTCGCCGGCTTCGTTCATGGGAACGTTAAAATCAGCGCGCACCAGAACACGCTTCCCCCTGACCGATAAATTTAAAACACTGAGTTTATCCACAAGTGGCTCCTAAATCAATTTGTAATGTATTTAACCAGGTCAACAACCCGGCAGGAATAGCCCCATTAATTATCGTACCAGGCCAGGATTTTAACCAGGCTGCCGCCGTTGACCATGGTGCTCAGTCCGTCAACAATGGAAGAGTTGGGATTGTTGCGGTAGTCAATAGAGACCAAAGGCTCCTCGTTGTATTGCAGGATGCCGGCCAGTTGCCCTTCAGCCGCTTCTTTCAGGGCCTGGTTGACTTCCCGGGCGGATGTTTCCTTGTTAACGCTGGCGACAAAATCGACCAGTGAGACATTGGGGGTCGGTATCCTGATCGCCATACCATCAATCTTGCCTTTTAATTCAGGCAGTACGATAGTGACGGCCTTGGCGGCCCCGGTTGTCGTCGGGATCATTGACAGAGCGGCGGCCCGGGCCCTTCTCAAATCGCTGTGAGGCAGGTCCAGTATCCGCTGATCGTTGGTATATGAATGGATAGTCGTCATGAGACTTTTTTCGATGCCAAATTTATCCTGGATAACCCTGACCACCGGCGCCAGGCAGTTCGTCGTACAGGAAGCGTTGCTGATGATATGGTGGTTTTCCGGTTGATAGGATTTTTCGTTAACGCCTAAGACGATGGTGATATCAGGTTCGGTGGCCGGCGCTGAAATAATCACTTTTTTCGCGCCAGCTTCCAGGTGTAAGGCGGCTTGCGCCCGTTTGCGGAAAAGGCCGGTCGCTTCGATGACCACGTCAACCCCCAGTTCTTTCCAGGGCAGATCCGCCGGGCTCCTTTCCGCCAGCACCTGTACCTTTTTCCCGTCAACAATCAGACTGTTCTCGTCCGAACTGACATCAGCCGGCCAGGTTCCCTGGATGGAGTCGTACTTTAAAAGATGAGCCAGGGTTTTCGCGCTGGTCAGATCGTTGACCGCGACTATTTCAAAAGCCTGCTTTTCGTGATTGGCTTTCATGATGTTGCGGCCAATACGGCCAAAACCGTTAATCGCTACTTTTGGAGCCATGGTTTTCCTCCTGAAATGATTGATAAACTAACCAAAATATATTTTCGAAACAGTAGCGGCGAGATAACCGCCGGCAAGCAACAGGCCGGTTATCAAATGAACTCCAACAGTGGAAGCGGAGACCGGTAAAAGCGCCGCCGGATTGTTGAAATTACCTTTGGCCGCCTGGACAGCTTTAAAAGATAAAGGGATAGTCGCCAAGGCGGCGAGAACAAAATAAGGAGCCGCGGTAAACAACGCCAAAATGATTACCGATAAATATGTGAGAACCATCAAAACATAATATAACATAATCGCTTTCTCACGTCCCAGCAAGACAACGACAGTTACCTTGTCAACCTGTTTATCAGCCTCATAATCAGGAAATTCGTTGATATAAAGGATAGCCGTTATCAATAACGCAACCGGCAAACTGGCGGCCAGGACCTCGCCCAGGTGAACCAAGGAGCCGCCCTGGACATAATAGGCTCCCAAAACCACTAGAGGGCCGAAGTTAAGCCCGACAATCAGTTATCCCCAGCCCCGATATCCGACCTGGAACGGCTTGGCCGTATAAAACACCCCGGATAGCAAGCCGAACAAACCCAGATATAATATAACATTCCCGGGTACTTTACCATTAAGATAAATACCGCAAATACTGCCCAGGATAAAAAAAGCGCAGGCTCCCCAGAAAACTTCTTCCGGCTTAAGCAGTTTTTCCTGGATCACCCGGCTGCCGCCGCTGAAAGGATTAAAATGCTCGTTAACCTCGTCATTGGCTGAAAGATGGTCATAGTAATCATTCATCATGTTGGTGCCGGCGTGGAGAAAAACAACCCCCGCCAGGGTCCAGAGAAACAAGGAAACAGAAAAGTTACCGTAGCGTCCGGCGATAGCGGCACCCAGGCAAACCGGCACGATGGTCGCGGTGAAAAAAGGCGCTCTGACTGCTTTAAGCCATCTTCGGAGAAGTGTCATATGAATCTCCAAAAGCTCCAACACTGTGATGAAATCATAATAAGCAATATCCCTTCTCTTTGTCAATGATTATTTATTTGACAATTAGTTATAGAAGTTCACCTTTAATACAGCGCGCTGACGGCAACAACGAAAGCGTCCACTTCCTTCGCGCCGGCCCGCATCAGGGTGGTCGCGCACTCGTTGACGGTAAAACGGGTGGTGGCGATATCGTCAAACACTAACACCCGCTTATTCTTTATGAGCGCTGGGTCGGGGACCGAAAAGCAACCCTTGATAAGTTTTTGCCGGGCCTGATAGGTGACAGCGCCGCTCATAGGAGCGGTTGATTTTTTCCTTTTCAGAGCGTTGGTATTCATAGGTATGTTCCATTCTCCCGCCAGGCAGCCGGCGATTTCCTCCGCCTGGTTAAAGCCCCGGTTTAGCCGGCGAAGCCCGGGCAGCGGTACCGGGAGCAAAAGATCATATATCTCCGGGTTGAAATCGCCGGGCAAGTTCTTAAGAACAGCCTGGCTTAAAAAGCGAGCCAGCGGCCGAACGCCTTTAAACTTCAGGGCATTGAGCGCTAACCTGGTAACCCCGTAAAATTCAAAACAAGCGAACAACTGTTCAAAAACAAAACGCCTGTTTTGGCAGATTGAGCAAAAGCTTGTCAGTTCAGGATCCACCCGGGAGAGACACCGGGGACAGCGGGGATAGCTTAAGAGCGGCAGGTTTTCCCGGCACGCTTTACAAAAATGCAAATTATCATAGTTGTCATCAAACAGTTACCCGCAATTCAAACAGACCGGCGGATAGAGAAAATAGAGAAGGTTGTCAGCCAGGTTTTTGATCCTTTTCAGCGTTTTCCCCCGCAAACATCTTACCCCGCTTAACTTAATATATACTTAAAGCCGATGACTTATTATACAATAATGATGTCGGTCGTTTTGTTTTTAGTGAAAAACGGGTGGTGTTACTGGTTGACAAAATTTCCTTTTTGCCATAAAAATAAATGAAACTATGCAGAATTGTTATTGTATAATTTATAATGAATTATGTATGTCTTTCGCGCGCTGGTCAGTTAAAGCAGGCATACGCAGGAGGTTATCTTGATGGAAAAGAATTCCGAGCGTCGGGGCAATTATTTTATCAATAAATCTTTCCAGACAAAATTTGTCCTCAGATTTGTCATTTTATTAACCGTCGGCCTGATTATTTCCGCCGGCCTGTTGTACCTCTTATCGAACAAAAGCATTTCCGCCAACATGGCCTACGGCCATTACCGGGCCCAGATGCGTAATACGTTCGAGATGTTGCTGCCCAACGTTATCATTACGACTGTGGCGGCGGTTTTCATCGTCAGCGTACTGGGTATTGTCTTGTTCATTCGCTACAGTCATCGGCTCGCCGGCCCGTTATACCGTTTTGAAAAAACGGCTCAGCGAATCAGCCAGGGCGACCTGACGGATGAAATAAAGCTCCGCAACAAAGACGAGATGGTCGAACTGGGGAACTCCCTGACTTAGATGACCAGGAAGCTGAACCAAAAGATTGTTGACATCAAGCGGGAAACAGCGGCTATCTCCGCGGTCGCCGAGAAACTGGATAACAGCCTGAACAATTCCGATTCCAAATAATCTAAAGAGTTAACAGAGAAACTTAATAAACTGGTCAAAGAGATGAAGGATTCAGTTGATTTTTTCAAGGTCTAAGCCATGCCGAAAATAAAGCGGATTTTTACCGGGATTCTTGGGGGAATTTTCATTTTAGGCGCGGTTCAGCTCCGGGCGGTCAACCACCCGGGGAGAAACAACCACGCTAATACCGGGACTTTTTTCCAGGAGGAGCGGGACGTCATTAACCAGCTATACTACCTGGAGATGTCCGACCCGCCCCGGATCAAACACGTCGTCTTCGCCGGCGGCAATAAACCGGATACCATCGTCGCCAAAGGCGGTTCTTTCGATATCTCGCCCCGGGGTCGGACCATTGTTTACAGTTATAATAACCGTTTGCGGCTGACGAAGTTGGCTGGCAGGGGTAAAACCATCCTGACCAGGGGAGAAGGCGACCGTCCCAAATGGTCGCCCAACGGCGAGTTGATAGCCTATATTGATAAACTTGAATCCGGCAAAGAAGCAATCTCTGTTATGGATAAACTGGGAGAAGAAACTGAGACCCTGCTGATTATTGACCGGGTAACAGACTTTTTTTGGGCAAACAACAGCGATAATATTCTCCTGGTGGCCAAAAGGAACGAGTTCTATTATCTTATCAAGGTTTCGCTGGACGCTTACAAGGATACCCTCTACCAATTCCCCCAACATATTGAAATCAGGCAAGCCGCCTTTACCCCGTTTGCCAAAAAGCTGGCCTATGTTTCCAGGAACAAGGCCGGAGAAGAAACGGTTTTTCTGGTTGATCTGAATATTTACCGGTTATTCCGGCTCACCAGGCCATACCAGAAGTGTTTCGGGTTAAGCTGGTCTCCCGACGGAAAAAGCCTGGTGTTCAGCGGGGACAATAATTTATATACCGTCAAGGACATCAAGGGCAATGTCTACAAGCTGCAGGAAGGCGTCGACCGGCCGGTCTGGTCCAGAAACAGCGATAAAATTGTTTTCACAAAAATTGGCGACGACACCAAGATGGCTCTGTACAATATCCGCAATGATTATATCCAGGACCTGGATATCGGCTCAAATCCGAAGCGGAATATGATCCTGCTTGAGAAACGGAAATCACTGGCCGATGTGCAGGTAGTTAAAGTAAATGGTGACATAACCTATTCCGGCCCCAATAAAAGACGGCAAAAGCTACGCGACGGGATGCTGATTCCCATTAATTCTTCTGTTCAGACCGACGCCTACAGCACCGCGGATTTTTTGCTGGGGCAGGATATCGACCTGACAGTCTCCCCTCACACGGAAGTTAAAATTGATTACGACGAGGTAGCGGGTTATTTCGAGGAAGTCGCCAAGAAGCGAGAGCTGAAAATGAAAGTTTTGACCGGGCAGGTTAAGATAAAAGACCGGGGCAAGACCTTGACGGTTAGCGCCGGCGAGGAATACGTGGTTCCCCTGGCGAAAGCCTCGGCCGCCGCGGAAGAGAATCCCCGGGGGGGATTAACCGCTTCCTTACTGTTTGGCCGGACCGAAAAAATCCGGCGAAAATCCGCCCGCAACAGTGCGGGAAAGAGTTCCGGCAAGGCGCAAAAGGTCCAACTTGAGGTAAACCATCCTCATGGTGCCGAGGCCGGGAACAGCGACTGTTTGAAATGTCATCCCGACCGGCCGGACTGGAGCCTGGTGGATTATAAAACAGTTGAGTTCACCCCGGAA
>JAJRWM010000100.1 GCA_024276815.1 bacterium
GCGGTAAATACAGGGATTATCAACTTTTAAAGTTTTTAGCGCTTGAACGACGCGCACGGCTCGCCTGGAAAGGAGCGCGGGGAAGAAACCTTTTCAGACAAGAGGTTTGCCCCACAAAATTTCCGGGGGGAACTCCAAAATTTTGCCCTTGATTTTTCTAATATTTAAATGCTAGTATGAACCAGTTGGAAAAAGTAGTCGGAGGTGTTTCTGAAAGTCCAACTATTTCCTTTTGTTAATCTTATCGGGCATTTACGAAGATTTTTAAACTCTTTTAGATACCATATTAGACAAACTGATTCAACCGGCTGGCTTTATCCACAACTGTGGATAAGTCTGTGGGTAACTTGTTAAAGGATGTTTTGAATGAACGACCAGATATGGACTTTGACCAAAGACAAACTACGGGGACAAATCAACGAACATATTTATGAAACCTGGATTCAGCCTACCACCTTCTATTCTTATTCTGAAAGCAGTAAAACCTTGGTGGTTTCCGTTCCCAATGAACGTTTTTCCCAATGGCTTACCGAGCGTTACTACGATCAAATTACCGACATAATAGAGAATATCTCCCAAAACAAGATAAAAATTGTTTTTACTCCCTTAAAGGATGTTGAGAAACCTGACGGTAAACAACTGGACTGGACGGCTAATTACGAATCAAAATCTGATGATTTCATGCTTTCGCCCCGGTATACCTTTGATCAGTTTGTGGTCGGCAGTTCCAACCGCTTCGCTCACGCTGCCGCCATGAGTGTCGCCGAATCGCCGGCCAACTCCTACAACCCCTTATTTATCTACGGCGGTGTGGGATTAGGCAAGACCCATCTTTTACAGGCAATCGGCAACAATATTCTCAAAAAACATAATAACTGCAAACTTTACTATCTTTCCATAGAAAAATTCACGACTGATTTTATTAATTCAATACGCTACGCTGACGATCTTTCCTTTAAAAACAAATATCGCAACGTCGATGTGCTGTTAATAGACGATATCCAGTTTCTGGCCGGCAAGGAAAGAACCCAGGAAGAATTTTTTCATACCTTCAACGCTTTATATAACGCGCAGCAACAGATTGTTATCTCATCTGACCGGCCACCAAAAGATATGGACAAGCTTGAGGAAAGGCTAAGATCGCGGTTTGAATGGGGATTGATAACCGATATTCAGGCTCCTGACCTGGAAACCAGAATCGCCATTCTTCACAAAAAATCAGAATTGGAAAAATTAAGCATTCCCGACGATGTTATTTATTTCATCGCCAACAACATAACGAGCAACATCAGGGAACTGGAGGGATCGTTAATCAGAATCGTCGCTTTCGCTTCCCTGACCAATCGCGAGGTAAGCGTCGCTCTGGCTAAAGAAATTCTCAAGGATGTCTTGCCGCGCACCGAGCAAAAGCCGACCATCAACCTTATCCAGGAAAAAGTAAGTAAGTTTTTTAATCTCTCGGTTCGGGAAATGAAGACCAAAAAGAGAAACCAGTCTATCGCTTTTCCCAGGCAAATAGCCATGTATCTGGCCCGGCAGTTAACCGATATGTCTCTTCCAGAAATTGGCGAGAATTTCGGCGGTCGCGATCACAGCACTGTTTTACACGCCTGCGCCAAGATAAAGAAGAAACTGGAAAAAGAAGAGGATTTTATAAAAATTATCAATGACATAAAAAATAGTATCATGTTAAAATGATGTTTAAAAGCTGGGGATAAAAACAGCGTTTTCCGGTTTTTATTTTTTTCCGGGGATAGTGTGGATAACCCAAACAAGTTATCCCAAGCTTTACCAACGTTATTTTTTCAATTATGTTGCGTATTTAGATGGTTTATCCAGTTATCAACAGGCATAACTGTTACTGCTACTATCTAATTAACTTAAAATAAGTTTATTTTGTTATAGTTTGAGGAGAGCCTAGATGAAAATTGTCTGCCAGAGATCGTTAATTCTCAAAGCTATCAATGATGTTTTGGGGGTAACCAATAAAGATACCCTGCCGATACTTTCCAATATTCTGCTGGATGGCCGGGCCAGTGGTCTGGAACTGGTTGGCACTGACTTGGAAGTCGGCATTAAAACAGTTTTGCCTGATGTGGTAAAAGAAATTGGCGCGATCACTGTTTCCGCCCGTAAACTCAGCGATATTATCAGGGAACTGCCGGAAGCGGAACTGCAAATAGTTCTGGATGATAACAACAATGTTATTATCTCCTGCCAAAACGCCCAGTTTTGTTTGAATGGCATTAGAAAAGAGGAGTTCCCCCTGTTTCCGGAGTTTTCCGAGGCGGAGTCTTTTGAGATATCGTCGGAAATTTTAACTGACATTATAAAGAAAACCATCTTTGCCGTAAGTAAGGAAGAAAGCCGGTATACTCTTAACGGAGTTCTTCTTAACGCTACCGCCGGGAGTTTGACCTTAGTCGCTACCGATGGTCATCGTTTGGCCGTGGCCGGCACAACGTTGGAAAAAGTCTCCTCGGATGATATCAGTATTATCATTCCCATCAAAGCCTTGAATGAACTGAGCAAAATTCTATCCGTCGAGGAAAAGTCTTCTGTTCGATTGATGGTTGAAGAAACCCAGGTTATTTTCAAGGTTGGTTCCACGATAATTGTTTCCAGGTTAATAGAAGGTCCTTTTCCTGATTACGATAGAGTTATTCCTAAAGAGGTCAACCAGAAAATAACTTTGTCTCGGGATGAACTGACTCATGTTATCCGGCGGGTATCTTTACTGGCGAACCAGAAAACCTGCTCGATAAAGTTTATTCTGAAGCATGATGAGATGGAGATTGTCGCTAAAAACCCTGAGGCTGGCGAAGCCAAGGAACTGCTGAAGATTAATTATCAGGGTGATTTTATTAAACTTGGTTATAATTACCGTTATCTCCTGGACGTCCTGAAATGTATCAAGAGCGAGAATATTATTTTTGAAATAACCCAGCCGCTTAATCCCGCGGTAGTCAGACCAGAAAGTGAAATTGAGAATTATCTGTACGTGATCATGCCCATGAAAGTCTGATCATACGAAGAAAACAGCGCTTTCACAACCCTTCTCATCCCGATTCTGATAAAATTTAAAAACTGAAATTAAAACTGATAAGTTAAAATAGCAACGACCACCTTACCCGTCAGACCAGGGAAAATAATATTGTCGATAAATAGTTTAACCCTTAATAAATTCAGGAACTTTGATAAAGAAACACTCTCCTTTGAAAGCCGCTATGTTTTTTTTCTGGGCCAAAACGCCCAGGGGAAAACCAACCTCCTGGAAGCTATTTATTATTTAACCTGCGCCAAGTCGTTCAGGACGTCCAGGATAAGCAATTTGGTTAATTTTAACAGCGATTATTTTTATCTGAAGGGAATTTCGCTAAAAAATAACCTGGCCGATGTTTTAGAGGTTTCATTTAAGAACGGTGAAGGAAGAAAACATAAATATAATGGCGTGCTTCTGAAAAAAGGCGAGTATCCCTGGGGCATAATTCCCACCATCAGCTACAGCAGAAAAGATTTGAAATTAAGCGAGGAAGAGGCTAGTTTGCGCCGCAAGTTTATCGACCAGGAATTGTCTTTTCTTTCTAAAACCTATTTTTATCATCTTAAGAGATATAATCGCGCGCTGAAGCAACGGAACGCGGCTTTGAAAAATAAACATTCCGGAGAGTCGGAGGTCAGGCTCTGGGATGAGGAACTAGTTGTTCACGGCTTGTATATTATAAAAAAAAGAAGAGAATTTATTGATACGCTTAACATTCTCTCCCGGTTAGCCTATCGCCGGTTAACCGGGAGCTCTGAAGAACTTAAAATAGGGTTTCGCTGTCAGCTCAACGATCTTAAGGAAAAAGATCCTGAGTCCGCTTATCGCGCTCGTTTAACAAGTGTTTACCAGCGGGAAAGGAAACTCGGTTACACCCTGTTCGGGCCTCATAAAGATGATCTGGAAATTGTTATTAATGATAATGATATCAGGCAGTTTGGCTCAAGCGGTCAACATAAAAGCGTTGTGCTCTCAATCAAGTTGGCCTTGATCGAGATTGTGAAAAAAGAGAGCGGCGTTTACCCGCTTTTGTTATTGGATGAGGTTTTTAGCGAACTGGATGAAAAGCGCATCGTTTCGTTAGTACAGATAATCAAGCGGAAAAAGATACAGGTGTTTTTCAGCGGCGATCATCTGCCCGCCTGTTTGAGTAAATTTTTTACTGATAACACCACCTTTTTTCTTGTTTCCGATAATCAGGTTAAATTACAGGAACGACCGCTTGCGGTCAGACCTGACCTTGCTTCATGACCGCTTTTTTCCCGTTACCTCATAACGGGGCAGAATATTTATCCAGCGTAGCCGCAGTGAATTGGTTACTACATTTATCGAACTGAAAGCCATGGCTGCTTCAGCGATTACCGGGTGAAGCAGCCCGATAATCGCCAGGGGTATCGCGACCACATTATAGAAAAAGGCCCAAAACAGGTTCTGGCGTATTTTGCCAAAGATGGCCCGGGAAAGTTTGATAGCGCTGATCACGCTGCCGATATTCCCTCGCACCAGTGTAATGTCAGCCGCTTCGATAGCGATATCAGTGCCACTACCGATTGCCAGCCCCACATCAGCCTGGGAAAGCGCCGGCGCGTCATTAATGCCGTCTCCCACCATCGCTACCCGGCCGCGTTTATCCTGCAATTTTTTTATTTCGTTAAGCTTTTGATCCGGCAACACCTCCGCGACCACCTGGTCGATTCCCAGTTGACCGGCGATCGCCTCGGCGGTGCGGATATTATCCCCGGTCAGCATGACGGAATTAATGCCCATCTTTTTCAGCTCGGCGATGGCCGGAACGGAATCATCCTTCAAACGATCGGCAATTGCCAGGAAACCGGCGAGCCGGCCATTTTTCACCACGGCAATAACTGTTTTCGCCGCCGATTCCAACTCGGCGACGCTGACCTGCCATTCCGCCAAATTCAACCCCAACTCCTTTACGGCTGAAATGGAGCCGACAAAAACACTTTCGTAGTTTATTTTTCCCTTAATACCTTTCCCCGGCAAAGCCTCAAAGCCTTGCGGTTGAACCAGGGTTAAATTATGCCGCAGGGCCTCGTCTTTAACCGCAGAACCCAAGGGATGCTCTGAGCCTTGTTCCAGGCTGGCGGCCCAGGTCAGCAACTCAAAAGCCGTTACGCCGGAAACCAGTTTCAGGTCAGTAACCACCGGTTTACCGATGGTTAAGGTGCCGGTTTTATCAAAAACAACAGTCGTGATGTCTTTCAGAATTTCAATGGCCTCGCCTCTCCTGATCAGCACTCCGGCGGAAGCGCCTTTACCGCTTCCCACCATTAAAGCTGTTGGGGTCGCTAATCCTAAAGCGCAGGGACAGGCGATCACCAGCACGGCGACCGAAGCTAAAACAGCGGCGGAAATACCCTGCAAGTTGGGAGTTATCCAAGGCGCTAAGGAAGCGACGCCGGCCAGAAGTTCCTGCATGACTTGAGGCGCCCAGATCCAGGCAAAAAAAGTCGCCAACGCGATCACCAGGATAACCGGCACAAAGTAGGCGACGACCCGATCAGCCAGATCCTGGATCGGCACCTTGGAACTCTGGCATTCTTCCACTAATTTCGCCACTTGCGACAAGAAAGTGTCCGGTCCGATTTTGGTCGCTTCTACTTTAAGAAGTCCCTGTTGATTGATGGTGGCGCCGACGACCTGGTCGCCGGGCTTCTTCTTCACGAGTTGGGATTCACCGGTAACCATTGATTCATTGATAGAGCTTTCACCCTCCAGAATCAGGCCGTCGGTAGGTATTTTCTCTCCCGGGCGAACCACCATAACATCGTGTATTTTAACCGCTTCAATCGGCACTTCTTTTTCAACGCCATCAACCAGGACATGAGCTGTTTTACTTCCCAACTCCATCAGTTTCCTGATCGCCTGGGAAGTTTTTCCGCGGGCCTGGTTTTCCAGATAGCGACCGGTTAAATAGATCGCCATAATCATGGCCGCGACGCCGCTGAAGTTGGCGATTCGGGTAAAGATCGAGAACAGCCCGGTAAAAAAGGCCGTCAGCGTACCCAGGGCCGTCAGCACTTCCATGTTGGCCGTACCCAGGCTTACCGCTTTAACCGCTCCCTTCAAAGTTGCCCAGCCGCTGATGAAAATCACCGGAAAAGCCAAAACGACCATCCCGATATTAAACGCCTGATGATTTGGCCAGGCAACGCCCCAGATCATTTCCGGCAGCATCCACAAAATTATCGGCACAGTGAACAGCCAGGCGTAGAACATCCTTTTTTTGCTGGCGCTGATGAATTTAGCTTCTTCTTCATCTTCGGCTTCTGAATCCTGGCCGGGCAGGGCGGCATGGTAGCCAACGCCAATAACCGCGTCAATTAATTTTTCGGGAGTCGTGTAATCAGCCGCGTAGGAAACATAGGCTTTTTCGTTGGCAAAATTAACCTTGGCCTCAAGAACTCCGGGAGTTTTCAATAAAGCTTTTTCAACCGTCTGAACACAGGAAGCGCAACTCATCTCATAAACATTCAAGGTGATCCTGGTAATTTTATCGCTGATGATCTTGGTGGGAGAGCTGAACTCCTTTTCCTGTTTGGGGTTGAGGTATTTCTCCGGATTGGCTTTGAACTTTTCCCGGCATTTGGGATTGCAGAAGTAATAGGTCAGACCTTGATAATCGTACTGACCGGCGGCGGTGTCAGGACTGACCACCATTAAACATACCGGATCGAAAATTTCCTGAGAGGAGGCAAACTTTTCCGTGTTTTCCTTTTTCAGGTATTTCTCCGGATTGCTTTTAAACTTTTCCCGGCATTTGACATTACAGAAATAATAGGTATCACCTTTAAAGGAGTATTCGCCCGCGGCGGTCTTCGGGTCCACCTCCATGTGACAGACCGGGTCAACCGTCCTGGTTTCAGGCGTCCGCAAAAGCTTTTTAAGCGAAGCCCGGTTTTCAGAAAAGCCCAGAAAAACCTGATCGTTGATAACAATGGTCGGAGTCGCCAGTCTTTGATATTTTTCAATAAGCTCTTGTTTGAAAACTTCATTTTCCACCGGTTTTTCCGTAAAATCAACCCTGTTATCAGTCAGGAATTTCTTGGCGGCCTGACAATCCGCGCAGGTGTTGGCCGTGTAGATTATAACCTTTTCTGAAAACATTAAGTCCACCTTCGTTCGCTGTTGTCATCAAGCGCTTTATCGGGTTGGGAAGCTCTACAGCAAGAGCCATCCCCGGCCAAACCGCCCTAGTTATCCCCCATCATCATGCCCCTTTTACCGGGCATCGTATTGTTATTGCCGCTTTTCTTTTTTCTCATACCTTTAAAATACCCCATGAAAGGATGGTTTTGCTTTTCGTTCTGAACGCTGCACTGGCAATTTTCGTCAACAATGTCGCTCTGCTCTTCGGTCAGCAAAGCCCTTACCGCGAGATTAGTCGTAACACAGTCCTGGTAGATATCCGTGACCGCGCCCATTATCTCATAGATATTGTTGGAAATTTTTTTTGATCGGCGCCTGGATAAGCCAACAAGGTTTCCAGTTCAGCGGCGGCTTCCAGAGCCGCGGCGTTTTTACGGATTACCACTTTTTCATGATCCAGGTTCAGTTGAACTAATTTCCCTATTTGCTCATCACTAAAGTCCAATTTGGGCACAGCCTGCTCCAGTCCCAGCAAATCAATGATTTCCCTGTGTTTCTCATGAGCGTTGGCGGCCTTGTAAACCATGGTCCTTAAATATCTGACTGTCGCCATCAAGGTGTGCTGCCCGGCAAGATTTCTGGGCAGACCGGCCCTGGAATCGTGCAAAGCCAACGGCGAGGCGCTAAAGCTTAGGGATGGAACAGCCAGCATTACCGCCAAAACGCTGGCAAACAAGATTTTGTACCGCTTCATTGAAAACCCTCCTTTTAAATTACATGTATCCCGCCCGAGTTTGGGTAAAACAGCTCTTTCCAGTGGAGTTTAATGGTTTGATATTAGGACAGGGAAAAGGATTCCGTCTTTGATTTTAATTTATCTTGAATGAGGGAAAAGTTTTTTTTAGTCCGCCAGGAAATTAATCCGTTTTCAAAACCGCCATAAAAGCTTCCTGGGGGATGCGCACATTACCAACCTGTTTCATGTGTTTCTTGCCTTTCTTCTGCTTTTCCAGGAGTTTGCGTTTCCGGGTAATGTCACCGCCGTAGCATTTCGCGGTAACGTCTTTCCGAAGGGCGCTGATGCTTTCCCGGGCGATTATTTTACCCCCGATCGCGGCCTGGATAGCGATTTGAAACAACTGCCGGTTGATCGTCTTGCGCAATCTTGCCCCCAGGTTGCGGCCCCGGCTGGCGGCGCTTTCCTGGTGGCAGATAAAGCTCAGGGCGTCAATCCGTTCGCCGTTGATTAAAATATCGACCTTGATCATCTTGTCCTCCCGGTAGCCGATATGTTCATAGTCCATACTGGCATAGCCCCGGCTGACCGATTTTAAACGGTCATAAAAGTCGAGAACAATTTCATTCAGCGGCATCTCAAAGGTCAACATGGCCTGGGTCTCATCCAAATACTCAATGCCTTTGTAGTCTCCCCGCCGATCCATGCCCAGCTTCATGACCGCGCCCACAAATTGGGCCGGCGTGATAACCGTCAGGCGGATCCGCGGTTCGGCGATGGTCAAAATTTCCGTTGTGGGCGGCAGGTTTGAGGGATTTTCAACGTAGAGAGTTTTGCCCTTGGTCGTTTTCACTTCATAAATTACGTTGGGAGCCGTGGTCACGAGGTCCAGGTTAAATTCCCGCTCCAGCCGTTCCTGGACAATTTCCATGTGAAGCAGGCCCAGGAAACCGCAACGGTAGCCAAAACCGAGAGCCGGCGAGTTCTCCGGTTCGTAGTGAAAAGACGCGTCGTTTAATTTAAGCTTGTCAAGAGCTTC
Organism: bacterium; assembly: GCA_024276815.1. Lineage (GTDB taxonomy): Bacteria > JACRDZ01 > JAJRWM01 > JAJRWM01 > JAJRWM01 > JAJRWM01. Next base: position 8,929 of record JAJRWM010000100.1, read on the forward strand.
CTGCAACAGTTCATACTCACTGCTCTCGGTCGGGTACAGACCGCAGAAAACCATGGGATGGATTTCCTTGTAACCGGCCAAAGGCTTGGTACAGGGGTTGCCGGCCACGGTGATCGTGTCTCCCATCACCACGTCCCTGATGGTCTTGATATTGCCGACAAAATAGCCCACTTCACCCGGCCCCAGTGCGTCTGTCGAGTTCATGCGTCCCGGCGTAAAAACGCCCAGGTCGCGGACCTCGTAGTCAGACTGACGGCCCATCATGCGGACAATCATTCCCTTTTTGATCTCGCCCTGCATCACCCGGAAATAAACGATGACTCCCCGATAGGTATCGTATACGGAGTCAAACACCAACGCCTGCAACTGGTTATCGGTGTCGCCCGGGGGAGGGGGGATTCTGGTGATGATGTTTTCGACCAAATCCTTGATACCGGTCCCGTCCTTGGCGCTGCACAGCAAAATCTCCTCCGGCAAAACGCCCAGGATGTGTTCCAGTTGATGAGTAACTTTTGGAATATCGGCGTTGGGTAAATCTATTTTATTAATTACCGGGATAATCTCCAGATCATGCTCCAAAGCCAGGTAAGTGTTGGCCAGCGTCTGGGCTTCAACCCCCTGGGCCGCGTCAATAATTAACAACACGCCTTCACAGGCGGTCAGGCTACGGGAGACTTCGTAGGAGAAATCGACATGTCCGGGAGTGTCAATCAGGTTGAAAACGTATTCTTCCCCATCTTCAGCCCGGTAGTCAATCCGCACGGCGGAGGCCTTGATGGTTATCCCCCGCTCCCGTTCCAGTTCCATGCTGTCCAGTATCTGGGCTTTCAGTTCCCGGGACGAGATAGCGCCGGTAAACTCCAGGATACGGTCAGCCAGAGTGGATTTACCGTGATCGATATGAGCGATAATGGAAAAATTTCTTATTTTTTGTTTATCCATAATAATCGTTATATTATAGCGGAAATCCCGCGATTTTAATACCTGAAAAGGACCGAACCCCAGGGCAACAGGCAAACTCCAAATAGGACATTAACAATCAAAAAACGAAAAACCCGTACGCCCGCCTTCTCGGGGAAAGCCCTGATTGGTCTCGTAGGCCGGGAATCCTCCAGATCCCGGCATACGCCGGTCACAGAGATACAAGACGTCAATAACCGCGCCCCTGTTTTTCCAGGCGCTTGAGCGCCCGCCGTAAATTCTGGTTGCCGGGGTCTTTTTCAGCTCTTCTTTAACTGATTTCAGCAGGCGTTCTTTCCGGAAACGCTTTTCACCATAAACCCGGTTAATTTTCCTGGCCCTCAGGTATTGCCGGGCCGCTTTCAAATAGCGGCCCTGACGGTAATAGGCCACCGCCAGATTATAAGCCGCTTTAGCGTAACCGGGTTGTAACTTCAGGGCGGCCTGGTAATATTTCGCCGCTTGGGAAAAGTTTTTCCGCCGATGGAAAACCACTCCCAGGTTGTTATAGGAGACAGCGAAACTCTTGTCCGCCTCAATCGCTTTTAAATAATATTCTTCAGCCCGGGCAAAGTTCTTTTTTAAAAAGTAACAGTAGCCGAGGTTATTGTAAAGCTCGGCGTCGCTGGCTCCATCAGCTAGAGCCTTGAGGTATTCCGATAAAGCCAGGCTGACTTCCCGGGACTCCAGGTAGATATCGCCGAGCCGGGCATGTTCATCCCCGGCGCTTAATTTTATGGTCGGAAAAAACATCAGAAGAAAAAGAAGTGCGAGCGGTAATCTGAAGCGAATTAAAACCTTGGGTGAGGCGATGCGTGTGACCCTTTTTTTATGCCAAAAAAGAGTTTCCCCACGTCCCCTCTCCAAAAAATAAATTGGCCGATCGCGAAAACCTTGTATAAGCTTGAAATACGCTCTAAAAAGCGAAGACCAGCGAGCAACCATAATTTTCCTGATCTTTCCAGGAGAAACGGGGAGTAAAATAATCCGTTACCCTTTTAATAAAGGTCTCTTCCTGTTTCTGATTGTAGTTCTCCGCCGCGTTAACCGCGCTGTAAATATTGCCCGAATACCAGCCGGACTCCATTAAAGCCATCAGGCCGCCCACAACGTATTTTTTTTCCTGGAATGAAACAACCGCCAAATAGGTGAACAGACCGTTAACGGTAAGGGAGGCGAAAGCGTCTCCCGGCCGGCCGCTGTAAAGCTGACCCGCTCCGGGAAGCGCGGCTGATAACAAACCGGCGAAAAACGGCGAGCGGCGGGATATTTTCGAAGCCTTCTCCAGTTTGCCGGCCGCCTGACCCGCCGGCCGGCTCAACTCGCTGTTTTCCAGAGCCGCCAGCTCAGAGAAGACTTTTTGGGCGGCCGACCATTTTTTACTGTTCAGGTAACTAACGCCAATCATCCTGAGAAACTCCGGCTTCAACGGCTCATCCGGATGGGCGGCCAAAAAATATTCCAGTTCGCCCGCGCCCTCTTCGTACTTTTCCATTTCAAAGTAACTCTTGACCATAATTAACAGAACTTCCCCGCGCTTCTGACTTTCAGGATAGCGGTCGAGATAAGTTTCACAAGCGTCAGCCGCCCTCGCGAACTGTTCTGCCTGAAAAAGGCTGTCAATTATTTCATAGAGTGCGGTCTGACTTCTGGGATCAGCCGGAAAGCGGAAGCGGAACCGCTCAAATTCCGTCACCGCCCGGTACAACTCGCCTTTTTGTTTTAAATGAAGGGCAAAGTCATAGACCTGATCCTGGTTTTCCGCTCTGATGGTCGCTGGTCGACCGAGGAGCAGCAACGCCAACAGAAAGGTCGTTGTCAGTAGTCGCGTTTTTAACATGCAGCAGTTTTTCCTTTCGCTCAAACCTGTCAGGGCAAATCCACCAGTCTCCCGTTTTTCACCGGGTAATGCGAAGCCGCGCAATAATTACAGCGCAACAGCCGGCCAGCGGTCATGACGATTCCTTTTAACAAACCATAGCGGACCAGGCATTGCCGGGAATACTCGGAACAGGTCGGATAGAAATTACAACGCGGGCCATCGATGTGGGATATCCTGGTCTGGAACAAGTGTAGCGCGTCCTGGAAAAAAAGCCGGAAGACATTGGTCTCTTTCATCTTTTTTACGGCGGTCGTTTTCTTGGCCGCGATATCCCAAGGGCGCCACTCCGCCCGGCCGGTATTACTTGAAACCAGCAACAGAAAAAGCAAGGCGAACCCCGCAATGCCCCTGATTAATAACTTTACGTTCATTGCCAAGAAACCTAACATTCCTCCTGCCTGATGTCAACCCGTCACTCCGTTTGGAGTTTCCCCCGGAAATTTTGTGGGGCAAACCTTTTTTTCCAAAAAGGTTCTTCCCCACGCCCCTTTCCAGGCGAGCCGTGCGCGTCGTTCAAGCGCTAAAAACTTTAAAAGTTGATAATCCCTCCTTGAAAAACCATGCTATTACAAATAGTTATAGCTAATTGATTGTTTTTTTGGGGGGCAGGGGGTTGTTTGGCATATTATCGACGATCAGAAGGATTTTTTGTAATTGCCCGGAGTCAGGGTTATCCCGGCATAGACAAAGGACTTCACGTAATTAGCGTCCCGGTGATTAGAAATATTATTCAAAGAGTCGTAGCCAAGGTTGAAGCTGAGGTAGTCGTTGACCTGGAAAGTAAAAGAATTATACACGCCCGTGAAATTATCAAGGCGCTTTTCATCCAGATCAGCATCATCAGGGTCGATCGCGGCGTAATCCCGGTAAATACGCTGGCGCAGATGGCCGGTAACCTGCAAAAAAACGTGTTTGCCAAAACTTTGCCAGAGGTTGAGATAACCGTTATTATTTTGATAATCCCATTGGTCATCGTTCGAGTTGTTGACGCTGCTCTGATAGGTAATCCCGATACGGGTCGATTTGAATATCCGCTGGTTAATGGAAACCTGTCCCCCGCTTTCCTGATCGTTCTGCAACACGGTATCCTCGGGGATTTCCTTGAGGGGATAAAGATATTGGTTGAACTGGTAAGCGCAGTTGAGCGAAGTGAACCTTGTCAGGTTATACCAGATTCCCGGCGAAACTCCGGAGTGAATAAAATAACCTGACTCATAGCTTGGAACCCCGCTCACTTCGTAAACCAGGGACAAGTCAGAGCTGAATTTGGGAGTAAAGAGATATTCCGTGAGCCAGGAAACGGTGGACGACTGGAAGGGCACAACGCTGTCCCGTTCCAGGCCGCGGTTCTCCGCTTCGTCCTCCAGCTTGCTCTGGGCCGGCTCAATATACTGAGATAAGGTGTAGCGGCCGGAAAGCGAAGTTCTCAACTTCTTTCCGATGGTCGCGGTTAAGCGAACGCCGGGTAACAATTCATACGAGGTCGCTTTTTGCGGGTCATCCTTTTCGCTGAAAACATTTGAATCGGAAGTGTAGGTCGCTGACAGAATCGGAGCGAACGATAACTGAACCTCGCTCCAGAGACCGCTGGGTATACTCATCACGAGTACAATAAAACCAATAACCAGTTTCTTGTTCAAACGAAATCTCCTCTAGAATCTGTCTGTAAGTCAAATAATTTTCAAGAAGAATCTCGGGGTCTCTTTTTGTAAAACACCACCCCCGATCCCCCACATATCTATCGTGCGAGTTGTTCAAGCTCTAAAACTTTCATTTGATCGTTAAAAGCTTTTAGTACAGATCAAATATGTGTAACCGCCCCAGGCCGCTGGCGCTGTCGCGTCGCAGGTATAACACCTTGTCCTGGTTGATCACCGGATTTATTTCATCAGCTTTCTGCCCGGTCAGAAGAAGTTTGCGGCCTTCAAAGAGGTCATAGAGATAAACGTCGCTGTCAACTCCGTTGTCCTCCTGCCAGACAGCCCGGTCGCCAAAAATTCGGGGGGCTAAATGATCAACCGTGGTATCAAAGGTCAAATCAACGGCCGTGGTATCGAAAACAACAATCTGGGTCTTCCCGGCCAGCCGGTCCTCTTCATAAATATATTTGTTTCCATAAACATCAGGTTTTCTCTGATTATAGGTTGTGTCCTGGACAATAGCGTAACTGACACCGCCCACAGCCAGGTCGAAGCCGTAAATATCCTCATCCCCGTTGCGGGTGTCTACCCAAACGACCCGGTTCCTGAAAATGCGGGGGTCGTATTCATCGGTGGTGGATATTCCGGGAATCAGCGTCTCCGTACTGTCAAAAAGATTGTAATAATAAATATCGTACTGGGGGTTGTCGCGTCTGTCCTGCCAGACCACATATCTTCCATAGATGTCAGGATGCTCCTGAGCGCCGGTGGACACCGTATTCACCCGCTGACCGCTGTCAACGGGATTGGCGAAATCATTCTTGTGAGCGTAATAAATATCCGCCGTGCCCTCCCGGTAATCTTCCCAGACAACGGTGTTTTCATAAATCGCGGGATTGAGCTGCGTGAAGCTGTTAATACAGACCGGAACCTCCGTTTTGGTTGTCAGATCAAAAAGGAAAATGTCCGGGTTGCCGTTTCGATCATCCGAGTAAACCAACTTATCCCCCCAGATATCCCAGCCATAAACATTATGAGGCGGTTGGGGTAAATCATGCTCGCCGGTCGGCTCCAGATCAAAGAGGTAAATATTCCAGTTGGGAGCCGCCGCGCCGTCATCCTGGGACCAGACTATTTTCTCCCCCCAGATATCGGGCTTGGCCTTATTCTTGGTGGCGGTAAAAGTGAGTCTCTTTTCCGAAGCGGTGGTATCCATCAAGTCTGTCATGTACAATTCGGCCTTGCTCGTAGCGTCCCGGTAATCCTCCCAGACGATCAGCGGCCCGAAAATAACCGGGTTAAGCTGGCTTAAAGGCTCGTTTTGCAGCCGGGTATCTGTTGTGTTAAGGAGATCCCGGTACCAGATATCATAGTAACCGTCACGGTTGTCGCTCCAGACCAGAGAGTTCTCCCAGAGATCGGGACTGCTCTGGATGCCCGTCGAAGCGGCGACCGCCAGTTCGCCGGACAACGCGCTGATATCGGACATAAATAAATCCTGGTTAGTTGTGCCTCTCTCGTAAATCGCCGAAAGTTCCCAGAGAGTCGGATTATATGAACCAAGCATATCATTGGCCACTTCAACAGAGACAAAAGGAGGCGCCGACAGGTCCATTTTATAGAGATAGTCGTAGGCGCTACTGTTTGAAACGTAAACCAGATTATTCTCGTATATTGCCGGCGTCATGTTGCTGAAACTACTATTTGCTGGTATCGCGAAGGTGCTGTCATAAAAGCCATCATACAGGTACAGGTCATAAAGGCCATCCATATTTTCGGAATAAACAACCTGGTCGCCCCAGATAGCCGGTTCAGCCTGATTCCAGGAAATGTCATTGCTCAGGTTCTGCTCTGTTTTGGTTGACAGGTTATACAGATAAACGTCGATATCAAAACCGCTATTATTGCGATGATCTTCCCAGACCACCTTATCACCCCAGATCCGCGGGTTCTGCTGATCAAAAGCGGCGTTGGTAATTATTTTAATATCACTGCGGGGAGCCGCGACCCGCTTTACCGGGTTGCCGTAAGTGTAATTACTGTCGATATCATAAGGATAGAGCTGGTAATAATAATACTCCTGGTTGATTAAGCCAAGGTCATTATAAGTGCTGTCCACGGAACCATAGTAAACCACATCGCCGTCGCCAAGGACGCTGCCCGCATTGTAGGAAATCCCGTTAACCGGGCCGGCGCCCGGGTAATCGCCCAGCTTGCGCAGGATAAGCACGCCGTCCCAGGCCGGATCAGTCAGGTTGTCCCAACACAGCTCAACGCTGGAGTCAAACCCCAAGGCCCAGAAAGGGTTGGGCTTGAGATCAATGTTCATGGAAGTCGGCGGGCTGACATTGCCCAGATCATCCCTGGCGAGCAGGGAAATACTGTTGGGGCCTTCATGGAGGGTGGTGTCAAAGGTCCAGGAACCGGAAAAAGGCGTGAAAGGAATCAGGGCGCCGTTGACAGAGATCGCTTCAACATCCGGTTCGCAGGTGCCGTCTATTGTCCAGGTCTGTTGGTGGGTTGAAAAATCAACGCCATTATAGGGTGTTACAATAATCGGCGCATTGACGGTTGTGTCGAAAATTATTTCGATAACATCGCGGGCGCTTTTCGTGCTGTCAGCGGCGACCCCGTAAACGCCAAGATAGTTGCCGCTGCCAGCCAGGTTGATGCTTTCAGTCCAGGTTGCGCTGTTAGGCGCATAAGCCGTTATCTGAAAGGTCGTATCCAGGGTAGCGTCCAGGAAGTATTTTTCAACAAAGATCGCTACGGTATTCGTGGAATCACAACTGCCAGCCAGGGTTACCGGGGAAGCGGCGACCCGGACCGACAAACCACTGCCCGGAGAGGTGATTACCGGCGGCGCGATATAGGTTGAATCCAGAGTAATCGCTATGTCTTCAAAAGCCCCGACATTGCTCGAGCTGTCATAACCGGCGAAATGAAAATAATTCACTCCGGTCTCCAGCGTGATGCCGGAATGTCCCCAGGAAGAATCATAGGCGGTAAAAGTATTAACCGGCATCGTGGTCTCCTGGCTGGCCGAGGTATGAGTAACTATAATAGCAACGGTATCGGAACTGCAATCCCCAAAGAAGTTGACAGTCGGGACCGGCGTGGTGAAATCATTGCCCAGGTTAGGTGCGTGCATTTGCAAATAACCGGTGCCCACTATTGCGCGCTGGATGATGGTCGTATCAAAAGCCCCCCCAACTGAACTACTGTCATAGCCGGTAAAACGGTAGGAATTGTCCCCCAGCTCAAGCGAAGCCAGAAAAGACCAGGTTGTGTCCGTCGCGGTATAGTTGGGCAGGTTGAAAGATGTGTCGCTGGAAGAGGAGAGGTAATCCACGCCTATCGAATAGGTGTCGGGAGAACAAATACCCGTGATTAGAAAAGTTGAGTCAAAGGTACCATAGACACCGGGAGCGGGCTTGGTGACCGCTAACATCTGCGTGCCGTAACTGATGATCGTAAAAGAATAGTTGACGTTTACCTGGTTGCCGCTAAGATCGCTGGCTGTAATCGCTACCGGAACTGTCTGGGCGATAAGAAACAGCGTGTCTCTGAAGACCGTAACATTAAAGCCCCCGGCTCCGTCGCTAACTATTCCGCTTCCGCTGAAACCGGCCTGAACCACACCGTTCAGGATCGCCGCGGCGCTGTCAACCGTAACATTAATGGTCGTGGAATCCACTCCTGACAGGTTATCGTCGATTTCAAAATAAACGCTGGCGTTAACGGGAAGGTTGATCGCGCCGTCCGCCGGAATCAGGTTGGTAACGGTCGGCGGAGCGGTGTCGCCCACATCAACAGTGGTGAAGGAATAGGTTTCGGTCGGCATCGCGTTTGGGGTTGACGCGTAGTCCGAGACATCAACCTGCACGCTGATCATTTGGTTGCCGCTGAATGGCGCTGGCGGAACAATGGTGACGTTGTAGCCGCCGGCGTCATCAGAAACCAGTTGACCACTGAAGCCGTTTTGGAAGACTCCGTCGCTGATAGCCTGGAGACTGTTCGTCAGTGCGTTAAGCTTAAAGATTCCGTCGGTGGCGGCTTGAGCACTGTCCACCAGCACATTCAGCGTGTTCAGATTAACGCTGGAGCCAACGTCGTCAATTTCAAAATAAATACTGGTTGCCAGGGGAACGTTAACCGCGCCGGGCGCCGGGTTATGGTTGGTAATCACGGGGGCGGTTGCGTCGCCGGCCGGCGTGTAGGTAACATCCAGAGTCGCCGGCAACGCCAGGGTGCCCGACGGATGATAAGCATAGAATAAGAAGCTGTTCAATCCCGAGGTCAGAGGGTGGGTTAGCGACCAGGTCGTGTCGGAAGCGACATAGCCGGGCAGCTCAAAGGTTGAGTCAAGACTACTGTCATAATCGGACAAATAACTTACCACAAATATTCCGGTCGCCGGGTCGGTCGTGCCGCTGATCGTAATTGGCGAACCGGTCGTGACAAAGGGGGTGGTCGCGGGCGCGGTAATAGTCGGCGCCGGCAAGAGGGTTGAGGAGTCGAAATAAAGGGCTTGCTGGGCCGGCGGTACGTAAGTGCTGTCGGCGCCGATACCAAAAATATTAAACTGGTTAAAACCGGGAGCTAAATCGTAATCATAGCTCCAGGTGGTGTCCCCGGGTAAATAGGTTCCATTTGGAAACGAGGTTAGCGAGAAGGTCGTGTCCAGGCTGGGAACGTTGGTTGAGAAATAATTAACCCAGATATCGATCAGGGCCGGGTCGCAAGTGCCGGCGAAAGTGTGGCTTGGCTGACCGGTGAGAACACTGTTACCGTTGAAAGGAGCCGTGATCACCGGTGAAGGCGGCCCACCGCCAACCTGGTAAACAAAGATGTTAACCGTGGAAAAATCACCGGTGGTTAAATCAGCGTAAGCGTTGCCGTAAAGGACGTTTTTATTGTTAAAACCAATTAAAAACACCTCGAAAAAACGATCCGAACCAACCGGGACATCCACCTCAAGCTCCGCGGCTGTTTGTCCGGGGGGAATATCGATTACCTTATTGATGTTATCAATATCGTCCGCGCTCACTGAAAGCCGGACCGCTTTGACCGGCGGCAAAGTCGCGACCAGCGTGGTGCCCCCGGCCGTCTTTTTGATTTGCCGCTTGATGTTGATGTTAACTGAAGCGTATCTGGTCGCCGAATGTCCGCCTGCCTGCTCGCTGTTTTTCGGCCCGCAACCATTAAGCGCGGAGAAGGAAAGAATCAACAAGATTACCAAGGATAAAAGCGGAATCGTTTTATTCCGCCACCGAAGTCGCCGATTATATTCAGACGCTTCGTTCAGGTTGGCTGATTCGGGCTTTTTCTTATCAATCAACATGCTCACCTCCCGACCTCGACGATTAGTTAAGGTCAGTCCAATCGAGACGTATTTTTACCCTGATCTTCTTTCGTTCCGTAGCGCTGGGCGGCAGATCGCGCGGCGGCCCTACGGGCGACCAGGGGGTTGCCCCGAAGGCGTCATCAGGAAATCCGTCGGGTTTTATCTCCGGGCTTTTGGTGCCATCAGTATTGCCCGTGTCAGGCAGGGCGCCCCCTGAATTGTCTTCAGGGAATAATTCATCCTCAAAAATTTCCTCAAGCGGCGGCAAGTCTTCCGGGATCAGGTCTTCCAGTTTTTCCTTTTGGTCTTCCCCGGCTTCCTTTACCCCTTCTTCCGGTACGCCCTCTTCCTTCACCTCTTCACCTGATTCTTCTGTCTGCTCAGTTTTTTTACCTTCTTCAGGCAGTGGCGGACCAGGTTTTTCCTTTATTTCTTCTATCGTCTCAAGAAGTTTTTTCTGAAAATTTTCTGGGAGGGATTTTATCTCGACCTGGTCGCCCCTTTTGACTAAAAGGCCTAATTGCTTGCCGGCGAAGACAGCATGGGAGCGTCCCGGAGCGTCTTTGAAGGAGACTCTCACTTCCCCGGAAGCGACCGAGAGGTCGCCTTTGCCCTGCGGGGTGGAGCGGGCGAGATAAGAGGTGCCGTAAACGCCCATGACGGCGGTCGGCGTTTCCAGGTTATGAATATCCTGGCGGCGCAGTTTGTTGACCTTGGCCATCACCCGGCCAAAAAAGAGCCTGAACTTGGAAACTTTTTTGGTTTGCTTCTTCCTGAAAAAGAAGAGGAACCGTTTGCTTTCCCGCGTTTCGGAAAGATCCTTGATCTGAAACAGGGTTGGTCCGTCAAGCCTCAGTCTTTCGCTGTGAAAGACGATATCCATCCGGGACCTTGCCGGGACGTGGAGAACATCGCCCTTTTTGAGGACATTGCGGACCCGAAGTTTTTTCCAGAGCCGGTATTTTCGCAGAGAATCCTTGAGGTAGTCGGGCGACTTGTTGTTGCCGGTATAGATATAGGCTCTGCCTCTGACCAGCGTTACCCGACCGGTGACTTCCCTGGCCAGAGCCGGCGAGTTAATCAGCAAAAGGAAAGCCAGGAACATTCCCCAGAGCCGAAGATTTCTCCTACTATTCATAAGCTAACTCCGCTCCCCGTATAGCAATTATTAATCCCTTTGTTGTTGAGAGCCGGGCGAACGCCTCTAGATTAAGACAAAGAACGCCCACTTGGTCAGTATAGAGCCAAAGGAGCAGGATGTCAATTGGAAATTCCGTGTTGGTGGAAAAGGGAAGGAACATCGTACCCCCCTAAAAACTTTACACTCTAGCGGGGAAGAAACCAGAGCGGGTTTTTCGCTTTTCTTTTATACCTGACCTCGAAATGAAGATGGTTGCCGGTCGAATTCCCGGTTGAGCCGACATAGGCGATGGTCATCCCCTGTCTAACTTCCTGACCCACCGCCACCAGGTTCTTTTTATTATGGGCATAAACGGTCACATAATTGTTGGGATGCTGAATGATGATAAAATTGCCGTAACTAAGAGGTTGATAGTCCACGTATGATACCCGACCGCCGGCCGCGGCGACAACCGGAGTGCCGTTAGGCGCGGCGATGTCAATGCCAAAATGGGTGCCTCCATGCGAAGCGTAGCGGGAGGTGATCTTGCCTTTTACCGGCCAGATAAAATCAATTTTGTCAGGTTTGCCAAGGCGTTGCAGCGGGGGAAGCGAGCTTAACAAGGAGGGCTTGCGAACTGTTTTTCGCCGTGAATTGGTTTTGCCGGGGACAGCTTTCAGTCGTTTCTGGCTGAAAGCTGGAGCAATCTGTCTAACCTTGGCGGCACCCGGGATAAACAACTTTTGACCAACCTTGATGTCGCTTTGATCGTCAAGACGGTTATAGCGGGCTATTTTATCGATATTTACCTGGTAGGCTTTCGCGATACGCCAAAGGGTCTGGCCTTTGCTCACGGTATGATAAACGCCGCCAACTCCTCCCGGCAACCGTAGCAGATAAACCGGCTGATTGCCGCTTCGAAGAGCGCAACCGCTGAGAAGCAGGCAACAAAGCAAGCCCAGAGAGCGTTTGCTGAAATTAGGTATAAGGCGAACCCCGATAAATAATTTTAAAATCTTCGAACTCCCCGGTAGCCTGGCTCCAGCTTTCTATCACCTCGGTTACCCGAGCCATCGTCGGGCCGGTCTTAACCTGGCTCAGATAAGCAGTCAAACTTTTCTTATCCCCTTCAGCGACTATTTCCACCTCGCCGGCCGGCATGTTTCTTACCCAGCCGGTCAGCCCCAGTTCCCGGGCGGCCGCTTCACCGAAGGCCCTGAAGCAGACACCCTGCACCCGTCCCTTCACGATCAAATGAATTCTTCCAAGCTCCACCGCGCTTACCCCTTACCGTCGGCCAGTTCCAGCGCCAACTCAACAGCGGCCGCCGGTTTGTCGACCTGGTGAACGCCGGGGATATCCCAGCTGTTGAGACTGATTACGGGAATCTCTGATTTCAGCGCGTAGGCAATTTCCGAGAGCGTGCCGGTTGAGCCGGCAACAGCGATAACGGCCTGGGCGGAACGGACGACAATGGAGTTTCTGGCATCGCCAATCCCGGTAACGATGGGGTAGTCCACATATTGATTAGCGTCCTCCGCCCGCAGGCCGGGTAAAATCCCGATGGTTACTCCGCCTGAGCGCTTAGCGCCCCGACAAGCAGCTTCCATCACTCCTGTTAGGCCGCCGCACACCAACACCGCGCCGGCGAGAGCGAGCTTTTCCCCTACGGACTCAGCCACTTTAATTTCGGCCGGGCTGGCTTTATGACCGCCGATTACTCCAATTTGTAAAACCATGTGAAAGCTCTCCTTTAAAGCGCGGTCAAGTTATAAATTTTGTTAAAGCGTCTTTCAGGCTTACGTAAGGTTTTTGCCGCAGGTATATTTTAACTTTAGGTGATTATAAACGATCTCCCACAAGTTTTGCCATGTATCCAGAAACAATATGGAATAGTTCCTTCTCCCGATTATTGTAACAAAATTCCAAAAAAATCAGAAAGCGAAAAACCAGCGCGCGGGGCTTTTTCAGGCTTCGCTGAAAAACAGCTCGTCGACAAACAGGCAAAAACCGCCCCCTCGGCACCCCCCAAAAAACTTCAAACGGCCTGATCGGTAAGTCCTTTCGTAAACCGGAAAACGCTATCAATTTTGATATTTCAATAGATTAATCAAAGAAGCGAATAGCCCTGAGGCTCAGCTTAAAACATTATCATTTCGCTTAAAACATGGTAAAATCATCCAACCGCCAACGATTTTTAATTTAAACTTAAGAAACCGCCTTCTTTGAAGGTCGTCATAAACTTCGTTCAGGATTCAGGGAAAAAGGTTTTCCTTCGAAGGGGAAGGAGGAATTTCAGGATTAATTTGGTCGGGCTTTACTTATAAAAAAATGTTTTTAGAACAGGAGAAACAAAAATGCTAAGAAATTTTCGCTTCCTTTTTATTGTCGCCTTATCTTCATGCTTGGCGTTGGCCTCGGTAAGCGCGGCTTCGTTTGTCACTTACAGCGACAGCTCAAGTTTCAACGCAGCGCTGGGCGGCACAGTTCTCAACACCCAGGATTTTAACAGTTATTCACATATGGACAATTTGAATGGCGTCGAGTTGCTTCCCGGAGTGACGGTAACGTCCAACATGAGTAATATTGTCGCCTGGCAGGTATCGCAGCCCAATCCAATATTATTCGCGTATGATAGCGTTATCCGCAACTCAACGACGGACGCTTACTATGATATTAACCTGGCCTCAGCGTATAATACAGTCCAGTTTACGATAGAAGCCTGGGACCCCGCCGCTCCCGGGCCGGGCACGATGGAAATTTTCTTTAGCGACGCGACCAGTTCTTCTTTGCAATTATTTCAAACCGGGGCTCATGAAAGCGATCCAGTGTTTTTTGGCGTCATATCCGATGCCTCTATTGATAGGATTCGCTGGACTGAAGGTCCGGAAATATACGGTGGTGGCAACGAAGAAACGGGGCTGGATAATATTAGTGTGGGAAATGTAAACGCTATTCCTGAACCAGCCACGATTTTCTTGCTTGGCGGTGGTCTGTTGGGCATGTTTGGTCTTAAGAAAAACAGCTCATCTGAGGCCTGAAGAACTTCTCGAAAAAAAGAGGCGTCCTGTTATGGGGCGCCTCTTTTTTTTCTAACACGTCCCCTCCATATCCATCGCGCGAGCAGTTCAAGCATTAAATTGCAATATTGGCCTGCGGCGAAAAAATCGTTGCCTGTGTTCGTAAAACGCTCTAAAAGGGGGAGGGTTCTTAATTATTGTCCTGCATCAATATGGGTTGTCAATAAAGTTAAAGGGACAGCGCAACTCTTTGATCTCTTTAATGATTCTTGCCGGGACGCCGGCGGCGACGACATTCGCCGGCACGTCTTCCGTGACCACCGCTCCCGCGCCGATCAGGCTGTTTTCGCCTATCGTAATATGAGGCAGGAGTGTCGCGTTCGCGCCAATCTTGGCTCCCCGCTTGAGATGCGGCCCCTTAAGGCAACGTTTAACCTGCGGACATTGCGGATGAAAAGCGTTGGTGAAAGTGACGGCCGGGCCGATCCAGACATCCTCCTCCAAAACCGAATACTCCGGGATGAAGACATTGGAATGAATCCGCGCCCTGTTCCCTATTTTTACGTGGTGCTCAATCACCGAGTGAGAACCAATGCTGACCTGAGCGCCAATCGTGTTGAACTCTCGTATTAAAACGCCATGACCGGTCATAAAATGATCGCCGATTTTGTTGCCGTGATAAATTACCGTATGGGAACGCAGAACGGCTTTGTCGCCAATCAGCGTTGAGGGGATTTTATCCCCGGCCTTGATGGAGTGTTCGCCGATGATGACATAGTCGCCGATAACGACATCCTTGCCCAGTACGACGTTAGGATGGATCCGATAATCTTTACCCGGCATAAGGTTCGATTTCCACCACTTTATTGTTATTTCTCAAAGACTCTTCGACCGCTTCCAGGATCCGGACCACGCGCCAGCCGCTCTTGCCGTCGCTACGGGGCGTCAGCCCGTTTTCAATACATTCGATGAAGTGCGAACACTCGCTTCTCAAAGGTTCCTTCATGTTAATCTTGGGGATATTGATATCCCCGGAGTGCAGCCGGTATTGGTATTCACCGTATAACTCTTCTTCCTCCGGAACAAATATTCCCTTGTCATATAACTTGATTTTGCCCTCGTTGTCCACGTCATCGTAAATAACCATTTTACGGCTGCCGACAATAGTCATCTTTCTTACCTTGCTCGGATCAAGCCAGCTTGCCTGAACATAAGCGGTAACGTCATCAGGAAAAGAAAGTGACGCGAAAACGACATCCTCGTTGCCCTTTTTAATATAGCAGCCGCCGGTCGCCACGACCTTATTGGGCATTTCACCCAATAAATGGAGTAAAATCGATATGTCGTGCGGGGCGATATTCCAGAAGGCGTTAATGTCGTCCCGGTAGCGTCCCAGGTTAACGCGGTTGGCATAGATATAAAAAACCTTGCCCAGCACGCCGTCATCAATGAGTTCTTTTATTTTCAAGACGGCTGAATTATATTCAAAAGTATGGCCAACCATTAAACACAGGCCTTTTTCTTGAGCCAGTTGAGTAAGCTCATGGGCTTCGGCGCTGCTCAGGGTCAATGGTTTTTCCACCAGGATATGCTTGCCGGCCAGCAAGGCTTTTTTGCCCAGCTTATAGTGAAGGTTGGCCGGCGTGATGATCGCGACGGCTTCAATCCCGGGATCGCTCAGCAACCGGTCAATATCGGTTTCAGTACGCAAATCAGGATACATCGCCGCCTGTTGCTGAAGCCTGGTTTCGTCCGTGTCACAAATCGCGACCAACTCGGATTTTGGTATCTGGAAAAAATTGCGGATAATATTGGGGCCCCAATATCCGCATCCGACAACTGCGACTTTTACCATCTTGTTAAAACTCCTTTCTATGATTCTGAATATTCTATTATACGATGTAAAAGCTCATCGATATCGACTTGTGGTTGATAGCCAATCAAATTTTTTATTTTTGTCAAATCGGGGGTGCGTTCCGGCATATCCTCAAAACCCTGTTCGTAAGCTTCCTCATACGGGATGAATTCGATGGGCGAAGAAGAGTCGGTCATCTTTTTTATTTTTTCGGCCAACTGTAATATGGTGATGGACTGGTTGTTGCCCAGGTTGAAAATCTGGCCCACCGCCGCCGGCGTATCCATCAGCTTGGTGATCCCGGTCAGTACATCGCCAACGTAAGCGAAACAGCGGGATTGCTGACCGTCGCCATGAACGGTTATCGGGTGACCCAGCAAGGCCTGCTTGACAAATCTGGGAATCACCATTCCGTACTGACCGGTCTGCCGGGGGCCGCAGGTGTTAAAAAGCCGAACAATTATTACCGGCAGTTTTTTCTCGCGATGGTAGGCCAGCGCCCAGAATTCGTCCAGAGCTTTGGTGTTGGAATAACTCCAGCGCGAGATATGGGTCGAGCCCAGCAAGCGGTCGTCTTCCTCGCTAAAGGGAGATTCCGTTTTCTTGCCGTAGATTTCGGAAGTTGACGCCAGCAGTACCTTCTTTTTGTATTTAGCGCTCAGTCTGAGGACAATCTCGGAGCCCAGGACATTGGTCTGGATAGAGCGCAGCGGGTTATCAATGATCCACTTGACCCCCACCGCCGCGGCCAGGTGAAAAACCTGGTCCACCTGTTTAATCAGGTTCTCCATTATTGATTCATCGCGGATGGTGTCCAGGATAAAGTGGAGGTTCCCGTGTTTTTCGATCCCGGCAATGTTTTCCAGGCTGCCCGTGGATAAATCATCAATTATGAAGACCTCGTGGCCGGCCGCCAGCTGTTTTTCAGCCAGATGAGAGCCAATAAACCCCGCGCCGCCGGTAATCAGTGTTTTCACGTATCAAACTCCGGAAGAGAAAATTATTTAAAACGAATCATTATATCATAAAAGATTAGGCGCCCGATTTGATTTGAGCACGTTAACGGCGGGGCCAACGCGTTCTTGAAATAGGGGCAAAACGGCGTTTCCCCGGTAAACGTCCGGAAGGTCTTAACTGCGTCTCTCGGCTAGGGGGAGATATTTTTTGTTTTCCGGCCCGACATAAATCGAGGCCGGCCTGATTATCTTCTTCCCGCTGATTAGTTCCTCGATCCGATGCGCGGACCAGCCGGCGACTCTCGACATGGCGAACAGGGGGGTATAAATCTCTTTGGGGAAGCCCAGGTTGTCATAGACAAAGCCGGAGAAGAAATCAACGTTAGGCGCGATGATCTTGTCAAGACCTTTAACTTTTCTGAAGACCTCAGGCGTTAACTCGGCGACCTTGTTGTAAAGATTAAATTCAGCGCTTCGGCCATTTACCGACGCCAATTCCCGGGCTTTTTCTTTTAATAATACCGCCCGGGGATCCGACTTGGTATAAACCGCGTGTCCCATGCCATAGATTAAGCCTGAGCCGTCGCCCCTTTCCTTACGGACGATTTTACTTAGATAGTCAATTACCTGGCCATCGTTTTCCCAGTCCCTGACGTTCTTTTTGATTTCATCCATCATGGCCATAACTTTCGCGTTGGCCCCGCCATGCTTAGGTCCTTTCAGCGCGCCAATCGCCGCCGCGAACGCGGAGTAGGTGTCGGTATCGGTGGAAGTGACGCAATGAGTCGTGAAAGTCGAATTGTTGCCGCCGCTGTGGTCCGCGTGGATAACCAACATCAGGTCCAGGATCTCCGCTTCCAGGGGAGTGTAGCTCCGATCTTCCCGAAGCATGTAAAGAAAAGTTTCCGCGGTGGTCAGCCCCTCCTTGGGTTCATGAATAAACAAACTTTTGCCATCCAGGTTATATCGCTTAGCCTGGTAAGCGCGGGCGATTATGGTGGGGAACTTGGCGATCAGGCTGATGCACTGTTTAATAACATTACCCACTGAAATATCATCAGGGTTAGGGTCTTTTCGGTAAAGCACTGTTACGTTGGATTGCAGCTTGTTCATAATATCGGCGCTGGGGAAAGGCAGGATGATGTGCTGGACAAAGCCGGAGGGGAGCCTCCTTTGTTCATACAAAGACTTGGAAAACATCTCTAACTCCTTGGAACAGGGAAGTTCTCCGAACATCAACAGGTATACGGTCTCTTCAAATCCATGCCGACCCTCTCTCTTGAAACCTTCGACCAGGTCCTTGATTTCAATTCCCCGGTAGACCAGCCGGCCTTCAACGGGGATAACCCGGTGCCCTTCTTTGTGATAACCGACGACATCGGAGATTTCAGTCAGAATGGCCTTGACGCCGGTGCCATCATCATTTCTCAAGCCTCTCTTGATATCATATTATTTGTACCAATGGTCCTCTATGTTATTATTACGCATTGCTTTTTCCACCAGTAATTTGCTTAAATCAGACATGTTTCTCTTTTATCCTTCCTCCTGATACTAATAAAAAAATACGCCCCGCGAGAAATATCCATCCGTTAACACTCCTCGTGATTAGACAGCCCAAGCGATTGTTGATATTTTTTCGCGATGATCCGTGGGAACCGGACAATGAAAGTATTTTACCATTTTAGACGGAATTCGTCGAGTCGGATGTTGATTGAGTTGTGGTTGAGGTTGATTCGGGGGTAACCGGTCAGTATTTTGTCGCCCGGTCCCGGTTTGTCATTCCCCTGTCGGCCAGTCCCCGGATTCCTCCGCTTCACGGATTCCTTACATTCGGGTAAAGTTTAGTTGTTCTCTCAATTAAATACCTGTTTGACCGCTAATTTGACAACTTGCTATAATCGTCATGTGGTGATCCTCTTGAAAATTAAAAAACTGGCGGGTTCCAAATACTTCCCGCTTCTGTCCCTGGTTTTTCTGGCGTTTATCATCAAGCTGGCTTTTCTTCTGGAAATAAACCAGTACCCCTTTCTTGACGAACTCTCCTTGGACCCGGGTTTTTTTGACCGCTGGGGCATGAGGATCGCCGGGGGGAAACTCCTCGGCAAACGGGCGTTTTTCGCCGCCCCCTTATATCCCTATCTGCTTGGCGCTGTTTACGCGGTCTTCGGCCACAGCTTGTTTATCGTCCGCTTTTTTCAGATAGTGCTCAGCAGTATAAATGTAATCCTGATATTTTATCTTGGGAAAGGTTTTTTCAACCAACGGACGGCCTGCCTCGCTTCTCTGTTTTATATCTTCTGCGGCGTTTTCTATTTCTATGAAAGCCTCATATTAAAAACAAGTCTGGGGGTTTTCTTCAATCTGGTTTTCCTGGTGTCTTTAGCGAGTTTTCAGGAAAAACCAAGCGGGGGGAAAATCTTTTTCGCCGGTTTTACCTTGGGATTGGCCGCCGCGATTCGGGGCAATGTCTTGTTACTTCTTCCGTTTTTATATTTTTACCTTTGTTGTTTGGGAGACAGAAAAAAAAGGCTGAGGAATTGTCTGATCTTTTCGGCTGGTTTCGCTTTGGTTCTCTCGCCAATTACTTTGCATAATTTTGTGGTCAGCGAAGATCTGGTTCTGGTTAACTCCAACGCCGGGGTAAACTTTTATATCGGCAACAATCCAAGAGCGGATGGAACTTTTAAAAGTCCGCCAGGTATCAGGGCGAACATGGAATACGAGGAAGCGGACTATCTGAAATTAACCTCCGAATGGCTGGGACGGGAGCCAAAGCCATCAGAAGTTTCGCGCATCTGGTTTCAGAGAGGACTGGACTTTTTAGTGAAAAATCCCGGGCAAGCGGTTAAATTATATCTGCGCAAGGTTTTACTTTTCTGGAACCGGATGGAGCTTTCAGATAACCAGGATTACTATTTTTATCGCTCGCTGAGTAAAATATTAAAAATCATGCCGTCCGGGTTTGGGCTGGTCGCGCCGCTGGGTCTCGCCGGTATGTTAATTCACCTTAAGCGCTGGCGCTCTTTATTCCTGCTTTACTTGTTCGTGGTTGTTTATTTCCTCTCGACCATTCTCTTTTTCATTTTTGCCCGCTACCGATTAGGCATGTTGCCCTTTTTAATCATTTTCGCGGCGGCCTTTTCGGATATTCTCTGGCAAAATTTTTGTGAAAACCGGTTAAAACAACTGTTGCCGAAAGCCGGAGCGCTGGCAATGGCCGCGATGCTGGTTTTTTGGCCAATACCCGGAATGAAGAGCACCCACACTCTGGCACTTTCATATAATAAATATGGACATTCTTTTTATAAAGCTAAAAAATATCAACAGGCGATTAACTACTATAACAAGGCGTTGGAATATTTCCCGGGCTATGTTGATGTTTATAATCGATTGGGAATTGTGTATTTATAGATGAATAATTATCCGGAAGCGGAGAAAAACTTCAAGAAAGCGCTGGCGGCGGACCCTGATTTTTTAGAAGCCTTGTCCAACTACGCGCAATTAATGGAGAGAATCAGTACTTCCCAGGCGATTAAACTCTGGCAAACCTATCTAATGAAAGCTCAAAACAAGCCCAAGGAAAGCCAATATCTCTCCTTCGCCCGCAAGCATCTTCAAAAATTGCGAAAAAGATCAGGGGAGTCACCCTGAACTGTTCAGAAGAAACAGTCCTGTTTCAGGTAAAGTGTTTTTTCAGAAGCTGTTTCAGGTTTAAGAGCGTGTTTTTGCTCCTTTCTATTTTCTGCGTCAACTGACTGACAGCGGCGCTGTCCGCCTGTCCGAACTTCGCCATATCGCGGTTCAGCCGCTCAATTAAGTAATTCGCTATTGTTACCAGATTGCTTTTTATCATCGGCAGGTCGGCGTCTATCCGAGCGGCCAGTTCATACTCTTTAAGCGCCAGATCAAACTCGCCCCGCTTGCAGTAAATACTGCCCAGATTACAGTGGGCGGCGGCGTTGTTAGGGTTAATCCCAAGCGATGAGCGATAACTGTCTATGGCTTTTTCGAAGTCCCCGCTCAACTCATGTGAAACGCCCAACTGGAAGAAAAGCTCCCAGGAAACAAACCCCAGGCTGGTCGCCAGGTTAAAGTTCTCTATGGCCTTACGCTGGTTGCTCATGGCCGTTTCCAACAGGCCAATCTGATAATAAATCGGCTGGTAGCCAGGCTTTATGAGGCGAGCTTTTCTCAGGTGTTTTCTGGCCTGGTTGAAATTGTTGGCGGCTAAATAAGTGAGGCCGAGGTTGTAAACAGCGTCGAAGTAATCTTCTTTAATCTTAATCGCTTTTAAAAAGCATTCCTCCGCTTCGGTAAAACAGTTTTTCAACTGAAAAAGGTTACCCAGAGCGTTTAAAATGTAAGGGTTTTCCGGTTCAAGCCGGTTGGCGGTCCGCAGGCTTTTCAGGGCCTTGTCGGGTTGTTCCAATTCCTTTAAGACAACGCCCATTTCATAATGGGCAAGAGCGTTGTCAGGCTCGTTCTTTACCTTTTTCTCGCCTAATCTCAGCCTGGTTCTCATCTTTTCCCTTGTTTTTTCTTCGCTCACCAACTGCCCGTAGTGATGTATGGGCAGTTCCGTTGACTGCACCTGAAAGCCCAGGGCCTTGATGGATTTATCAACAGTCTCGTGGACAACGCCCTGAAACCGGACTAGGGGATGGTTTTTAAACAAACGGATTTTGTATGACGGAATCCAGCCGGGCGCTCCCCGGGCGTGAGTATTGTCGTTCTCCACCGGCTGGAAACCGGCGACTCCGGTTTTTAAACAATAATTGCGGGTGACAAAGTGGAATGCCTGCGCCGGCGATAGTTCCGGCAGCTTTTTCAGGCGGGCTGCGTCATCGGGAGCGATATGTTCGTCGGGGTCGAGTATCAGGATGTATTCCCGGGAAGCTTGCCGCAGGGAAAAGTTGCGGGCGGCGGCGAAATCGTCAGCCCATTGATAATCAAAAACTCGTGCGCCTTGCCGCAGAGATATTTCTCTGGAGTTGTCCTGCGAACCGGTATCGACGTAGATCAACTCATCGGCTACGAATTTAGCCATCGGCCAGAACTCAGGCAAACGCTCGGCTTCATTCTTACCAATGACACACAATGAAATCGTGGACATAAAAAAAGCTCCTGTTGATGATTATTTAAACATAAATTTAAAAAAACGACAAACCACCGTTACCCGCCTTGAGCCAAGATTCAGCCGCAATTTTATTTTCAGGTTAAATATGATATGATGTTAGAGTTGTTTGTGCTAACATTTCATGGAACATGGTATTGTGGAAAGAAAAACAGGATGAAAGGATAACAGGCTATGAGCAAATTCGGACGTGTTTTTGTTCTTTGGGTTAATTCCATAAAAACGCTTTTTACCGCGCCCAAAATCTGGATACCGATACTGGTTATGGGAGGAATCCACCTGACGCTTCTTGCCTGCCTGTACTTTTTCCCCCGACCGCCGCTGAGAATGGTCTTCGCGCCGATTATCAGACGTTTTTTTGGCGAGACCTACCTGCACTATCCCTATAATTTCGTGGTCTTGCCTTACCTGGCTAAAATATTGCGACAGAGCCTGGTGATCTTTATCGATATTTACTTCATCGCGGTTTTAGCGAAATTAACCAGCCAGTCGCTGCGCGACCGCGCTTTGAGCCTGAAATCAGCCTTCAAAGACGCTCTTTTTAAAATTTTCCCCTTGCTGGCCTATTCCTTGCTCCTGGTCCTCATCCTGTACGTCGTGCAGAAAGTTCCCCCGTATGTGTTTAAAACGATCTATAAAAGCCCGATGATCGCGGATAAACAAATGGCTGTTTACAAGAGCATTAACCAGGGAATGTTTTACGCCCTGAAGTTTGTCGGCGTGGTTATTCAGGTTTTCTTCGTATATACGATACCCGCACTGGTAGTCGGTGAGTACAGCCTGCTGCATTCGGTTGACCGCAGTTTCAGAATCGCGGCCCGTAATTTTTTTTCGACCCTGTTTTTGGTCCTGATCCCGACCGCAGTCGTCTTCGGCATAGAGCAGTACGTCAAAACGCCCAAACCTTTAATAGAAAATTATTATCCGGAAGTAATCTTCCACATTTTGCTGGTGAATATATTGCTATACGTAATGTTGAGTTATTTAACCATCGCCCCGGTCACCGAAGTTTACCTTGAGAACAGCAAGTAGGACGCGAATATAAGTATGCATAGAGATTTCGTCGCCAAATCCGATTTAAGAAAATATATCAAGATTGTTATCCGTCGCAAGTTTATCCTGATCTTTTCCACCCTGGTTATCTTCTCACTGTCAGTGCTGGGTATTTTTCTCAGCAAGCCGGTGTATCAGGCGTCAACCAAGGTCTTGATTAAGACCCCGGAGGGGCTGGGGCTGATTTCTGACGATGTCAATATGGTTGATAAAAGCATCAGGCCTATCCGCAGCCGGATACTCAGTTATGTTTATCTGAAAAAGGTGGTTGAGCGGTTGAACATGGTGAAAAGCCTGCGGGAAAAATTCGCTGTGGGTAAATTCGCTGAAGCTCCCAGGGAAATGATCGAACGACTGATTATCAATAATCTCCAGCAACGGCGGTTAAGAGTTATTCCCAAGGGCAAATTCCTGTTTGAAATCCGGGCGCAACATGAGGACCCCAAGCTCGCCATGGACCTGGCCAATAATGTCGCCCAGGTGTTTATTGAGGAAAGTTTTCGGGATGAACAGGCCGGGTTGAACGCTTTGTTCTCTTTTATCAGCGAGCAGTTGGAAAAATATAAAAACCGTCTGCTGGACGCTGAAGACAAGCTGACAGAATATAAAATGAAAAACATTGTGCCCAAGGAAATTTCCCGCTCCAATAAAAAAATCAACGAATACGAGTCTCAAAAAGCCAAGCTGGAAATTAACCTGAGAGCGCTTAATATTGAGTTGGATAACCTGCGGAAAGTAATTCTTGAAAGCGACTCCAGAATCCTGGACTATTATGTCAACAACGTCCAGAGCTTTAAGGGGTTACGCGTTCCAGATATAGAGACAAAGATCGAGGAGCTTAAATTTACCCTCGAAAACCTGCTCACCAAATACACCAGGAGCTACCCGGCGGTTATCGAGGTTCAAAGAAGAATCAACGGTCTTCAGGAGAAACTGCTGAACGAGGTCAAGCTGGGTATTCAGAAAAAGATAAACAGTTACCAGAAAGAGCTTGAGCGTTCAAAACTGATAATGAAGGATCTGGATGCCAAAATCGAGGAATACAACAAACAGCTTATGTCGCTGCCGGCGCAAGAGGTTGAGTATGTGCGTTTGTTGAGATACAAGGAAACCAGTGAAAATATTTATAAACTGTTCATGAAGAAAATGGAAGATACGGAGATCGCCAAAGCGTCTGACCAGAAGAAAATCCGCATACCATACAAGATAATTGATCCGGCCCTGTTGCCCTTGGTACCGGTTAAACCCAACAAGAAAAAAATCCTGATTATGGGTCTTTTCCTGGGGTTTGGAGTAGGCTTCGCCTGGATTTTCCTGCTGGAGTTTTTTGATTCCTCCCTGAAAGATGTTGAGGATATCGCTCACATGGTTAAGGCGCCTAACCTGGGCGTGATACCATTAATTGGCTTGGGGAAAGGGCAGGCGCCGGAGATTGATAATTTATACGACCGGGAGTCGAACTACCTGACGGAATTTATTCGTCTTTATAAAAACATTGAAGTCCTGGGAACTCCCCAGGTGATACTGTTTACCAGTAGCTTGAAAAGCGAAGGGAAGAGCTTGTTAATCAGCAGCCTGGCCTTGACGGCGATACGTATGCAGCAAGAGCCGGTATTGCTGATCGATAGCGATTTAAGGGGCGGGCGGCTGCACCGGATTTTTAAAACGCCGAACGAGGTTGGTCTCTCGGATATTCTGACGGGTCAGGCGAAGCTGGACGAGGCGGTCAAGGAAACGAAATATCCCAACCTGAAACTGATAACCGTGGGGACCAGGAACAAGAACCCCGGTGAATTTGTCGAATCGCCGGCTTATGCCAAACTTATCAGGGAATTACGAACCAAGTACCGCTATATTTTAATTGACGCGCCGCCGGTTTTGCCGGTCAACGACGCTATCTCGATCAGTCGCCACGCGGACGGCGTTATCTATATCGTTTTGGCCGGCGAAACTCCTCTTGAGGTAATCAAGCGGGGGCTGGGTATCCTCGAACAAGCGCAGACCAAGGTTTTCGGCACGGTAGTTAATAACAAGAAAGAAGTTTTAAACGACGCCGGCTATGGCTATGATTACGCTTATCCCTATGAATAGCCGGTTATCCCGGCCGCCTCGCAAGGAATGATGTTTAAACGACTGCTAGTTTTGAATACCAGCGTTTCAGGAATGAATAAATTTCTTTTCCGCTCTTTGGCAAAAGAAGGCTGGAAGCTGGAAATTATCGATATTCCTTTGCCTCGTTCCGACATCCTTCGAGCCTACGCTGAGACCTTTAATCTTAATGTTAAATTGTGGAAAAAACAGGCGACCGCGAAAATAGAAAGTTACCAGATCTCGCCTCGGATTTTTCGTAAACGTTCGCTTTACTGTGAAAAACTACTAAAGAAAGAATGGCGGCCCGGCGACTTGATCCTGCAGATAGCCGGCCTTTTCGCGCCGGTGGTCAGCCTGGAACATCTGCCCGGGCCTTACGCCGTGTTTCTAAGTTTTACCGCCAGGCTTTCCGCGCGTGAATACCCACCCTGGGTACCGTTTGAATCTGATAAAGATCGGGAGGGCTGGTTTAGATCAGAAGCCTTTCTTTATCAAAGCGCTTCCCTGATTCTTTCAACCAACGCTCATGCTAAAAAATCACTGGTTCAGGACTATCGGGTTGACGGACAAAAGGTAACGGTGATCGGTTACGGTATTAACCTGGAAAAGCTGGTCCGAGAAGAAAAAGATTATTCCGGGAAGAAAATTTTGTTTATCGGGTATGATTTTGTGCGCAAAGGCGGACCGACAATTCTGTCCGCTTTTGCCCAGGTCCGGCAAAGTCTGCCCGACGCGGAACTGATTATCATCGGGCCGCCAGTTCCCGATACCGTGCCGCAGGGCGTTAACTGGATTGGCCCGGTTCAGGATCGAAGCGTTGTTGCCGGGGCATTGCGGGAAGCGGTTGTTTTTGTCATGCCGTCAATCTGCGAACCCTTTGGCCTGGTGTTTTTGGAAGCGATGGCTAATGGTCTGCCTTGCATTGGCAGCTACCGCGACGCGATGCCCGAAATAATTCAAGAAAACGAAACGGGTTTTTTAATTGAGCCGGGCGATGCGGAAGACTTGGCGGCGAAGATGAAGAAGCTGTTAACTGACCGGGAGTTATGTCAAAGCATGGGGCAGGCCGCCGCGGTCAGGGTCGATCAGAATTTCACCTGGGAACTGGTCGGCAAAAGGGTAACCGAAGCAATCAATAAAACTGGCCGTCTTGTCGACTGATTGAGGGAAAATTTTGGAGAGTTACATCACGGAAGACCGGCTGGTAATTTTCACGCCGCGGAACATCTTCAATTTTCTGGCTGGCTGTTTTTGTTTTTATCTTGGCTGGCTACATATTATGTATCCTTGGTATTACAGCCTGGGAGTCCTCTTTGGCGCCCTGTCGCTTTTCTTCGTTTTCAGTTATCCGCTGGTGGGGCTGTATCTTTTTCTGGCGATTGTCTACATCCGGCCCCAGGATTACTACCCGGTGCTGGGCGTCCTGAATTTAACGAGATCGGTAGCCATTTTAATGCTGGTGGTTTTCGCGGTCAAAACAGTGATCAGCCGCAAGCCTTTTGTCGTTTCCAAACAGAATAAATACTTGCTTCTGATTACCTTGTTGATGGCCGCTTCCTCGTTGTTAAGCGGTTGGCCGGCGGAATCAATGGGGAAATGGTTTGATTACACGAAGAAGGTTTTGACCTTTTTCGTAATCATAAATCTGGTGGACACCAAGAAGAAATTTGTCTTTCTGATCTGGTTTTACGTTTTGCTGAACTTCGCCATCTCCGGGCAGTATATCTGGCAGTATATAACCGGCTACGGCTACCAGTACGGCCGGTTATTCGGTTTGACGACCGGGTTTTTGGGGAACGCCGACGAGATCGCCATTACCTTTATCGTCAGTTTGCCCCTCGCGGTGGCTCTTTATTTTGAGCAGGAGAACTATTTCCTGAAAAGTTTTTTTGCCCTGGGAGCGTTTTCGCTCTTTTTCTCGACGATTCTCACCATGTCAAGAGGCGCATTGTTAAGCGTTATCGCCGTAATTTTCCTGCTGTTTTATATGTATCGCTCCAGCTTGAAAAAGATACAGCTTTACCAGGTAATTCTGTTCTTGCTGGCCGCCGCCGCGGTTCTTTTCCGCTTGCGGGGAACGATTCTGGGGTTGCTCGAACGGTCGAATGATTTTGACGACCCGGCGGTTACCGGTCGGTTTGACGCCTGGAAAACCGCCTGGAAGATAATCAAGGCTTATCCCCTGTTCGGCGTTGGGCGGGGTAATTTTGTTACCTATTGGACGGATAACTTCGCCGCCGGCAGTTGGGGGCAAAGACAGGTCGCCCATAATATATTGTTGCAGGTGGCCGCTGAAACCGGGTTGATAAACTTGATCTTCTATTTAAAATTTATCTTTCAGTCGCTGTTTGACTGGAACCGCTTTTTGTTCGCTGTTGAACCCAGGACGCGGGATGACCGCTTTATTCTTACGACCATGCGTTGCCTGGTGGTCAGCATCCTCGGATTTTTGTCGGGCGGTATGTTTATCACGGTGGGCTTTACCTGGCACATTTTCCTGCTGGTGGCGTTTTTTGTCGCCGCGGAGAAAAACCTGCTCAATACTTATAAAATAAACGAATGGCAGGAAGATTCCCAACCATGATCAGAGTAATGCACGTGGTTATCGATATGGACAAGGGCGGCTTGCAGAATGTCGTGCTTAATCTCTGCCGGCAGATTAAACACCCGGAAATCGAACAGTTGGTCTGTTGCCTGGAAGCCGAAGGGGAATTAGTCCCGGTTTTAAAAGAGCTGGGGATACCGGTTTTTTTTATGGCCAAGGAACCGGGCCTGGACTTTCTTTTACCATTCAAATTAGCCCACTTGTTTAGGAAAAATAGAATAACCGTGGTCCATTCCCATGATACCGGGGCCAACTTTTACGGCGCTCTGGGCGGCTTGATCGCCGCCGTAAAATGCCTGCTTAAAACCGAACACGGCGGGATCAACCTCGCCACCCGGCGAATTATGAAGTTTGAGGGCTGGCTGATAAAAAAGATGAATAAAATGATTACCGTTTCCGGCTATTTGAAAGAACGGGTAATTTCCCGGCAGGGGGTTGAAAGCGACCGGATCATGGTTATCCATAACGGTATTGACGCTGACCAGTATTTATCGTCCGTTGATTTGGCGGCGAAAAGAAAGGAACTGGGCTTCTCGCCGGAAGATAAAATCATCTTTACGGTCGGACGGGTGGTCGCTTTAAAAAACATCCGGTTGTTGATCAAGGCGGCTTCCCGGCTAAGAGCTGAGTTTCCCGCAATTAAAATCGCCATAATCGGCAGCGGGCCGGAGGAGGAGAAGCTCAAAAAATTAACCGCTGAGAAAAATATGGCGGACACCGTGAAGTTCCTGGGGCACCGCGCGGATATCTCCGAAATCATTCCCGCTCTGGATATTTTTGTGCTTTGTTCCCGGTTTGAGGGGCTGGGGCTGGTGCTTCTCGAAGCCATGGCGGCTAAAAAACCGGTGGCCGCGAGTAACGTCGGCGGTATCCCGGAAATAGTCAGGGATAAACAGAACGGCTTGCTGTTTGCTTCCGACAGCGAAGACGAGTTGGCCGAGGCGCTGAAAAAACTGCTGACGGAGCCGGAACTGGTTAATAAGCTGACCCGGGCGGGTTATCAAACGGCCTGTGAGGATTTCAGCGTACGGGAAATGGCCGAGGCCTATAGCGACGTTTACCGCTATCATACTTACAGCGCAACCGCCGGCCAGCGTCTTTACCAAAGCCTGGTAACCGGGTTGCGCCGTCTTATCAAAGCCACGGTCTATAATTTATGGTATTTCAGCGGCTTGGCTTTTCTCCTCCCGGCTAAAAACAGGCTGCGAGTTGTCACCTATCACCGGGTCGTTGACCGGGATGATCTTAACTCATCGCCGGTTGGCCTGGCGGTTACCAGAGAAACCTTTGAAAAGCATTTAATCCATTATAAAAAATATTGCCATATTATTGATGAAGCAACGTTGCTAAATCATCGGGACAACCTTTCCTCGCTGCCCAGAAACGCTTTGTTGATTACCTTTGACGACGGCTATATCGATAATTACGAGATCGCTCTCGGGATTATGAAAAAGCACGAAATCCCGGGGATTATTTTCGTCGCCGCTAATTATATCGGCAGGACCAGGCTGTTCTGGTCGGATATTGTCGCCTTTATTTTAAAAGTGGTCGCCGATGGCGAACTGGACGCTGAAAGGATCGCCGGCCGGCTTTCTCCAAAGCTGATTAATCTTTTTTCCCGGGTCCTTGATTGCGGGCGTCCCCTCGCTCCCAAGCCGTATAATGATTTTATGAGCCGTTTAAAAGAACTGGCGGAGCGTGAGGAAATAATAGGGACAATGGTTCGGGGCGCGGCTCTGGAGGCGGAGGGGATCGGGGAGCAAAAGCGATATAGCGTTCTCTCCTGGGAGCAGCTCCGGGAAATGGCGAAGGCCGGTATTGTCTGCGGCGCCCACACCCTGAATCATCCGGATGTTACGAAAATCTCTTCGGAAGAACTGCGAACGGAATTGGTCGAGGCGAAGAAAATTATCGAGCAAAAGATGGGGCGGAGCGTTGACAGCTTCGCCTATCCCTACGGTTTTTATGATGACAGTTCCGCCGCCGAAGTTGAAAAGGCCGGTTACAAAGTCGCTTTTTCGCTGGAGGGGGGCGACAATAAATCTCTCTATCGTTTGCGCCGTCTTAATGTCTGGGAAGATTCCTTTAAGGGGGCTGGCGGAAAAATTTCCCCGGCGCTTTTAAAAATGGAACTCAGGGTGCTTTCCCGTGGTTAGGGGGCAGGAGATGTTGAGGGTTATGTTTTTGTCAAGCAATACCGGGCTTTTCGGCGCGGAAGGCGTGATTTTGAATTTAATGAAAAAACTGCCATCTTCGGTTCAGTTGTACCTGGGAAATTTTATTAACCGGCAAAATCCCCACGAGGAGCTGGCGGTCGCCGCCGCCAACCTGGGGGTTGTCGTCAAAAACCTTGACTGCTCCGGGCCGCTTGATGTTAAGACGATAAAAAAGCTGGTAAAAATCATCAAGGCGGAAAAAATTGATATAATACACAGCCACGGCTATAAATCGGACTTTTATGGACTGACCGCCGCCAGGCTGACCGGGCGGCCGATTGTCAGCACCTTGCACAGTTTAAACTGGGCAGAAAAGAAGGTTGGCTTTTACGTTAAAATCCAAAAATTCCTTTTTCGCTATTTCAACGCGGTGGTCTGCGTTTCCGAAAAACTGCTTCAGGAAATGAAAGAAACCGCGGTCGCCAAAGAGAAGCTGAGAGTTATTGATAATGGAATTGACGTTGAAAGTTATCAACACGATAGAAGCGACCGGCTGAAAATGACGGGAAAATACCGGTTGACGGAAAAAACTGAATTTATCGGAACGGCGGGGCGGCTCAGCCAGGAAAAGGGGCAGGATGTTTTTATTAAAGCGGCGGCCAGGCTGGCCGGTGAATTCCCTGACGCCTGCTTTTTAATCGCCGGGAGCGGGCCGCGGGAAGCCGGTCTCAAGCGGTTGGTTGAGGAATTGAGGCTGGGAGAGCGGCTGAAATTTCTCGGTTTGATTGACGACATGATAAGTTATTATAACGCCTTGGATGTTTTTGTGCTGCCTTCCTTAACC
>JAJRWM010000101.1 GCA_024276815.1 bacterium
GGCCTTTTGGATAGCCGCTTCATCAACGTCGGCAACGCCGAAGGTGATATTGCCGCGCAGGTGATCAGAAAACAAAAATGGTTCCTGGTCGACCATGGCGATATGGCCCCTCAGTTCGGATAAAGGGAAGTCGTTGATATCAACTCCGCTGATGTAAAGCCGCTTCTTTTGAATTTCCCACTGGTGCGAGATCAGGTTAACCAGCGTGCTTTTGCCGCAGCCGGTAGGACCGACAACCGCGACTGTCATGCCCGGGTTGATTACGAGATTAATATCTTTCAGGGCGTATTTATCGGCGGCCGGATATTTGAAGCTGAGATTACGGTATTCAATTTTAGAGATAAATTTGTCTATCGAAACGTTTCCGTCGACTATCGAAGGCGCGCTGTTCATAACCGCGTTGATTCGTTTCATGGCGACAGCCCCCCGTTGCCAGACGTTCATCACCCAGCCCAGGGCCATCATCGGCCAGGTAAGAATCGTCCAGTAACCCATGAAGGCCACCAAGCCGCCCAGACTGATTTGGCCGTCAATCACCATCTGGCCGCCAAACCAGAGAATAACCACGGCTCCCAGGCCGCTCAGGCTGATAAGAAATGGGAAGAAGGCGCTCCAGATACGGGCTAAATCGATATTCTTCTTGAGATAGTCCGCGCTGGAACGATTGAAGGACTCGATTTCGTGATTTTCACGGGCATAGGCCTTGACAACGCGGATACCGGACAAATTCTCCTGGACCTTGTTGCTCAGTTCGGCGAAGCTCTCCTGAACCGCCTGATAGCGGACAAAGACCAGGCGGCTGAAATATTTGGTCGCTAAAGTAAGCAGCAGCAGCGGGATCAGGGTAGTCAGGGTCAGTTTCGGCGACAGAACGACCATCAAGGCGATAGCGGAAAAGAAGAGCAGAACCGTATGGATGGTATACATTATCCCGGGACCGAGAACGTTTCGCACGGCGTTCAGATCATTGCTGATCCGGGAAATCAGGTCGCCGGTGCGCCATTCCTGGAAGAACGAAAGGGACATTTTTTCCAGGTGGGCGTAGTAATCATTACGCAGTTGGTACTCTATTTTACGGGAAAGTCCGATTAAAGAGCGGCGCATTAAAAAACGGAAACAGCCGGCCAGCGAAGTCACGGTTATGATCAAGACCGCGTAATTCAACAACAATGAGTAGTCCCGCTCCCGCACCAGGCCATCAATGGCGAACTTTAATATCCAGGGGGGGATCAGGCTGAAGATAACGGTGAAAACCACGAAGGCAATACCCAGCAGTAATTGCGTCAGGTACCTTTTTAAATATGCGAGTAGTATTTTCAGATCGTTCATATTTTTTGATTATACTGTCATATCACACCCTCCCTGTCAACAAGCAACCCTCCTGGAGTTTCCTCCAAAAAGGGAGGGGAACTCCAGCTTGATAAGCCTTTACTTTTTATCAGGAAATTTGTTAGTATTCTCTGAGTGAACTCAAGGCACCGCGGCAACTCTTGGATTGTAAAACAGGGGGATTAATGATTAACAAGAAATTTATCCTGGTCTTTTTGGGGATGACCCTGTTTGCCAACGGCGCGTTTTGTTGGTGGGTTTTTGACGCCCGCAAGCAGGCGGCTTTTGAAACAGCGCGGCAAAAACCTGTTCCGGTCCCTGAGATGACGTCGCCGGACAATCTCAGCGGCGAACTGTATTTATACGCCGCCAGTGGTTTGAACAACACCTTCCGGGAACTGGCGAAAGCTTTCAAAACACGTCATAAGGGTTTAAATATCTGGCAGACCAAGGATAACAACACGGCCTTAGTCAAGCGTGCTGACAACGATAAACGGCCGCCGGACATTCTGGCTGTCTCAAGCGAGTTGGCTCTGAAAAACGGTTTTTTCCCGGAGAAGACGGACTGGATGATCTCCTTCGCCGCGAACGAAATGGTCTTGCTCTATACCCCGAATTCCCGGTACGCCGAGGAAATAAACCAGGCTAACTGGAGCGAAATCCTGACCAGGGAAGACAGCCGTTACGGTTATCTCGACCCCAGGCTTGATGAAGCCGGCAGCCGCACGATATTCTGTTGGCAACTGGCCGAGGATTATTACAAGATCAAGGATTTATATTTATTGCTGGTTAAGAATGTCCGGCGCGAGAACATTTTTAATTCTTCAGGGGAATTGCTGACCGCCCTGAATAAGGGGGAAGTGGACTTTGCTTTTCATTACCGGACGTTCGCTTTGGCCAACGGCGTCAAGTTTATAACTCTGCCGCCGGAGACCAATCTGGGGAACAAGGAAATGGCGCCTCAATATCGGCTTGCCAGTTTTAAGCTGAAGGGTAATGATAACCAATGGATCATCGAGAAAGGCGCGCCGATTACCAACTTTTTAACCATCCCCCGTTCGGCGCTCCATAAAGAGGCGGCTACCGCTTTTCTGGAGTTTTGCCTGAGTAAAGAAGGCCTCGCGATAATGCGTCAAAACGGTTTATTGCCTTTGCTGAACAGAGAAGCGATTCATAATGGCAAGTTACCTGACAATTTAAGGAAGTATATTACCGCTGAGCGGGCGGTAAAAAACACCAAAATCCTGCCGGCTTCCGACAAACCGGGGGAGCGGAATAAAAAGGAAGCCGGTAAAATAGAAAGACCCCGACCGCCGGTTGTGCCGCTGGTCAAGGCTCCGACTCCGCCGGCGCCACCCGGGAAGAAAACCCCCAAATAATCTCAGGCAAAACAAGAACCTTCGCGCAGTCCAGATATATCTATAGCGGTTATTAAAGCAAAGTGTAAAGTTTTTAGGGGGAACTCTTTTTCGAAAAAAACCGCTCCCCCTAAGACCCCCACACAAAAACTTTAATCTGCCTTTCGGCAAAGGTGTTACATCTGATTGCAAAACGCTCTAATCAAAAAGTTACATCGTTTATTAAACTGACGTGCCTGCCCCCGTCCAGACAGTGGTGGATTCCCGCATACGCGGGAATGACAGGCACTTGGCAAGAGGGGCAACGAAAAGTGAGCATGTCAAGTTTTCGTTAATAACTACTATATTTTTTGGAGGGGGCGTGGGAGAACTCTTTTTTGGAATAAAAAAAGGTTCCCCCACATCGCCTCACACAAGATTTTAATTTGCTTTAGGTTAAGAACGTTAAACGCTTTAAAAAGTATCTTGGCTCTAGGCTACCGGGCGGATGATGACGTTGTGGTCAGCCAGGTATTTCTTGGTTTCTTCGATGGTATAGGTCCTATAATGAAAAATTGAGGCGGCCAGGACAGCGTCGGCTTTGCCGTCAACGAGAGCGTCAACTAAGTGGTCCAGCGTACCGGCTCCGCCAGAGGCGATTACCGGAATATTCACCGCTTCACTGACCGCTCTGGTTAGTTCCAGGTCGTAACCGCTCTTGGTCCCGTCACAATCCATGCTGGTAAGCAAGATTTCCCCGCTCCCCAGCCTTTCGACTTCACAGGCCCACTCAATAACATCTCTGCGCGTCGGCGTTATGCCGCCGTGGGTGAAGACTTCCCAGCCTTGCCCGGCGTCGACACCCCGTCGTTTAGCGTCAATGGCGACCACGATACACTGGCTGCCGAAATGCCTTGAAGCTTCTTCAACCAAGGCGGGATTATTGACAGCGGCGGTGTTCAGAGAAACCTTGTCAGCCCCGGCGTTAAGCATCCGCCGGATATCCTCAACCGTCCGCAGACCGCCACCAACCGTTAAAGGCATGAAGACCTGCTCCGCCGTATGACGGACCACCTCGTGGATGATGTCCCGGTTATCAGAAGAAGCGGTAATATCCAGAAAAACCAGTTCGTCCGCTCCCATGCTGTCATAACTTTTGGCGACTTCCACCGGATCGCCTGCATCGACTAAATTAACGAAATTAACGCCCTTGACCACCCGGCCGTTCTTGACATCCAGGCAGGGAATAATTCTCTTAGCAAGCATCGTTAACTGTTTTGATGACCTCCGCCAGATCCAGACTGTTGTCATACAGCGCCCGGCCGATAATCATCCCTTCGATTCCCAAATCACACATCTTGATAATCTCCCGCACATCGTCCAGGCTGCTGACGCCGCCCGAAGCGATTACCTGCAACTCAGGATTATGTAAGGCCAGGAGGCGTAACCGCTGGATATTGGGACCGGCCATCATGCCGTCCCGCTCGATATCAGTATAGAGAACATGACGCACGCCGCGCTGGGACATCTGAGTCGCCACGTCAAAAACTTCCTTCTTGGTCACAGTCTCCCAACCCCGCACCGCGACCTTGCCGTTCTTCGCGTCAATGCCGACCACCACCCGGTGAGCGCCAAAAAACTTGACCGCATCCTCGGCGAAATTAAGATCCTCAATCGCTCTCGTGCCAAGCACCACCCGTTCAACGCCGAGAGCCAGAATCTGCTCCGCCCGTTCCAGGGAGCGGCTGCCGCCGCCGACCTGCAACCGCAGCGGCAGTTCCCGGACGATCTCGGTGATCTGGGGGAAATTGACCTGTTTACCGCTAAACGCCCCGTCCAGATCGACAATATGCACCCATTCCGCGCCGGCGATATACCACTTATGCGCCTGGGCCAGCGGATTTTCACTGAACACCGTTTTCTGATCTTTATCTCCCCGCCTGAGACGAACGCACTGACCTTCCAGTAAATCAATCGCCGGAAAAACAATCATGAAATACTATCTCCAAAATTTTTTATCAGCTGTAAGCCCAACTTCTGGCTTTTTTCAGGATGGAACTGCGTGGCGACCACATTATCCCGGGCAACGGCGGAGCAAAAATCAGTTCCGTAATCGGTCGTAGCGGCCACCCAGGAAACATCCGTAGGTTCCACGTAATAAGAATGCACAAAATA
>JAJRWM010000102.1 GCA_024276815.1 bacterium
ATGATGACACGCTTGGCGTTACGAAGGCGGCTTATGGTCATGATAAATAAAACAGTCAGACTTACGGCCATTAACGAGTGGTTCGCCCCGAGCAGCCCCCAGGCTAAAAAGGCTGTCAGGAATTTTTTCGGCTCCGGACATTTCTCGTAAATCAGCAGCAGCAGGATCACTAAAGCAAAAGCGAGCGTATAAACCTCGGCGTGGCTCGCCTGAATCCAGCTTGCCGGCAGCCAGGCGAAGATAAAACCGCCGGCCAGAGCGGTTGAGAGCCGGGCGTAGTTGCGCAAGAGCAGAAACAGCAGCATGACGCTGATGCCTCCCCAAAGAGCGGACAGACAGTTGCCCCGAAAAGCGATCTGCCCCAGGGGCGCTTTCAGGGCCAGTTTGAGTATCAAGGTGTAAAGCGGAAAACTGGGACTGTGAGCCAGACCTAAACTGTAACCGGCGCTAAGCAGCTCGCCGCCGTCACCCATGGCGAGCATTGGCTTTAAAGTATGGAGGTACACGCCGAAAGACAACAGGGTTACCAGGGGCGCGAGGTGCTGAGTTGTCAAAAACCGGTTGTCAGCAGTCAATTACAACCCTCCGGGGGAAGCGTCTTCTTTAGTGTTTTTTTGTCTTAAATTATAAAACTCCAGGGCTTTTTCAGGCTGCCCCTTGTAGGTGTATATTTGGGCCAGCGGCAGCCAGGTACGATTGTTTCCGGGATCAACCCGGTAGGCTTTGCTTAAGAATTCCTCGGCCAGCTTGAATTTTTTGGTTTGCAGATAGGTATAGCCCAGAAAATAATTAAAGCGGAAACTGTCCGGCTGATATTTCAGGCCTGTCCGGTAGGCCGTGACAGCCTCTCTGTATTCTTTGTTGGTAGCGTGAATATTGCCCAGCAACTCATAGGCGGCCCAGTGGTCCGGCCGTTTTTTCAGGCCTGCTTTCAAGTAGCGCAACGCTTGACTTTACAGTTTCAAACGATGTAAAAGAGTGGCCATGGAGAAAAGTATCGTCGGGTCCGGTTTGCGCTTCAGGATTGAGTTGAACAGGGTTTCCGCCGCCGCTGTGTCTTTTTTGACGAAACTCAGGCCAGCGGAAAAAATCCGCGCCCGTAAATTATATTCACTGCCTTCAGTCGCCCGCCTGATTTCCAGTTCAATTTCGCGCAAATTATCTTTATGTCTCCATAAAAAGGACAAACCGTTGTCAGTTGGTTTGACCACTCGGTATTCATAACGATCAATAAGCCGGCGGAAACGGGGAATCCTCTTCAGATAAACCCGGGCGGCGTCATCCCAGAAAACCAGCGCCCATTTTTTGGGCTCCGGTTCGTATTCGAGGGAAAACGGCATCTTTTCCTGGTAATCGACAATCAGGTAATCCGCTCCGTAATAATCGATCATCTGCTCAACATTATAGGCGGAGCGCCGGCGGAAGAGATCCTGGTAGAGCGAAGCCCGGCCATCCAGAAAGACCTTGCGTTCCGGAGACAAACGCCAGATGAGGTAGCCTCCCAGCTTGTAAGAGTTGAACATCCTCCCCCGGATGTTTTCCCGGATAACGAAATCGGCGGCTTTTCGCGGGATTTTGTCATACCGAACGCCCCAGCCGAACCGGTATATTGGGTGCGGTCTGATCACGATTACCAGGCTGATAATCACCATGGCCAGGCCCACAACCTGAGTCACGAAGAATATTCTCCAGGGCGAATCGGCTATTTTCCTGACTGACAGACCCTGAAAGCTGTCCTCGATAAACGGAATGGTAAGAAAAGCCCAGTAAGGCACGCCCCGCCGGGCGCTGAGCAACAAAACCGCGTAAAAACCATATAAAAGGATAGCTACCGGGCTGAGTTTTTTAACGCGTACAAACAACCAGAGACTGACCAGGGCAAAATAACCATATAACAGATAGTGCCCGCTCAGGGGGAAGGGCAACCATTCAACCAGCTTCAAAAGAGGAATATCCTGCATTGAGCGCAGGGTGAACGGTAGCAGCAAGGTGTGATAACCATAGGGATTAATTAAGGCCGCGGCGCCGGTGAGTAAGGAAATTAACAACCACTGGACAAGTTTTCCCCGCTCCAAAGCCTGCTCCGGACCCCACGATATAAAAGATAAAATCAACTCGCCCAGGAAAACCAGGGCCAGGAAAACCAGGCCGAAAACGCTGCCGGCGTGAATATTCGACCAGAAGACCATTATCAGGGGAAAGAGTAACAGCCACTTTCGCTGGCCCTCCCGCCAGCGGCGATAGGCCAGATAGTAAAGAGCCAGGAAGAGAAAACTGAACAGGTGCGGCCGAAGCAGCAAGCGAAAACGGCTGGCCAGAATCGCCACAAATAACAGCGGCATGGATATCCAGAAGTTGCGGCGGCTTTGCTCGTTGGAGAAATAGACGCCGGCGATAATCGCCAGAACCAGCTTCACTTTTATCAGAACCAGGCCAACGCTGCCCACTACCTGGTACAGCGAATAAAAAATCAGGCCGAACAGCCATTCGTGAGCTATCCAGCCGCTGTTTTTAATCGTGTAGGAAAAGGGATCTGTTTTGGGGAATCCCTGGTTCAGGACCAGTTGCCCGGTTTTTAAGTGTAACCAGAGGTCAAAACTGGCCAACTTGAAAAGGACCAGGCAAACCGTCGCCAGAATCAACATGCTGACTAAAAAAAACTTCGCGAACAGGTTAAGAGTCTGCTTGTCTGTCAAAGATGATAAAAACCGGTTATTCAAAATCAACCTTTCTTTATTAGAGCAAATTGAAAGCCTTTAGCAAGGCTTGTGGAGGAACCTTTTTTTATTCCCCAAAAGAGTTCCCCCATACCCCCTCCATATCTATCGTGCGAGTTGTCCAAGCACTAAAAATATAAATTGTTCTGCGTCAAAAACCTTGCGTATGATCGAAAAAAGCGCTAACGGAAGTTTCAGCACATCACCAAACATTGAAATGATGAAATTCTCAATATCAGTTCAAGTTGTTTTTTTTACAAGACTGGTTATCAACAAGCCCCCAATGGCCGCCAGGGCTATTGTACTCCATATTTGCCCCAATTTGTATGAAAATGGCTCATAAACAAAAGTTACTTCATGTTCTCCGGGCGTTAGATAAATACCGCGAAATATTCCGTTGGTACGCATTATCGGCAGCTCTTGCCCGGCCGAAAACACCCGCCAGCCGGGGAAAAATGTCTCGTTCAGAACCAGAATCCCGGGCTTGTCAAGCTTGGCTTTAACCGTGATCTTCTCATCCTCAAACATGGTAATCTCGGCCGGTTCGATTTGTTTGTCAATAAAAGCTTGCGCCGGCAGGACTTCACTGGTCGAAATGATCGCTGTGCGGTTAAGCTCAGTAGCCTTGCTGATGAATTTCGGTATAAACCCGCTTTCAAAGACCAGGTATTGCCAGTTGTAGGCGATAAAAGCTCGCGGAAAAGAGGCCGGATTCCGGTAAACATTAAACTTAGCTTCCTCGTTTCGCTGGAGTAGCGGCAAAGGCATCCGGTTCGCGCTGAGAATTAAATCGGTCGAGGTCAGCGGCAGCAAAAGGTTTGAGGGAACATCGCGGATAAACTCCAGGTAACTGGTTGACGCCAGATGATGATAGCCCTTTAAATGGGAAAGATTGAAAATCAGACCGAAGTTATCCGGGAAACGGTCGGGGCGGTTACCGGGCGGCATAATCGTCTCCCGGAGCGGGATTGTGCCGGCGATGAGAACTCTCGGTGGAAATTTCCTCTCCGCTAAAGGTTTTAACGAAGGAGCGATTGTTTCAAAAGCGAATATTTTATCAGGACCGACCGGCGGCCAGTTGCCGAAATTGAAGATCAGAAACAAATCGGCGATCATGACCAGTGCGGCAATAGCAATCAGGCGTTGATAGCCAAGGCGTTTTTTGAAATAAAACAAGCAGGATGTCCCGCTGACAACAACCCAGATCGTGTTGGTTAAAACCGCGTCTCTCAACTGGCCGCCGATGAGCAACGAAACCAGCCCCACTATTCCCATAAAAAGAAGCAGGAAAGTCAAAATAAAGCGGTACGCCCGTTGTCTGCGAACCGAAAAAACCGGCCGGCGGGACAGGTTGTCAACCCCCATCGCGACCAGGGTAATCAGGCAAAAAAGATAAAGATAAACGTAACGGAAAGGCGTTCTGAAGGAGTTGAAACCCGGGATTATGGTATAGATCAATTTGTGCAGACCGAAGGGCGAATACTTGCCCAACGTTACCAGCAAGACCAAGGAAGCCAGGCCGGCGAAGTAATAAACTTCCCGGCGGCGGGGCAGGAACAGAAGGAAGAGAAACGGGGTTATCCCGATGTAGCCTTCCCAGCCCAGGCCAAAATATTTTTTGAACACATAGGGCAGCCGGGGCAAGAAATAGGCGGTCAGGCTGCTTGGCGAGAGCGAGAATTGAGTGGCGTAATCATAACTGACACCGCCGGAACGGGCGGAAAACCGCGTGAGTTCATAGGTGGGCAGAAACTGGCAAAAACTCAAAACAGTTCCCAGGGCGAACCCCAGCGCCAAAAGTAATAAAACGGACTTGAGCTTCCCCCCCCTGCTTAAACTGAGCCGGAAAATCAGGTAGGTGATGGCGAGCAGGCTGATGCCATAGATGATTTGCGGATTGCCGGCCAGGATCGAGACACCGAAGCTGAGCGCCAGACCGCAAACGCTGAGTGTGGAAGTCTCCTTGATGACTGAATCAATAAAGTAAAAGATCAGCGGCAGGTAGACATAGCTGGAGAGAATATCGGGATGAATTACCTCGCGAAAAACGAAACCGTTAAATAAAAAAAGGATACTGCCAATCAGACAGGCCGGTTGCTTGAGTTTTAAATTTCGTAGATACAGGTACATGAAAAGACCGGCCAGCCAGGAATGAAGAGCGATAAACCAGGATAAAGCTCTGGGGAAGGACATGACCCGGAAAAGGATGTTAAAGGGGTAAAAATAGGTCATCGACATAGCCAGAAAAGGGGAGCCGGAGTAAATACC
Source organism: bacterium (assembly GCA_024276815.1). Taxonomy (GTDB): domain Bacteria; phylum JACRDZ01; class JAJRWM01; order JAJRWM01; family JAJRWM01; genus JAJRWM01. Next base: position 4,986 of record JAJRWM010000102.1, read on the forward strand.
GTCGCTCCACAAAGGGACGCGCCCCTGCCAGAACGCCTGTTTGGCAAAGGCTTTAAAGGGGAAAAAGTACTGCATGAGGTCATCGGAAAAAAAGCTTTGCCTGAAAAAGATGATCCGATAGTGGTATAAAAGAGGTATGACCGTCAGCGGAAGCAGTACTTTCAAGAGTGGGTATTTTTTCATTTAATTAATCCAGCCCGTTTTGATTCTGCCGCCAGAATACCCCGTCCGCAAACGGGCGGGGTCATTACTTGACAACCTGAAAAATTATTACGCCGGCCTCATTGTAAACTTGCCGGTATAAATCTTTCCGCTTTTGTAAAAATTCAAAACTTTCCCAGCCAAAGACCCGTTTCTCAACGGGACCGAAATAGAGATAATCGATTTGGTATGATTTTAACAATTGACGCGCTACCTTAAGCGGTGTTTGCGTTGAATAGAGCAAGCTTATTTTTTTGACTTCATTAACTGCCAGGGATTGATATAACACGGCGTCGCGGGTGCGCTTAAACGCCCCCACCCCGGTGTTTCTTTCAGCGAACATGGGAATAAGCGAATAGCGGTGCGGCCAGGCCGGGTAGTTGGGGAAGCTCTGCACCACGGCCCGGGGCGGCAGGTTGTTTTTAATCCAGGCGGTCGCTCTTTGATCGGAGCGTGACAAATAAGTGACTTCTTTCCGGTTATCCAGTTTGTTGATATAAATAAAATTAATGATCAGGGTCGGTAAAGACAGGATGAAAAAGATCACCAGCAACCCCCAGGCCAACTTCCTGTTTTTCCCCTTGCTCTCAAAAGCGACTCCGCCAAGATAGGCGGAAAAGATGCAGAGCGGCAGACTTGCCTTATGCGCGATCAGCCGGCTTTGCGCCGTTGTCGAGATGAAAAGATAGGCCAATAAAAATGATAACGCCAAAAT
>JAJRWM010000103.1 GCA_024276815.1 bacterium
CGCGTCAAAATCCTTAACCTCAGCGGCAACGTGACTGCTGAACCCGGAATTTTCAAACTTGGTCAACAGACCAACTCCACTCCGGCCATTTATCAGGCTGTCCCAGAATTCTTCCTTATTATTTCCAACCGGCGTCACGGCGCCAAGGCCGGTGACAACAACCCTTTCTTTCATCAATTACCCTTCATATACTTCTTTATGATACATGCTTTTCAAGATAAGCGATAGTATCGCCAACGGTTTGAATCTTCTCCGCTTCCTCATCAGGAATTTCCACGCCGAATTCATCCTCGAAAGCCATGACAACCTCGACTATGTCCAAGGAATCAGCGCCTAAATCCTCGATAAATTTAGCTTCACTGGTTACTTCAGCTTCTTCAACGTTCAATTTTTCCATGACGATCTTTTTTACTTTTGCCTCTAAATCCATTTCATTTCCTCCTAAGAAATAACTGCCTTGTTTTTACAAAATCACATAGCCATTCCGCCATCAATCCTGACCACTTCGCCAGTAATATAACCCGCCAGATCGCTGGCTAAAAAAGCAACCACATTCGCTATTTCTTCCGGCGTTCCCAGCCTGCCCAGGGGAACCTGGGTTAAGATAGCCTGACGATTATTTTCCGGGATTGCCTGGGTCATTTCAGTATCGATAAACCCCGGCGCGACAGCGTTGACGGTTATGCCTCGCGGCGCGCTCTCACGAGCCAGAGTCTTGGTAAAACCAATTATGCCGGCTTTGGAAGCGGCGTAGTTCGCCTGCCCGACATTACCCATCAACCCAACCACGGAAGCGAGGTTGACAATACGGCCATAACGATTTTTCATCATCTCGCGAATAACAGCCTTGGTACAAAGAAAAACGCTCTTGAGATTAACCTTCAGAACCAGGTCGAAATCATCTGGCTTCATGCGCAGACAAAGACCGTCGCGCGTAATGCCGGCATTGTTGATCAGTATATCTATTTTGCCAAATTTGTCAAGAACGTTCTTGGTCATACTCTGCACTTCCGATTCCGATGTCACATCGGTTTTGATAGCGAGAGTTTCAACTTTAAAGTCGGTTAATTCCCGCGCCGTTTGCAAGGCTTCTTCCTCGTTGATATCCACCACCGCGATCTTACACCCGTTTTTCGCCAACATTCGGCAAATAGCTTTTCCGATCCCCCGGGCGCCCCCGGTAACAATAGCTGTTTTATTATTGAAGTCCACTGATTGCCTCCTCCACACTTTTAATTAGCATCTGACTGTTTATCCGACGCATTAATCCGCGCAGAACTTTACCCGGCCCCACTTCAAAAAATTGGGTCGCTCCCGCTTCAATTATCTTCCTGACCTGAACATCCCAGACTACACAACTGGTCAACTGGTCAACCAGGGACCGCTTGATTTCCTCACCGCTCTTCAGTTCCCTTCCTCTAACATTGGTAAAAAAGCGGAGAGCAGGGTCCTTGAACTCAAATTTTTCCAATTCAACCGCCAACTCTTCGGCGGCTTTTTTCATCAGGGGGGAATGAAAGGGACCGCTGACTTTAAGCGGCACAACCCGTTTCGCCCCCTCTTCTTTCGCCAGCCGGGAAGCTTTCTCAAGGCCGGCGTTTTCCCCCGAAATAACCAATTGACCGGGACAATTGAAATTAGCGATACCGACCCACCCGGCATCCGAAGCGGCCTGACAGACTTCTTCGACTTTTTCAACGTCCAGTCCCAGAACCGCGGCCATACCGCCCTGTCCTTCGGGACAGGCCTCCGCCATCAATTCCCCCCGGCGACGCACAATCCGAAGAGCGTCATGATAGCTGACAACCCCGGCGGCGACCAACGCCGAATATTCGCCCAGGCTGTGCCCCGCCACGATATCGGGCAGGATATTTTCCCGGCGCATAATCTCCAGCGCGGCGACGCTGACCGTCAAAAGCGCCGGCTGAGCGTTAACCGTCAGGCTAAGAGTCGGGAGCGGCCCCTTGAACATCAATTCGCTGATGGGAAAGCCCAACACCTGGTCAGCTTCTTCAAATATTTCACCGACAAATTGCCGCTTTTCCCTTAAATCAGCGCCCATACCAACATATTGAGAACCCTGGCCAGGGAATAAAAACGCTGTTAAATTATAATTCAATTTGATTGTACCTAAAGATTGGAGATTTTCTCGTGAATAGATTTTGACGTGTCCTTGGCTCCGGAAACCAGTTCCTTGATAACATCCGCGACAGTTTCTATCTCGTTAATCATGCCGGCGATCTGACCGCTCATAACCGATCCCATTTCCATATCGCCACTGGCGGCGGCTTTCAGCCTTCCGGTCCCCAGTTTTTCCAACTCTTCCACCGGCACCCGCTCAGCTTCCAGCCTTTCAAATTCCCGGGCCAGTTTATTACGTATAATCCGAACCGGATGTCCGGTAGTCCGCCCGGTCACGATCGTGTCCCGGTCATTCGCTTTCAAAATCTGCTGCTTATAATTATCATGCACCTCGCATTCAACAGTAGCTACAAAACGGGTGCCCAATTGAACCGCCTCGGCTCCTAAAGCGAAAGCCGCGGCCAGACCGCGACCGTCAGCGATTCCGCCGGCGGCGATCACCGGAATATCAAGACTGTCAGCCACCTGGGCGACTAAAACCATGGTCGTCAGTTCGCCAATATGCCCACCGGCCTCAGTGCCTTCAGCGATCACGGCATGAGCGCCCTGACGGGCGACCCGCTTGGCCAAGGCGACCGAAGGAACCACCGGCATAACAACAATCCCGGCTTCTTTAAAACGAGGAAAAAAGGCTCCGGGATTTCCGGCTCCGGTCGTGACCACCTGGACATTCTCTTCGATAAGCACATCAATCTGTTTCTGGATATTCCCCATCATCAGCATAAGATTAACGCCAAAGGGCTTATCCGTTAACTTTTTGGTCGCTATAATCTGTTCCCGCAGACTCTCTTCCGTCTGGGAACTGGCGGCCAGAATACCCAGACCGCCGGCGTTAGAAACAGCCGCGGCCAACCTGGGACTGGACACCGAAGCCATCCCCCCCTGTAAAATAGGATAATTAATATTTAAAAGTTCACAAATCCGATTTCTATCCAAGACAGCCCCTTCCCTCACAAATCACCATTGAATCAAGGTCGCACCCCAGGTAAATCCGCCACCGAACGCTACCAGTAATACCAAATCGCCTTTTTTTATCCTTTGTTCCCGCACAGCGTCATCCAAAGCCAAGCCAACCGAAGCCGCGGAGGTATTGCCATACTTTTCCAGGTTAACAAATATCTTTTCCCGGCTGATCTTAAGTTTTTCCGCTGTAGCGCTTAAAATCCGCACATTGGCCTGGTGGGGTACTATCAAGTCAATCTCATCGAGTGTTAGTTTGTTCTTTTTCAGTATGTGCTGAATAGCTTTTATCGTGGCTTTAACAGCCATTTTATATACTTCGCCACCCCGCATTTTAACATATTGACGCCGTTCGGCGATATTTTTTTCTGTTATAGGTTCCCTGGACCCGCCGCCGGGTATCATTAACAGTTCCGCGGCCCGACCGTCCGCGCCCAGGTAAACGTCAAGAATGCCGCTTTCATCATCGCTGGCCGTAATAACGGCGGCGCTGGCCCCGTCGCCACAAAGCACGCACGTACTCCGGTCAGTCCAGTCAACAACTTTGGAAAAGGCGTCCGCCCCAACCAACAGTATTTTTTTATAGGTGCCGCAACGAATAAACTGATCGGCGACCGTCAGGCCGTAAACATATCCGCTACAGACCGCGGCCACGTCAAAGGCGGCGGCTTTGGTTGCCCCGATAGCCTCCTGAACCAGGCAGGCGGTCGACGGAAAGGGACGGTCACCTGTCGCGGTGGCCAAAATTATCAAGTCCAGTTCCCGAGCTTCAACCTTGGCGTTTGCCAAAGCCCTGAGGGCCGCCGCCACCGCCAGATCAGAGGTGGCTTCACCATCGCCGCAAACGCGTCTTTCCTTGATCCCGGTCCGAGTGGTAATCCATTAATCAGAGGTCTCGACCATTTTTGTCAGGTCGAAATTGGTTAACACCTTTTCCGGCACCCAGGAACCCAGACCGGCTATCCTGCTCTTCATAAACCTACCGGCTCTTTAACCGGGAAATAAGCGGTAACGTTTTTACGTATATGGTCGTTAACCCGTTGCTCGGCGAATTTTTCAGCTTCCAAAAGCGCGTTCCTGA
>JAJRWM010000104.1 GCA_024276815.1 bacterium
AACCTTACCGCTGATCCAAGCTTGCCGGCGAAGGAAATAAAAACAACTTTTGACGATTTACACGGAGGATAATTATGCGTTTGATCAACAACGAAAACCAGCCGATCCTGACGGCTTTTACGGATAACGGCGTACCCAAAACAGGGTTGACCGTCAGCGTAACAATCTATAAAGCATCTGATTGTAGCAATATTACACCGCAGGATAACCTGCTGTTTTCTATCGGTAGCGGCATCTATAAATTCCCGGCTGATAAATTACCGGATATCGTGGATGATGCCCTGGCTTTTAAAATTGACGGCGGCCCGGCGCTGGGTGATAATGACCGCTACAAGTTTGGCGCTCTGGTTTTTGGCGGGTATCCGGATGAACTGTTGAACGGCCAGGTAAGTATCGCGTCTGAAGTGAGTAAAGTTGGCGGTATCGGTTCGGGAACCATTGTTGTCAATCACGATTATGGCGGAACCGATAGCCTGAGAATTGTTGACGGGAATGGCTCAGGCATCGAAAACGCCAATATTTACGCCTATTTGAAAAGTGACTGGGATAATGGCTTGCGAGCCGCCGCGAACTGCAAGGGCTGGTCAATGACTGACGGGGACGGCAGGTGGAGTTGGTCGATGTACCTTGAGGCCGGAACCTTTTATCTGGCTGTGGACGCGCCGGGCTTTGAACAGCAGGAACTTAAGGAGGTGACTGTAATATGAGTATTATACTGACTTCACAAGGTGCCGGTTTTTACGACGCTGAAAACGCTGTCAGGGAATTAACACAGCTAAAAGATACCGAGGCGGTTCCTTCCAGCTTGATTATTCAAGCGCTCCAGTTGGCGGAAAATGAAATAGCTCCCTGCTTAAAGGAAGAATTCCTGAATAGCGATGACCAGGCGTTACTGGAAGGAAAATACATGCTGGCCGCGAATTTCTTGTTACGATCATTGGCGTCAGGCAGCGGCTATAACCAACAGGCGCTGAAACTGGGCAGCGTCCAGACCGGCGAGACTAATAAAACTCAGGAACTGATTGAACTGGCAAAGGTTTGGGAACAGCAGGCCTGGGAGCGGCTCGCCCGCTTCTGTCAAGCCAAAAGCGTTGAAACTAATGAACTGGTCTCCATTAAAAATGAATCTTTTTCACTGAGTTAGGAGAATGAATGTGTTTATAAAATGCGCCGACTATATCTTCGATAGCGCTGCCACCAGTGTCCAGATCCAGGACGATGTTGCTAAAAATGGCTCAGGTAAACTGATAACAATAACCGGTATGATTAAAGCCGCAAGTTCGGAATTACTCAATAACGAGGTCCAAACCATAACCAAAAATCTGTATAGTCAGCCAGTTACGTTGTACTACCCAACTTCGCTGTCATGGTTGGAGGCGGATCTGAAAAGTTTTGTCTATACGCCTGATATCAATGGTAAATCATGCGCTTTTGAAATTAAATTGAGGCAGGTTAATGACGGCTCCAAGCAGGGCCTGGTTCACCAGGAATTCAATGACTGCGCTAACGGCTCAAGGGTCGTAATCAACTATTCGGGGACCAAGGAATGCGGAGCGAAAATAGAGATTACACCGTCTAACGGTATCGCCAATCTTGTCATTAAAACTTCCCATAATAAGCGAAGCCGGTTTCTGGGAGCGCTGAACGCCGGCTCAATCCTGAGTCTTGATTATGAAAATGCCGGCGTTTTGCTGGACAAGATCAATGCCTGGCCGGCCTTCCGGGGGGATTTGCCGACTTTACGTCCTGGCGACAATGAATTTACTCTCGAATTTGATGGTAACTCCATTGTCAAGTTCGTGATCGATTATGAAATTACTCATTGGTAAGATTGCAACAACTATCAAGGCAGAATATCCCGTTCCCGTTCATCCAAGCCAACCGAGCTAAAGGTTTTTGGCTGGGATGACTACTTTTTACCTTGGAATTTTTTGAATTTATTCTGGGTCATCCGTCTCGCACGCAAAATACTCTCAGTGGAAGTGGCGTGGCAGATTTTTGAAGCGCTGTCCAGGTCGCCGAACTTGATACCATCGAAAGACTGCCAGTAGGCGGCGATAAATGAGTTACCGTTACAGTTGCGGTAGTAATCATTTTTTTTCAGAAGTTCTTCGACATTTTTAACTACGTTAGCTTGTTTTTCGCTTTTAGCCAATTAGCATCCCTCTTGTTTGTTGTTCTAAGCGCCGAGTTTTTCCATGATAATTATAAATTCATGAGGATAAGCCGCTGTATCGCTGGATTTTTTCGAAGCAAAACGACCGGTCTTCTTATCCCTGGTTTGCGGCAGAATTTTCGCCGGTATCATACGTTTAATTATATCATAAACTTGAAAATCTAGCTTCTCCAAGATTTCAATGAAAATCTCGGCATTGAGAATTGGCACACCCTTAAGCGCGGTATCACCAATGACAATAGCGGTTTTGCCGCCTACTTTGAGGATCCGCCGCATTTCGATAAAACATTCCTGCATTTCCAGGAAATAACTCTCCACGCCTTTAGCCAGGCGGGGCGCGGTTATCGTCAGCTCGGCGATGGTCGAATTGCCCAGTTCGCTGAAAATCCGTTGAGCGGGACCGCGCTTATAGGCCGAACCAATAAAATTTTGCCGGAACTAGCTCACGGACTCAGTATAGGAAAACCAGAGAGCTGTCAGTTGATGCAGGTCGGCGTACTCGTAAGAAGTAACATACGGCGGACTGGTCACGACAAGGTCGACCATATTCTCGGCGCTCTGCTGGCGGCGGGCGTCGCCGTTGGCTACTCGCGCGTATTCATCCAGCCGCTCGTGAATTAGGGGGTCCATTAAAAAGTAGAGCTTGCGGTTGCGGTTATTCATCTTCCTGACATGCCTGGTAAACGACTTGAGCGGCGCCGGGACGGACTTTTTCAAATCACGGGTCGGCTTGGTGCTTTTATTGAGCCAGATCGAGGTGTTTTTCAGAATATGAGAAAAAGCGCATTGAAAATAGCGTTTTAAATGAATATCAGCCAGTTTGTTGATATGAGCAAGTATGATAGCCAGTTCCTGCCGTATTTCCTTGATCGGGTACCAGTAGACAAGCCGTTCATTTTCCGGGAGCAGGTAATCGACCCGAGCGCTGTTGAGGGTTAGCGGCAGTTGCTGATGAACCTCCTCGGCAATCTGGTTTTTCATATCTCTCAGCAGAGCGCTGGTCTGCTCCTGAAGGTATTTGGGCGGAAACGGTCTCAATTTAGCCTGAGTGATGAGAACCGCCACCGGGTTGATGTCCGTACCGATAACCTTACGTTTTGCCAGTAACGCTTCCAGAACCGTGGTGCCTGAGCCCATGAAAGGATCGCAGATCAACGCTCCTTCCTCGCTGTACTGCTCGATTACTTTCCTGGTTAATTGAGGTATGAATTTCGCCGGGTAGCGATGGTAACCGTGGGAAACATACGAGGTATGCCTGCTGGTAAGGTCTCCGAAGGTCCAGGCCAGGTTTGCCAGCAGGTTAACCAGCGGAAATTCAATCCCCTGTTTATGCCTGGCGCTTTGCTTTAGCACATCGTTTAAAGTCAGGTTTTCCATGATGATTTTGCCGCGCTTTCTATAACAATTTTCCGGTTGACAATTTTTACCGGTTAAACTAAGCTGTTAGCCAATAATTATGAGACGACAGCTATTATTTTTATCATTAATATTAACGCTTTTACTCTCTATCAGTACTCTCTCTCACGCCGAAGAGGCTGGAGTATGGCCGATGTTCCGCCAGAATCCGCAACATACCGGAGCGATTGGTTCAGATAACATCAGCCCCCCCTTGAAACTAAAATGGAAAGTGCCCTTACGCGGTATTGTCGATTCCTCGCCGGCCTACAGCCAAAAATATATCTTTGTCGGGACCGATAACGGCTACTTTTACTGTGTTGACATAGTCAGCGGAAAGATTATCTGGAAATTCAATGCCGGCGACGTGATCTTCTCATCTCCCTGCGTTGGCTATGGTAATGTATATTTCGGTTGCTATGATGGTAAGCTTTACGCATTAAAAGTCAAGACGGGCGAACTGGTCTTTTCCTATCAGACCGGTTCCCGGATTAAATCATCCCCGGCGGTAGCTGACGACAAAGTTTATTTTGGTTCGCTGGACTATAACGTCTACGCTTTAGACTCCAGAAACGGTAAATTGGTCTGGAAGACCAAGACCAAGTGGAGCGTTTCATCTTCACCGACAGTTTATGACGGCAAGGTTTACATCGGTTCCGATGATAAATACGCCTACTGTCTGGACGGCAAGAAGGGGGCGATCCTTTACAGTTACCAGACAGTCGGCGATGTCTACGCGACGCCGGTGACCGCGCCCAGTGGTGAAAACACGGCGCTCCCGGTCAACGAAAATTACCGGAAACTGGGGGGGAGCGTTGTTTCGGCTCCGACCGTGGCGGGCGGCGAAGTGTTTTTTGGTTCGTTCGACGCTTACGTTTATTCTTTGAGCAAGGACGCGAATAACCGCTATAACTGGAAGGTGAAAACCGGTGACGCGATCCTGGCTACCCCGGTCTTTATCGATGGCAAAATTATTGTTGGTTCCAAGGACGGCAAAATCTACGCCTATAACAGCCAGAACGGCGCCAAGCTTTGGCAAACCAACACCAACGGATTTATCTATTCATCGGCGGCGGTTAACAGCAAGTATGTTTTCGTTGGTTCCTGGGACGGTTTCCTGTACGTTCTGGATATCAACAAGGGCGGGGTGGTCTGGAAATACAGAACCGGCGGCTGGATCCGTTCCTCGCCGGCCCTGATCAATGACGTGCTGGTCTTCGGCAGCCGCGACGGTTACCTCTACGCTTTCACGACTGAACGCTCCTGAGGTATTCCGCGGCTTCTTCCGGCGGCGTGGGATTGATATAGAAGCCGGTGCCCCATTCGAAGCCGGCCACTTTTGTCAAGGATGGCATAATCTCAAGATGCCAGTGATAGTGCGGGATATCGGACTGCTAGGTGGGCGCCGTATGCAGGATGTAATTAAACGGCGGATCCCCAAGAGCTTTAGCCATTCTCGAAATCGTGTTTTTCAGGACCCGGGCCAGGTCGGAAATTTCATGTTTCTGGATCTGTTCGTAATTTGAGTGATGTTTTTTAGGCAGTATCCAGCACTCAAAAGGGAATTTAGAGGCGAAAGGCGTAAAGGATATGATATCGCCGCTTTCCACGACCACCCGCTTTTGGTCCTGGATTTCCTGTCTGATGATATCGCAGTAGACACAACGCTCCTTGTATTTATAATAGCTTTCTCCGCCAGCCAGTTCCTCTTTGACCCTTTTCGGAATGACCGGCGTGGCTATCAGTTGCGAATGGGGATGTTCCAGGGTTGCGCCGGCCGCTTCCCCCTTGTTTTTGAAGATCATGATATAGCGAAATCGGTCGTCTTTCTGAAGGTCCAGGATACGGTCCCGGTAAGCCCAGAGGATATCTTCCACGGTTCTTTCTTTCATATCCTGAATATTTTCCCGATGATCAGGAGTTTCGATAATCACTTCGTGAGCGCCCACGCCGCTCATCTGATCAAACATGCCCACGCCCTGACGGTTAAGTTCGCCCTCGATCTGCAGGGCCGGAAATTTATTGGGCACTACCCTTAGCGACCAGCCCGGCGTATCCGGTCCGGTTGAGGCGCTGCGGTAGCTAAGGATCTCGGGAGGGGTTTTGCTTTCGTTGCCGTTGCAGAAAGGACATCCTTTGCTTTGCCTGACAACCGGTTCCGATTTCAATTCAATTAAGCGCTTACTTCGCTCACTGGCTATAATTACCCAGCGACCTACGACCGGGTCTTTTCGTAATTCCGGCATTTTTCTTCTCCTCCTCCTCTTCAGACAGAAGGGACATATTTTCCCTTAGCCACTTGACGAAATGAGTAACCAGAATCGGCTCAAACTGGCTGCCTGAATTTCTTTCCAGTTCTTTGATCGAGTCTGCCAGGGACATCCGCCGCCGGTAGGGACGGTTGCTGGTCATGGAATCAAAAGCGTCGGCCAGCGCCAAGATCCTGGCTTCCAGGCAGATGTCCTCACCTTTAAGGCCATCCGGGTAGCCATTACCATTATACCATTCGTGATGTGAGCGGATAATGCTTTTGACCGGTTCAAGAAACGCTATTGGCTCAACGATACTTTCCCCGATCATGGGATGTTTTTTCATGACATTATATTCTTCGTCAGTCAGTACGCCCGGTTTATTGATAATACCTTCCCGGATACCGATCTCGCCAATATCGTGCAGAATCCCGGCGTAACGTATTATTTCAATCCGGTCGGCCGGCAAGCCGTATGACTGTGCGATGGCGATAGCGTACTTGGTCACTCTGACCGAATGTCCTCTGGTATAGACGTCTTTAGCTTCGATCGCCAGCGCCAGGGCCTGGATGGTGTCAAAGTATCCTCTTTGTACCGTATCATAAAGCTTGGCGTTTTCGATGGAGATGGCCGCCTGGTTCGCCAGCGTGGATAAAAGGTTAAGATCATCGCTGGTGAAATTGCGCCCCGACTCTTTGGCCCCGATATTGATCACTCCGGAGGTAATACCTTTGCGTTTCAGCGGGATGGTGATCGCCGGGATGAACTTCCTGGATTCACCGGCTGCGACTTCCTGGTAATCCAGAGAGTCCACTTTATTACCAACCAGGCTTTTATCCAGGTTATAGACCGCCTGAATTTTCATTTCTTTTTCTTCGTTAAGCAGGAGGATCGCGCCCTGCCTGGCTCCCATTTCCTCTGTAGCCCATTTAATGATCATGTTCAGCAACTGATCAAGATCAAGGATTGAGCTGATCGCCCGGCCGACTTCGTTGAGGATGGACAGTTCCACCACCTTTTTATCAAGATCGATATTTACCCTTTCAATGACCATGTAAAGCTTGGTAATCTGGTCCTTGGCTTCTTTCATTTCGGCGATTTGCGACTCCAGTCTTTCATAGGCGCTTTTCAGTTCTTCGCTGAAGGCCTGGGTCTGCTGTTTGGTGCTTTCCAGTTCATCGATATTAATTCTGAGTTTTCTGAAAAGGTTATTGAAAGACGAGATCAGCATGCCGATTTCATCATTCCTTTCAATCGGGATTAGTTGGTGGCTCTGCTCATCCATCTGGATTTTTTCAATATTTTTCCTGAATTGCAGCAGCGGCCGAAGGATCAGTTTTCTCCAGATAATATAGCCCAGCGCCAGGAGAAACGCCAAAACAAGCGATGATTCAACGATCCGAAACTTCATTAAATAGCGGCCAAGGCGATTATCAAGTTTCGAGGAGAGGTAGGTGACCGCCAGGCCGCCGATTTTAACGCCCTGCCGGTCATATATCGGGCAGACAACCTGATAGTATTTGTTGTGGCTGAAGATTTCCCCCAGGAACCGCGTTTCGTCGTCGCGAAAAGCCTCGACCCCTTTGAGGACATTATAAAACTCACCAATATTATCAAAATTGTCAGACTGGATAATTTCCAGTTGGTTGTTGAACAATTTCCAGCCGGCCACCTTGGCATGGCCTTGGTTGTTGTCATAACGCGGAAAGATGTTGACCAGATCGTCGTAACCGGCCGGATTCTTCCTGGCGATCCGGTCGCGATAACCTATTGTTTCCTCCAGGTAAAAGTTCCTGATCAGGTTCTTGATACTGAAACTTTGATAATAATAGACAGCCGTGAAGAAGACTATCAGAACGGTTGTGGAGATCAACCCTAATCGATATTCAATAGTGTCCCGGTATCTTATACCTTCAGGCTGCATGTGACTCCTTAACATCTCATAAAATAGGCATAACCGTATTGTCCGAATATTATTATATTAATTATTATCAAAAAGCTGATATTTTGTCAACCACTATAAAGTTTAAAGTCCACCCGGGGAAAGCGGGCCTTCTAAAGCGTTTAAGGTTCACAGGTAAGGCAAAACAAGAACCTCGGGAGTTGTCTTTTTTTATATATACCCTTTAGCTAAACATTTCAGTTGCCGATAATTATGCGGGCTGTTGTTTATTGGAGTATTGAAACCTTGGCGATTAATCCGATTGGTGTTTTTAACAATCCAGCCAGCGCTTACGCTGCCGACAACCTTGGCGCGTCTTCCAGGACCGCCAAAAATTCAGGAACTCAAGAATGTCAAACCTGCAGGGAGCGTAAATACCGTTGTGGCGATGGTTCGCCTGAAAGTGTCAGCGCCAGCACTTCATCAGCCCAGGTGATGAGCCATGAGAAGCGGCATTTAGTTGAGCAGAAGGCCAGCGCTGACCGCAAAGAGATGGAAGTAGTCAACACCAGCATCAGAATTGAGTATAACAAGTGTCCGGAATGCGGCCGTATGTACGCTTCAGACGGCGAGGCCACGACCACCATGAGGACCAAACCCGACCAGCAGGCTGAAGGTCTGGGTAATTTCGTTGACCTCGAGGCTTGAGTTTAACCTGAAATTATTCTATAAGTTGAAAATTCAACCATAACCATTAAGCCGGCAGGTTCTACCGGTTGCCTGATTCACCTTCCAGGTTAGCGTAGAATTCCGTTGGTAACAGAGCGTTCCGCCTGTCCAGCAGAAATCGCAGATGATCGTTACCCCATATTTTGTAGCCCCGGGGATTAAAATGCAGATTATTATTCAAATAATATTTGGCATGCCTGGTATTTCTGATCAGGGGTTTAAGTCTTTCGAAAGAGTTGAGATACGGAACATTGATACTTTTGGCCAGGCTGGCGATTTCATAATGGGGACGACTCGACCAAAACGGCTCGCCTCTGAAATCCTGCTTGCCGAAATACTGCCAGTACTGGGGCACGGAATTAAACATGATTTTGATATTTCTCTTTTGGCAGAAAAGAGCTAATTTCTTTAGAACAGCCAGCGAAAAAGCCACATTTTCCTCAGTCGCCTCGTCCCATTCCTTTTGACACCAGGAATAACGCTGATAAACATCCGCCTTGGAATTACTGGCCAGCGATGGTTCCTTACGTTCACTTTTGCTTTCCCGATTCCTCCTTTTCCTTTGTTCCAGTATTAAATTAAAGGTATGGGAATTTTTCAAGAGGAATATTTGCAGTTTTCGCAGCAGCGTCATTTTTTCAGCGCCGTATTCCGCATCGACATAAACAGAACTGTAGATATTCCGCGGCGGAGCTGCCAACGGGTCTCCCGCGTCATCCAGGATCAGGGTTTGACGGTATTTCCAGTCGTCGAAGTCGTCGGACATATCGACATTGACCACAACCAGGTCCGGGGAATAGTTGACGACCATATGCCTCATGGCCAGATAATAGAGAATAGGTGAATAACTTGAGGTGCCGGCATTGATAACTTCAAAGCGCAAATTCATATTTTCAGCCAATTCATTGAGTTTTTTCTCAACAATACCGGGCACGGATTCATCCATGGCGCAAGTACCCTCCGTAAAGGAATCGCCTAAATAGAAAATACGATAGGTATTCGGGGGTTTTTCTTTAGTGACATCATATTTTTCCAGCCAGCTTTGACTGTTATAATACTGGACATAGGGCTTGGGGAAATCGGGATTATCGGCTATCCACTCGGTATGTTTCAGCGAAAAGTTTGGTTTCCAGACATGGTTGAGGTAGGGGTGTTGGACCAGATTCTCGCCGAACCTGGCCCCCCCTTCTTTTTTGAGCAAGGCGAACGAGATATATTCAATTATCGCGATTAAGTAAATTACAATAACAAGATTAACCATGATAATTAAAAGTATTCGTTTAGCCCGGGTCTTGGGTTTGCTGGACAGCATGGAACAACTCCATTAAAAAGGCTTCGAAGCTGATTATCGCTACCATGATCGGCGTTGATATTTCACATCATTCAGAGAAAACGCAGGACCACGTAAACGACAAATCAACCGGTTAAGGAACCATGATAATTTTTTTAATTGTAACACATCCTCTGTAAAACATGATTTTTAGCGTTTATTAAAACAGAGTTGTTCATAGCGGGAAAAAACGGGGCAGGTCCTGTTTTAAAGTTTACTGGCTATTTTCCCCTCGCTTTGCTACCATTTATCAGCTAATAAACATCAGAAGGACACTGCCGGATTTTGCCAAAAAAAATATCTGCCCCGAAGAATCTGGTCTTTTTTGACATTGAGACTCAATTTTTGTCCTATGAAATTGGCGGCTGGAATAATTGTCACCGGATGAAGCTTTCGGTAGCGGTGACCTACAACACGAAAGACGGGGAATTCCGTTCTTTTGAAGAGGAGCAGACAGATAAACTGCTGGCGGAGCTTCAGTCAGCGGACCTGGTCATTGGTTTCAACATCAATCGTTTTGATTATGTTGTTTTACAACCTTATTACAAGTTTAACCTACATTCTTTGCCCACCTTCGATATTTTGGACTACATTTATGTTCAGCTTGGTTTCCGGCTATCTTTGGATCATTTGGCGCGCAACACTTTAAACAAGAAAAAGCTCGCTGATGGAGTCCAGGCTGTGGAGTGGTTTCGTTCCGGTGAAATGGATAAACTGACTCAGTATTGTCAATCTGATGTTGAGATTACCCGTGATTTATATTTTTTTGGTAAAGAACGGGGATTTTTACTTTACCAAAAGAGTAATCAGCTTTTTCGCCTTCCGGTCTCCTGGTAAACCAGGGCGGGTCGTGTTCGCGAGATACGGCTCTTTTCAGGATGTCATTCCCGCGAACGCGGGAATCCAGGGCTGAACCTCTCTTGCGGCGAGTATAACCGGTCAGCGGACAAACAGGATTTACGCATAAATGGTCGAAAAACGCTTTAAAGAATTGTGACACAACCTGTTTGCGAGTCACAGACGAAGCGCAATCTCCACCATAAAAGAGAAAGACCGCGTGTGTGCCTCACCTGACACATAGCCGAGTACTTTTACGAGGCGGGATTAAAAGTCGCGATAGCGTATTAAAACAGGTCGAAGACCTGCGGAGTAATTTTGTTCTTGAACATATTTTTTCAACACCAAACTCGAAAAATTTTCTCATAACATATTGTTTATATTTTTTCGCGGATTTTTTTCTTGACAGGGGAAGAACTATCGGGTATTCTGGTACCAGTATTCCGATTTTTCGGCTCCCGCCGCTCATTTTTTTAAGAAACCTGGGGTTCCAGAAAGATACTGAATAACTGAAAGCGGGTGAATAACATTATGACAAAAACAAAATGCCCCGGTCAGGATATGAGGTTCTGGCAGCCGGATGATATCTTTGACGTGGTCTGCGGAAAATGCGGCTATTCCCTGGAATTCTTCAAAGATGAAGCTCATCGGCGTTGTATTATCTGCGGCAACCGGGTAATTAACCCGAAACTAAGCTTTGGCTGCGCTCAATGGTGTGAGCACGCCAGGGAATGTTTGGGCTTCGACCCCCAAACATTACAGCGGGAAGATCCTAACGAGGTTTCCCTGATCGATAAACTCATCGATGAGATGAAAGCCGTCTTCGACGGTGACCAGAAACGCATAACGCACGCCTTGAGCGTTTTGGCAAACGCGGAAGAAATCATGCGTTCCCAAAAAGCTGATCCCAGAGTTGTGCTGACCGCCGCGATTCTTCATGACATTGGTATTCTTGAGGCCGAGAGGAAGCATGGTTCCTCCGCCGGGATTTATCAGGAAATGGAGGGGCCCACAATCGCCAACCCCATTATGAAAAAGGTTGGTCTGGATATTGAGACCATCAGGCATGTCGAAAAGATTATCGCCAATCACCACAGCGCCAAAGATATCGATACGCCGGAGTTCAGGATTATCTGGGACGCGGACTGGCTGGTCAATCTGGGAGAGACATATCCCAAGACACACCGGGAAGCGTTAAAGAATAAAATAGAAAGGATTTTTAAAACTAAAGCGGGAAAGCGGATAGCTTATCAAACTTTTTGTAAAACAGCGGTTTAGAAAAACAAAATGGAGGGTTTTAAATGTTCTGTTACCAATGTGAACAAACGGCAAAAGGAACTGGATGTACCGTGAAAGGGGTCTGCGGCAAGGAGCCAGAGGTAGCGGCTTTACAGGATCTTTTACTTCACGCCGCGAAAGGCATAGCTAATTACGCTCATCGGGCGCGGGAACTGGGCGCGGGTAATCATGAAATCGACGTCTTTGTTTTGGAGGCTTTGTTTTCAACGGTTACCAATGTCAATTTCGATCCCGAACGGCTTCAGCGACTGTTAAACAAAGCGGCTCAGATTCGTAACCAGGCGAAAGAGCTGTATGTCAACGCCGCGGCTCAGGCTGGTAAAACGGCGGAAGAGTTGTCAGGCCCGGCCGCCTGGCAGCCCGCGAATGACCTTGATGGCTTACTCGCCCAGGCTGAAGAAGTATCCGTATTAAAAATGAAAGAAAAATTTGGCGAAGACATCACCGGCTTGATTGAGCTGGTAACTTTCGGTCTGAAGGGCTTAGCCGCTTACGCCGACCACGCCCAGATCCTTGGCAAAGAAGACGACGCGGTTTACGCTTTCGTTAACGAAGCTTTGGATTTTCTCACCAAAGACAATCTTGGCGTTGACGATTTATTGGGATACGCTTTAAAAACCGGTGAGGTTAATATCAGGGCCATGGAGTTGCTTGACGACGCCAACACCAGTGTTTATGGCCACCCTGAGCCGACCAAGGTTCGGGTAACGCCGCTGAAAGGTAAGGGCATTCTGGTTTCAGGCCATGACCTGAAGGATCTCGAAGAGCTGTTAAAGCAAACTGAAGGTAAGGGAATTAATGTTTATACGCATGGCGAGATGCTACCCTGTCATGCTTATCCTGAGTTGAAGAAGTACAGTCATCTGGTTGGTAATTACGGAGGCGCCTGGCAGGATCAGCGAAAAGAGTTTGACGAATTTCCCGGCGCCATCCTGATGACCACCAACTGTATCCAGCGCCCCAAAGAGACATATAACGCCC
This sequence comes from bacterium, assembly GCA_024276815.1. GTDB lineage: Bacteria > JACRDZ01 > JAJRWM01 > JAJRWM01 > JAJRWM01 > JAJRWM01. The sequence goes on from JAJRWM010000104.1 coordinate 12,879, forward strand.
GTATTTTCACAACCGGCCTGGTCGCCTGGCCGGGTGTTACCCATATTGCCGGCAGCGATTTCACGCCTGTTATTGAAGCTGCTTTGGCGGCCCCCGGCTTCACCGAGGACGGTCCCAACCAGGAAAGCATGGTGGGCTTTGGCCGCAACGCCGTACTTAGCGTAGCGGGCAAAGTCATCGACCTGGTCAAGGGCGGCAAAATCAAACACTTCTACTTGGTTGGCGGTTGTGACGGAGCCAAGAGCGGCAGAAGCTATTACACTGATTTCGCTAAGGCCGTGCCGAACGACAGCGTTATTTTAACGTTAGCCTGTGGTAAATACCGCTTCAACAAGCTTGAGTTCGGCGACATTGAGGGAATACCCCGATTGCTTGATATTGGTCAATGCAACGACGCCTATTCAGCAGTTCAGATCGCTGTCGCTTTAGCCAACGCTTTTGACACGGATGTCAACGGCTTGCCGCTTTCCTTTATTCTCTCCTGGTACGAGCAAAAAGCGGTAGCCATCCTGTTGAGCCTGCTGCACCTGGGAATCCAGAACATCAAACTCGGGCCTTCATTGCCGGCCTTTGTAACTCCGGCGGCTTTAAACATTCTGGTGGACAAATTCAAAATAGCTCCTGTTACCAATGTTGAAGATGATTTGAAAGCAATCCTGACAAGCTGAAGTTTCTCAACGGATTGAGTGTTGATAATTCCGGGGCAGGTTAAAACCTTATGCAAGGCAAAGCAGGAACCTTGGAAACCCCTTTTTAGACTTCGCTAAAAAACAGCTCGTCGGTAGACAGCGAAAAAAACGGGGTTTCCGGCACCTTCCCCCAAAAACTTTAACTTGAGGGGGAGCCTTAGACAAGGTCGTTAAATGCTACAGGGGGAGTGCTTTTGAGTGCGCTCCCCCTAAAAAAACAACCCAGGATAAAACTCATGTACCGATTACTTCCAGCCATAATCTCCTGTTTGCTCCTGGCGGCTCATTTCCTGCGCGCCGGCAATCCTGGGCTGGTCGCTCTCTGGCTCTCTTTTCCTTTATTATTGGCTTTTAAACGCAACTGGGCGACTATCATCTTCCAGCTTGTCATATTTTCTGGTTCCGCCATCTGGATCGCGGTTCTGGCGGACTACTGGCAGGCCCGCGCTTTGATTGGCGCGCCAAAACTCAGGCTGGCCTTAATCCTGGGAGGCGTCGCTTGTTTTACGGCTGTTTCAGCCTTAGTTTTTTTCACCCCGGCGTTAAAGAAAGTGTTTTCTCCTGATGACAGCCCGGTTTTCCCGGCCATCACCGCTTTTCTGCTTACTTTTGTCACTTTCTCGATTATCCGGTTCAAAGTATCTTTCCCGATTATTTTACTCGAACGGTTTATTCGGGGCGGAGGTTGGCTGGAAGCTTTCTGGCTGGCGGTTTACGCTGGTTTTCTGGCCGTTTTTTTCCAAAGCCCGGCAAACCAGAAAAAATGGCGTCCCCGCATCTGGGGATTATTCTCATTCATCTTTTTTCTTCAATTAGCGATTGGCTTGGCCGGGCAGGAGCAATTTTTAATGACCGGCAGACTTCATCTCCCGGTGCCTGCGCTGATACTTGCCGGCCCGCTTTACCGGGGGTCGGGGTTTTTCATGTTGATTCTCTTCTCCGTAACGGTGTTGCTGGTTGGGCCGGCCTGGTGCAGTTGGTTGTGTTATATCGGCCCTTGGGATGACTGCGCTTCCCGTCTGAAAAGCAGGCCGGGTTCATTACCGTCCTGGCGCGGGCATTTACGTATTGTACTTCTTGTCGTCGTGTTGCTAACGGCGTTCACAACGAGAGTTCTAAACGTTCCCACGATCGCGACGATATCTTCAGCCGCCGTCTTCGGCGTCATCGGCGTTGGTTTTATGGTTGGTTGGTCACGCCGGGTCGGCTTAATGACTCATTGTGTTTCCTATTGCCCGGTAGGCTTTGTCTCGACCAGGCTGGGCAAACTTTCCCCATTCAGAATAAAGATTGATGATGATTGCGACAAATGCGGCGCCTGCCGGCAGGTTTGCCGTTATGACAGTCTTGGCAAACAGGATATTGAGAGACGGCAGCCGGGTGAAGCTTGCACTCTTTGCGGCGACTGCGTTTCACAGTGCGGCGGCGGTCATATCGGCTATCATTTTTCGGGGCTTACGCCTCACAGCTCCAGGGTGCTTTTTATTATTTTAATTACCTCTCTGCACGCTGTGTTCGTGGGAGTCGCCAGGATATGAATAATTAGTGTCAAAATCTATTGTCATATGTAGGGCAATAAGAAGAACCTTGGAACCCCCCTTTTTCGAAAAAAACGGGGTTTCCGGCACCTTCCCCCGAAAACTTTAATAGTTGAACATCCCTGTATTTATCGTAAGTCAGCGACAATTAAAGTTTTTGCAGGGAGTTATAGGGGCAGGCCGGTGCAGGTCTACGACCTGTTTTAGTTCGCACAGCGAGTAACTTCTTGCGAGTCGAATAAAAGTACCGAAGGTTACTTGATCAAGCTGCAAGTTTGAAAAAGGTGCCCCCGCATGCTACCTAGAAACTTTTAATTTGCTTCAGGTAAGATCGTTAAATGCTATATTACTGACGAAAGTTTGTTATAATTACGAGGATTTGGGAGTGTTAGCTTATGGCGAAAACCTGGAAAATCTCTGAAGCCGCTTCAATTGCCCTGCACGCTATGATTTTTTTAGCGGCCACTGACAAACCGATGTTATCGACTCGTGAAATAGCCTTGTCGCTCAAGGTCTCCGAAGCTCATTTATCAAAAGTACTTCAGCGGCTGACCAAGGCCGGCCTGGTAAAGGCGACCCGAGGTCCCCGGGGGGGGTACTCGGCTTCCCGCCCCAAAGATGAGGTTACCTTGCTTGAAGTTTACGAAGCGATTGAGGGTCCTCTCGCCCCGACCAGTTGTCTTTTTGGTTCACGAATCTGCACTGGCGGGAAATGTATCATGGGCGATCTTCTCAACGATGTTGACAGGCAGGTAGCCGATTATCTGGCCAGAACCAAGCTTTCGGATCTCGCGCAATGTAACCCGTCAGTGAAGTGGGGGAACCAGTAATGTCATGCCAGCGTATGCAGGAATCCAGTGGATTCCCGTTGGCACGGGAATGACAAATAAGGTCTTTTCCCCGGAAGACTGACGCGTTACCGCGCAATTTGAATAATCTTGACAGATTGCTTCTGATTGTGATAGTTTTAATGAGGCTGTCTATTTGTTATGATTATAGATAAGAGATGAAAGCGTAAATATGGAGCATTGTTTTTTTTCAAAAAACCTTCGGCCCCTCTTCTTTTTCGCTCTTTTGACAGTTATTCTATTCATCCCGTCCCCCAATCAGGCCGCGGACTTTCGTCGCATTTCAAAAGGCGA
>JAJRWM010000105.1 GCA_024276815.1 bacterium
CTATGACAAATGGGTGAAACGCATTCCCGATGTTTATCGGAATGCCGTATTGGAACAAGAAACGGATTCCACAATCAGGCAAGCGGAGGATCCGTATTGCCTGGCAACAATCAAACACTATCGCAGCCTGATTCCAATGGCCCAGGAGCATCGCAAACCGATATTTAACCTGACCTCGGCCGATGGCGCCATCGGCAGCCATGCCAACGCCGTGCAAGACGCAAAAAAAGATTTTCAGATGCTGGCCAAAAAGATCGCGGAACAGATGAATCTGCCTCTCTGAAAGCGGACAGAGCGCCTCTTCCAGTTTCAATGTCTAAGGCGATGTGGAGTTTTTTTTGTTCCCCAAAGAGTTCCCCCGGCAAAATACGCCTGATTGCGCTTTGCTTTAAAGCTGGTTCTCTTTCATCTTCTGGTTGATAACGCTTAAATACTTGTTGGCGGCCTTGATTTCCCGCTGGCCTTCGGCCAGCATTCTTTTATCGCCCTGATAGATGAAGTCGATTAATTTATCCAGACCGATCACCAGTTGGTTGATATACAACTGAAAATTATAGTGAATACTGGAAAAGTACTTTTTCACTTCGGGCTTTACCGCCGCCTTGAGAATCATCCCGGCAACAGCTACCAGCTTGTTGCGGATCAGGCTTAACTGGTGATATTGTTTCATATCGCCGGAGGTTATCTGTTCGATAGAAATGCGTTTAAATTTCACGCCGGCCAGATACTTGTCTATTTCCGCCAGAACAGTTTCCAAAACATCATAATACTCCTGGCAGGTCTCAATATCCCTGGGCTTGTACCTGGTATCCCCTCCTTCCTCCTCCGCGTGTTTGGCGGCCTCGTCCTGGCCCAGATGGGAGCTTAGCGAGGAATAGGTGTCCATCTCGCCGGTGCCGGGCAGACTGATTTTAAGCCCCAGGTATCTTCTTTTAGAACTTGTTTCATGGGCGCTGGCCTCGATAAACGACTCCCGTTGCCTTCGCTCTCTCTCTTCAGCTTTCAACAAAGGCGTTTTGGAAAAGACGCGCGCGATATTATCCATGATCCGATACCAGGTGGGGATTTTACGCCTTTTTTCAAACATTTTCAGGATATGGGTGCCCATGGAAATGATATAAACCAGGTCCGCGACCAGGACCAAAATGACAACCAGCAAAATGCCGATCATTTTATAAGTCATATCATTTCACCATCAACAAAGCGTACGATTTGTTCCCGGAACATATTAAAATCTACTCCTGACGTTAGTTTAGCAGAAAACAGCCCCGGGATGCGAGGGCTAAATCATTTTCATGTTATGCAGATTACGATAAATTAGTCTCGCGATGGCGCCTGAACCGGGAAGGAGATAAATGTTGTATAATAGAAAAGATGAGGAAAGTAGACTGGTTGAAAATCATCCTGGTTTTTGCCCTGTTCGCCGGCGCCTGTATCCGCCGGCCGTTGCCAGAGGGCCAATCACCGCAAACAATTATCTGGGAGAAGGAAATTATCCTGGAGCGGGATACCATAATTCCGGCCAATGCCACCCTGATAATAAAACCGGGAACGGTTGTTTTGTTTGGCGCTTACCAGGACCCGCGAGTAAGCCATCCCGCCTTTCCCGGAGTGGAACTGATCGTTAAGGGTAAGATAATAGCCCGGGGCACTAAAGCCCGGCCAATTATTTTCACCTCCGTCAACCGCTCCCTGGCCAGGATGAATTCCTGGGGCGCGGTCAATTTGCCGGACGCGACCAGCGGTGAGTTCGCTTACTGCCGGTTCGAGTTCGCCGCCACCGCTCTTCATTGCCAGTCAGGAACGTTAAAGCTTGCCAACTGTTCGTTTTTCTACAATGAAATCGGTTTACGGTTCAGCAACACCGATCCCGATGTTACCGACAGTTTTTTCTATAACAACGGAACGGCCATCCAATATCATGACGCTTCGCCGCGAATTGTCAGTTCGGAAATTTCCCGCAACCGGGTTGGTGTTTTCTGTCGCTTCGGCAGCAAAAACAGTAAAATAGCCTTCAGCAACATCTTCAACAACCTGGAATATAACATCAAGCTGGGGGAAGAGCAGGCCGATGATTTCCTGGCCCCGGAAAACTACTGGGGAGAAAATGATAATTTTTTCGCGCTCTATGACCGGCAAATGGCATCTTATCTAGGTAGAGTGATTGTTACTTCTCCCAGAAAAGAGAAATATCTTCTGGATGAGGATTGAGCGTGAAGAAAACAGTTTTCTCCGTTAAGCGGTCGAACAAATTCTGTTTACTCTTGTTTTTGGTGGTTTCCGGCTGGATTTTTTTCCTGGTCGGTCAGGAATTGTTTTTCCCGGCGCCACCCGTACCGGTCATTGACGTGGCGGCTGAACTCGCCAAAATTGAAAAAGCCGGGTTGTCATTATATCCGGCCAGGTTTTACCGGATTACGGGAGAGGACGCGGTAAAATGAGCGGCCGGGTTGTTCAATGTCTGATTTGCCCCAAGGAATGTAAACTCGCTGAAGGACAGAGGGGAGACTGCCGTTCCCGGGCTAATTTTGGCGACAAAATGGTAACCCTGGTCTTTGGCGCGCCTTGCAGTTCCCATATCGACCCCATTGAGAAAAAACCGTTGTACCACGTCTTACCCGCCAGCCGGGCGTTTTCAATCGCGACCGCCGGCTGTAATCTGCACTGCAAGTTCTGCCAGAACTGGGAGATATCCCAGGTCCCGCCCGAAGACATCCGTCATCTGCCGCTGTCGCCGGAAGGGGTGGTGAAACAGGCTGTAATGAGCCACAGCCGGTCAATCGCCTATACCTATTCCGAACCGGTAACTTTCTATGAGTATACCCTGGAGACCGCCAAGCTGGCCCGCAGGAAAAAAATCCTGAACCTTCTGATTTCAGCCGGTTATATCAACCCGGAGCCACAGGATGTTCTATGTCAGTACCTGGACGCGGCGAACATCGACCTGAAAGGCATTACCGAGAAATTCTATCGTGAGGTCTGCTTCGCCACGCTCAAACCGGTGCAGGACGCGCTTATTCGGTTTAAAAAGAATGGCGTCTGGGTTGAGATCACCAACCTCATCGTCCCCACGCTCAATGATGAACCGAAGGATATTAAATTATTGTGCGAATGGATCTTTAACGAACTGGGGCCTGATACGCCGCTGCATTTCTCCCGTTTTTATCCCATGTACCGCCTCAAAAACCTGCCGCCCACCCCCCGGGGCGCTCTGATTGCGGCCCGCGACATCGCCCGGGAGACGGGAATCAATTATGTTTATATCGGGAATTTAGACACGCCGGAAGGCAGTAACACTTATTGTCCCAAGTGCCGGCGGCTGCTGGTTGAAAGAAGGGGCTACTGGGTTGTCAGAAATCAGGTCCGGGACGGGCGGTGCCCGTTTTGCCGGGAGACAATACCCGGAATTTGGAGTTGATTATGAAAAGGATTGATTTTCTCAAAACACTGGCGGCTGTTTTTTTAGCGCTGGGAAGTTGGTCATGGCGAACCATTCTGAGGTATAATAACGCTTCGGTTGTCCAACCCGGCAAAGAGGCGATGTTCTACCGGGTAATCGGGAGCGGTGAGAAAAAAAATGGCGGTTCCCGACTGTAAGGTTTTTGTTACATTTTCCAGGGATTAAAGGTTTTTGCGAATGATAACTATTTGTCACATCTACTATCATGGATTGGATTCGGATAAAACCAATTGCTGACTGATTCGCTCATGTAATACTTGTTATAATATATGATAAACCATTAAATAAAAACCGCCGGAGTGTTATTAACAAGGGTTGGCAATAACTTGACGTGAAAAAAAATTCTCCCTTTGAAATGTTTCAACAGCGTCTGTGGATAACTTGTGGAAAATATTAACTTTTCTAAAAAGCGGTTCCGGTTATTAGATGTTTTTGAAAATCTTGTTTTTTTGAGGTGTCCGGTATGATTCTTGCTATAACCAATAAAGCCGTTTCCGCGCCGGCGAATCTTCTTGTGGCTAACTATATACCATTAATGGTATTTCCCGCATCAATAGCATTTTTACCTATTTGTGTTAAAAAAAAAATGAGAAAACCCTTGACAGAAAGAATTTTGAATTACCGGAAAACCGCCGGCTGTGTATGAGAGCGAATCAAATATATAAATCCAGTCGATAAAATGTGGATAACTCTCAGAGGAACGAAAAAAAAGTTTGACAAAGAGGTCGTTTTGTATGTCATTTGGTGACGAGAGATTTATTTCCCCTGAAGTCCGGCTGACGGAAGCCAGCGCGGAGAACCAGCTACGGCCCGCCAAACTTGTTGATTTTATTGGTCAGCAAAAGATCAAGGATAGCCTGGGCATCTATATCGCCGCCGCCCGGCAGAGAAATGAGGCTATCGATCACGTGCTGTTATCCGGTCCGCCGGGATTGGGTAAAACCACCCTGGCTCATATCATCGCGCACGAAATGGGCGGCAGTATCAAAAGCACCTCCGGCCCGGTTCTCGAAAGGGCCGGCGACCTGGCGTCGATCCTCACCAACCTGGAGCCTCAGGACGTTCTGTTCATTGACGAAATCCATCGCCTTAACCACATCGTTGAGGAAATACTCTACCCGGCCATGGAAGATTATCAACTGGATATTATCATTGGTAAAGGTCCTTCAGCCCGTTCCTTGAAAATTGATCTGCCCAGCTTTACGCTGATCGGGGCTACGACCCGCTCCGGCCTGTTAAGCTCACCTTTAAGAGACCGCTTCGGCGTCAGCTTCCATTATAATTTTTACCAGCCTGAAGAACTGGTCAAGATAGTGCGGCGCTCAGCCGCCATAATGAACATTGAAATTGATGAAAAAGGCGCGCTGGAACTGGCGCGCCGGGCACGGGGAACGCCACGGATCGCCAACCGGCTTTTAAGGCGGGTCCGGGATTACGCCCAGGTCAAGGGCAATGGCCGAATTGATTTTGAAACCGCGAAAAAAGGTTTGGCCATGCTGGAGATCGACAAGCTGGGGCTGGATGAAATGGATCGCCATATTCTCAGGACTGTCATCGACAAGTTCGGCGGCGGCCCGGTCGGCGGGGAGACCATCGCCATCGCCATCAGCGAAGAGGTCTCCACGCTCGAGGATGTTTACGAGCCTTTCCTGATTCAACTGGGCTTTCTCCAGCGCACTCCCCGGGGACGCAAAGCGACGCCTTTGGCGTACCGGCATTTTAACCTGGACTATAATGATATCGCCGGTCAAAAAGAAATCTGGTTCGATAAAGAAGAATGACCAAGTCAGACCTTTTAATCCACGCCTGCTGCGCTCCGTGTTTAACCGCCCCGCTGAACCTTTTCCGGGACGAGAAGCGGACGCCGTCCGTTTTCTTTTTTAATCCCAATATTCATCCCTATACCGAATACCTGAAGAGGCGGGATTGTTTAATTGAATTTTGTGAACAGGAACAGGTGAAACTACTGGTCAAGGAGGAATACAGCCTGGAGGAGTTTCTGCGCGGGGTTATCTTTCGCGAGCATGAACGCTGCCGTGACTGTTACTACACCCGGCTGAAGGCCGCCGCCCAATACGCCCGGCGGGGTGATTTTTCCCATTTTACCACCACTCTGCTGATCAGCCCATACCAAAAACATGACCTGATCAGGGAAATCGGCCTGGAACTGGCCTCGGAATATAAGGTAGAATTTCTTTACCGCGACTTACGCGTCCTCTGGCCGGAACGCACCCGTTTAACCAGGGAGTATAATCTTTATCGCCAGCGGTACTGCGGTTGTATTTATTCGGAAAAAGAGCGTTACCTCAAGAAAAATAAGGGGCAATGAATAATTTAGCGGAACTACTTTATCAAAACGCCGGGAGGTTCAGAAAGCGGATCGCGCTAAAATCAGGCGAGCGCCGGCTGACTTTCCAGCGGCTCAACCAGCGGACTAACCAGTTGGCCCGGGGCTTGCTCGGTCTTTTTGAGGAACCTGAGAACAGGGTCGGCATCCTGCTGAACAATTCCATCGAGTTTATCCTGGCTTATTTCGCCGTCGTCAAGACCGGGGCGACCGTGGTTCCGCTCAACAATTTCCTGAAAGCAACCGAACTGGAGTATATTTTCCAGGACAGCGGGCTTCAGATTTTGTTCACCGAACTGGTTTTTAAAGAAATTATCGGTTCGCTGAAGGTTAAGTTTCCCAAGCTGAAAGTTATCTACCTTGAGCCGGTCAAAGGTGAACTGTACTGGAGTGATCTCTATCGGGGAGAGTCTGACGCGGACCTGGATTGCGTAATCGAACAGAGTGACATCGCTTCAATTTTATACACTTCCGGTACCACCGGCCGCCCCAAAGGCGCCATGTTAAGCCACGGCAACCTGTTGGCGAACGCTCTTTCAGGCAGCGAGACCATTGAAGTCAGCAAGTCAGACCGTTTCCTTCTTTTCCTGCCGATGTTTCATTCCTTTACTTTCACCGTTACGGTCATCTTACCGCTCCTGCGCGGTTCCCGCATTGTCATACTGACTTCCGTGCGGCCCTTTAAAAAGGTCATCAAGGCCTTGATCTTTGACCGGATCACGGTCTTTGTCGCGATACCTAGTGTCTACGCGGCCCTGGGCAACGCAGAGCTTCCTTGGTACGTTTTGCCTTTATTATGTGTCCGCTGTTATGTCAGCGGTGGCGCCGCGTTGCCGGTAGCTGTCTGGGAACAATTTGAAAAGCGTTTCAAGGCGCCGTTGTTAGAGGGTTACGGTTTAACGGAAGCTTCTCCGGTCGTAACCTTCAATTCGATAGCCCGTCAGCGTAAAGGCGGTTCCATCGGCAAGCCGCTACCCGGAGTCCAGGTCAAAATTGTCGATGATAACGGAGCCGCCGTGTCGGTCGGAACCCCTGGTGAGTTGCTGGTTAAAGGGCCTAACGTGATGCGGGGCTATCTCAATCAAAGGGAGGCTACCGCTCAGGCTATCAGGGATGGCTGGCTGTATACCGGCGACATCGCGACCGTGGACGAGGACGGTTTCTATTACATCGTGGACCGGAAAAAAGACCTGATTATCGTCAGGGGCATTAATGTTTACCCCAGAGAAATTGAAGAAACGCTGCACCGTCATCCCGCGGTCAGGGAAGCGGCGGTCATCGGCATTCCTGACGAGTTAAGAGGAGAAATACCCAAAGCGTTTGTGGTCTTGTTTGAGAATGAGCAGGTCAGCCGCCTGGAGTTAAAAAAGTTTTGCCAGGAGCATCTGGCTGATTATAAAATTCCACATTTTTATGAAATTCGGGCAAGCTTGCCCAAAAATCCGACCGGGAAAATACTAAAACGACAACTTGTGTCAGAGGAGAAAGCCAGGCTTGCGAGTCATCAATGAAATAAAAGAAAAAACAAGTAATACTGGATATCTAGCTGTTACCCTGGGTAATTTTGACGGAGTTCATCTCGGGCACCGGGAGTTAATCGGGGAACTTGTCAGCCAGGCCCGGAGTCACAACGGGTCAAGCCTGGTCTTCTCTTTCTCCCCGCATCCCAGAGCGGTCCTGGCGCCGGATAAAAAAACGCCGCCCAAATTAAACACCAGGACAGAGCAAATTGAGCGGCTGGAAGAAACGGGCGTTGATTACCTGCTTTACTTCCCCTTTACCAAAGAACTGGCCCGATTAAGCGCCTGGGAGTTTACAGAATCAATTTTGTATCGGGAACTGGGAGTAAAAGAGATCATCCTCGGCCCCGGTTTCCGGTTTGGCTTCCAGCGACAGGGCAACACGACACTGCTCCAGCTTTGGGGCGAGGAACTGGGATTCGAGGTTAAAGTTATCGAACCGGTGTGGCTGCATGGCGAAGCGATCAGTTCCAGCCGCATCCGCCAGCAACTTCTCCTGGGGGAGGTTGAGACCGCCGCCCAACTGCTGGGCTATCATTACACAGTTAGCGGAACGGTCATACCGGGCGCCGCCCGCGGCCGGGGAATGGGCTTTCCGACCATCAATTTGGAACTGCCGGAAAAACTAATCCCGAACAGCGGAGTTTATATCACCAAGGCCTTCATCAACAACCAATGGTTCTTCGGCGTCAGCAACCTGGGCGTCAGGCCCACGTTCAAGGAAAACACCCTGACCCTTGAGACCCATTTCCTGGATTATTACGAAACAAGTCCGCCGGCAAATTTAACCCTTCATTTCCTCAAACGCTTACGATGCGAGACCACCTTTGACTCGGTTGAATCTCTCAAGGCGCAAATTCGCGGGGATATCCTGGAGGCCCGGAAATTTATTTCTTTTTAAAAAACGCTTCAGAAGCATGTTGCGAACAGGTATAAGGCAAAACAAGAACCTTGGAAACCCCGACTTTTACGCCAAAGGCGAATTGGGTGAAACGGCACGCTCCTTTACTACTCAATATCTCACCTTGATTCCAAGAATTTTATTAGGTTTACCAGAGTTTCGTTTACCGTAACGTCAACGCAACATTGTTTGCCCAGCACGACAATCGCGCCGTTCAGGGCGTCAATCTCAAGCCGTTTGCCCCGCGCCAGATCTTGGTACATCGAGGAATTGTGACTGGCGGTTGGCGGTAGCATCTCTTCATAAAAAGCTTTTTTCAGCGTTTCGAGATTATCCCAGAACAACTTGACTCCCATCCTTTTGGTCACGGAAAAAATCTCCGTCATTACCCGGTCCATCAGAGCCACGGTTTCAGGCTGTTCGCCTAACCTGCCGTAGGCGACCCTGAGGATCGCCGATAGAGGATTGAGCGCGCAGTTGTATATTATTTTAGCCCAGATATAGGCGTCGATCTCGTCAGTGTAAAAGGTCGGCAAATTGGCGTCGTTGAATAAATCAGCCACCTTCCGAGCCTGGGTATCCAAATTTTGGTAAGGACTACCGACCGCGATTTTGTCAGCGAAGACAGTGACTTCAGTGTATCCCGGTCGATTAATTCTGAAGCCGATAATTACCCGGCCGGCCAGAACTCTATCCCTGCCCAGAACATTAGCCAGCGTCTGGTAGTTGCCATAACCATTCTGTAAGGAGATAACCAGCGAGTTGGCATTTATGTGTTCGGCGATATCCCGTGCCGCCTGTTCCGTGTCGAACGACTTGACCGTGACCAGCACCAGGTCAAAATCAGGCTGGCTGATCCCGCTTAAACCGGTGATACCTTTTATGCCGGCAATCCGATGTTCGCCCCAAATCCCCTCGATACGAAGACCGTTCTTTGTTATCTCAGCGATATGAGGGTCCCGGCCAAGAAAAGTTAGTTCGTTGCCCTCCTGAGCCAGGAAACCGCCAATGGTGCTACCCAGCGCGCCGGCGCCGTAAACAAGAATTTTCATATTAAGACTTACCTTCTACAGGCGAACCTGAGGAGAAGCTCTTTCCCGAAAAAAAACGCTCCCCTCATCCTCGTAAACGCTTTAGTTGTTTTATGATAAGTTGTGCCCGCTTGAAACGCGCTCTAATTGCCAAAACCTTTTAATTCACTTTCCTTGATC
>JAJRWM010000106.1 GCA_024276815.1 bacterium
GGGAAGAGGGTTTGGGAGCAATCCCTTTTTATAAAAAGGGTGTCTCCCAGGGTTTTCCCTGTTCCACTTCCACCTGCCTTGAAAAACCATGTCTTGCATATAGTTACAGTTAAGCAACTTGCTTTTTCGGAGGAACTCCAACTGTACTATCTATTATTCTATTCTATCCATCCTCCATCCCTTTTGATTCTTTGTTTGACAAAATTACAGCTATTAGATATATTAAAAGTAAGCATGTAGGAAATTATGGTAAGATAACAAAAGTTTATGAATTACACTAATATTAAACAAAAAGGAGAAAGTGATATGTCTTTGGTTAAGATCGGGGAAAAACACCAAGTGACTATTCCCGTGGAAATATTCAAGAAATTGCGGTTAAGAACGGGTGATTTTTTAGAGGCGGTTGTTGAGGGGAATCGTCTTGTCTTTGTGCCCAGCAAAGTCATTCATAAAGAAGATGCCTGGTTTTACAGCAAAGAATGGCAAACCAAGGAAGCCGAAGCGGAAGAAGACCTGAAAAAAAGCAGAGTAAGCGGGCCCTTTGAATCGGCTGGCGATTTAATAGGTCACTTGAGAAAAGCTAAGTAATGAAGGTCTACACTACTAAAAGTTTTGATAAAGATTATCAAAAGCTAAGTGATGGATTGAAAAACAGAGCTGATTAAAAACTAAGGCTGTTTGTAGAAAATCCCAAGCATCCTTCTTTGCGGGTTAAAAAGATGCAGGGGTTTAATATTTGGGAGGCCAGAATAAGTAAGGGCTACCGTTTTACTTTTCAAATTGAGGACGACACCTGTCTTTTAAGAAGAATTGGTGGGCATGATGTTCTTAAAAAACCATAAAACATAGGAAAATCATGGAAAAATAAATAACAACAAATCACAACGCTTAATCAATGGACACGCTGAAGCGTGCCGTCGAGCTTTGCGTTGGGTCTATAAAAAACAATGCAAACACCACAAGAAAAACAAAAAAACAACAAGAAAAATTCCTAATCCTCTATGATACAACCAAAAAGTGTCTTTTGATTTTGGACCACCTTTACGCTGATTTGGAAAACTGTTTAGCAAGTGACGCAGCTAAAGTCGATGAAGATTCCTCGATTGTTATCAAGGTCAATATAGCCGCGCTTGGACTCATAGACTATTTCCACCGCTTCGGAGAAATCGTCTCTGCCACCCCCTTCCCCAAAACTTTAAATATTTAATATACACTTATTAATGTATATCTTTATGCGAGGATAACATGACAGATAAAGACGGCACTTGTTATCTATCTATCTGAATCTTCGGTCAACCTTTGGCAATAATTTAACTAAACCGCATGTTTGTAAACCGAAAATTCCACCTGGTTTATCACCAGGTCAAGCGCTCAGAATGAAAAACTCGCTGATTCTTGAATCCGGCATAAAGGCCTGTTTTTTTTAGCGGGCGTATGATAAAATCGACAGTCAGCGAAGGAGAAGCCAAGGGGAAAAATGGAAGACATACTTGATTACCAGCGAAAATACGTAAATCCTTTAATCGATTTTTTCCAGGAGAAAGATGGTTTTATCGGCATTAATCTTTGCGGCCCGCCTTTAAGCGGAAAAACCCGTATTTTGAAGTCTTTTGCGGAAAATATTGAAATCGACAGGGAGTTTCATTGTATCTATTTAGACTTGGAGCTATTGCAAAAGGATGATTCGACCAGTATTCTTAAGAAGATAATAAAAGAGGAGCTTCAGAAAGCGGGTGTAACTTCAAAACAAATACTGAGTTATTTTTCAAACTCTCATTCTCTTGAAAGGGATTTATTTAAATCAAAAAGAAAGAGTGAGTTTTATTCCCTTTATGTCAAGCGCTTGATTATCATCATCGATCATATCACATCGATTTCGGCGGAGGAACAGCAAGAAATAATAGAAATCCTGAGGGTTTTGAGGTCGATCCCGGTAGTTGGTGTGGTGGTCTCTGATTTTACGGCCAGATTTCTTCCTCTGACGATCAACATTGGTTTTTTAAATGAGACCGAACTGGCCCAGTTCTGGGCTGGCAAGCACACTCCTTCGGCCTTGCTCGGTGATTTCCCGATAATTGACCCTGGAAAAAACCATACTCCCGGTAGCCTGATTAATTTTTTCAGTCAATATTTGTTGATTCGCAACCTGTATAAAGCTTTTGATAAAAAACGCAGGTCTGATATCAGGCTGTTAACGAAAATGTTTTTTCTGCAATACCAGTGGCCGGAACTTTTCGATCGCGTCTGTCTGTCTCTGGAGCGGGAGCCCAACATTCTGCTTGCATTAGAGAGCATTATGGCTACTCGTGATGAGTCTGAGCGTGAGAATTTGCTCTCTGTTTCGCCGACGCTGTTAAGTCTCAGCAGTGATCAGTATTTGAAAAGATTGCTGGGCGCTCCTCCCTTTTTCATCAATATCGAGAACGTCAAGCGCTTCATAGCGGCGATTCATGGCGAGGTTAGCGTTGATCGGGATGAGAAGAAAGCTGAAGCCGGGGAGGACATCTGGTCCAGCCTGATCAGCGGCGACTTGTTTAATCTTTCTAACGCGGCGGCGAATTTTGGCAACCTTGATTATGAGAGGCAGGAAGATTATTTACATCGTCTGCTCGCTATTCTGATAGATAGCAGTCTGGATGATGAAATGCGTTCAGCCGCCAGCCTGGCTCTGGCTAAGATCGCGCCGGAGCGGTCGTTGCGTCAGCTTGAATATGTGCTTGACTCCACCTCCGATCCCGGTGTCCGCCAATGGGTTGTTAAAACTTTGGGGTTACTCAGGTTGCCCGAGTCCAAAGATTTGCTCAGTGATATGTTACGCAAAGACAAACTTGAAGTAGTCGGTTCGAGCGCCGATATTTTCATTGACGCCAATCGGGATATTTTGCGGTTGGAAAACGATTTGAAGAGAAGGGAAGCTTCTCTTGTTCGTTTGGAAGTATTGAATATTATTGAGGCTTTGCCGCTGGATGAAACCAGGGATTTGTTGGAAAATGTCAGGGAGCGGGATCCTGATCCCTTGCTAAGGGGCAAGGCTCATGATATCCTTCGTTTAAAGGCATAAATGCTTCGAGGATTATTTATGTATCGTTGGTAAGAGGGGACTGAAAGCTTTCTGACAGAGACAGGTAGAAGGAAAGAGAGGAAAAAAATGGACGCGAGGGTTGTTAATTCCTTCATTAAGGCCGGTTGTTCCGTTGTCAATAATTTTATGAGCGAAGACATCAAAACCGGGAAAGTAACGGTGCGGCGCAAGTCATATCCCAGCGAGGAACTGAATATCATCATAGGTATTCTGGGGCAGATGCGCGGTGAAGTTACCTATGGCATGTCATCTTTCGTGGCCATGAACATTGTTTCCAAGATGATGGGGGGGCTGGAAGTTAAATCCATGGATGACATGGCTTACAGCGCGATTTCCGAACTGTCCAACATGATTTCCGGTAATGCCGTAACCAACATGAGCAGCGAGAACATCACTCTCGATTTGACCCCTCCAACTATTGTCACCGGAAAAAATATCAAATTTCACACCCTGGAAATTAAAACCCTGAACATTCCATTAGAGACGGAAGTCGGTATCATTATGATGGATGTGGCCTTGGAAGAAATCTAGGAGCTAAATATTATGAAAATACTGATTGCTGACGATTCCAAATTTATGCGTCTGATGATAAGAAGAATTTGTGATAATGCGTCTGAAGATATTGAGACTGAAGAAGCCGGCACCGGCATTGAGGCGGTAAAGAAGAACGCGGTTTTTGCTCCGGATTTGATATTTATGGACATCACCATGCCGCAAATGAACGGTATTGAGGCGATGCAGCGGATTAAAAAGGTTTCTCCCGACTGCAAACTGGTTATCTGCAGCGCTCTGGCCAACGCCCCTCAAATCAAGGAAGCGATCGAACAGGGAGCGGACGAGATAATCGCCAAGCCTTTCCAGGAAGAGAAAATTCTTGAAGTTATCAAATTAACAAAGGGCAGGTAGCGGATTAATCAAAATTCTTAATCAAAAAAACAGCAGTACGGAAGAGACGATAATAATCAAAATAGGAACGACAGCTTCTGAGAAAAACATTTTTCTTTTCTCCCTTTTACTCTGACATCATAATGCCGGCTGAATCAAACTTACCCCAGGTAACTGCTCAACAGCTTGGCGTCATCACTATCATTATAAGCCATTAACAGTTCGTCTATCAACTTCACCGGATCAGAATGATAGATTATCTTGGCGCCGGTTGGTTTTTTTACTATCTCCTCAATCGCCCTGATCTCATCCGAGATACCGCCCGTTCCTTCCAGGACTCCGATCAGCTTTCCTTCATCGTAAGCGATAGCGAACTCGCCCAGGGTACCCGAACGGCCGCCAACCAGGATGACAATGTCGCAGGTTCGCACGCCGGTAGCTTCCCGGCCCATCAGTCCCTGGCCGGTAAAGATCAGGACGTCGATATCAGTCACCGGGGAGGCATAGATGTTTATGTGTTCGTCCAGGTTAAGGCCGGGAGAAACGCCGATGGTAATTCCGGAAGCGGCTTTCGCCCCCCTGGTGGCTTCATAAGGCAATCCCGGGCAGGCGCCGGTAACAATAACGCAGCCCCGTCTGGCGATTTCCTGACCTAAAAGGAAGGCCCGTTTGACCGCTTCGTCGCTCATCGCCCCGTCAGCGGAGCCCATGACCCCGATTTTAACCTTAATGGCAAAAATTACTTCCTTTTATATTTTTTCTTGGTAGAGCTTTTTGAAGTCAGGTGCCATTCAACCAGGATAGGGCTGGCGACAAAGATAGAGGAGTAGGTACCGACAACGATTCCGATCAGCAGCGCGAAGGCGAAGTCATGGATTACTTCGCCACCCATGAAGAAGAGGAAGAGCACGACAATCAGGGTTGTGAGGGAAGTTATAACGGTACTGCTCAGGGACTGGTTGATGCTAATATTAATAATTTCATGATATTCCTTGTTACGGATTAATCTGAGGTTTTCCCTGATCCGGTCGAAGACAACGATAGTATCGTTCAGGGAATAGCCAATAATCGTCAGGAAGGCGGCGACAATTGAAATGTTGATTTCCTTGTTGGTAATGGAAAAAATGCCCAGGGTAATCAGCACATCATGCAATAAAGCCACCACCGCGCCGATGGCGAAACGAAACTCGAAGCGCCAGGAGATATAGGCCAGAATACCGATTAAAGAAGTTATAATCGCCAGGATAGCGTCTTTTTTGAGGTCAACTCCCACCGCCGGGCCGATAAATTCTGTTCTCAGTTCCTCAAAATTGGCGTCCGGGATATCAGCCCGCAACCTGTTTTCAACCAGCTCACCGATTTTAGCCTCATCCTCCACGTTTTTATTGGGGGTACGGATCATGACCTGGTTCTGGCCGCCGATCAACTGGATAATACTGTCACCCAGTTCCATCCCCTGCAACACGCTACGAATTTTCTGAATGTCCACGTTTTCCTCGAATTTCAATTCAATCAGGGTTCCGCCGGTAAAGTCAATCCCCATAGCCGGCCCCCCGTGGATAATAAGCGAGGCGATTCCGATCAGGATCAAAACGGCGGACAGGGCAAACCCGATTCTCCGGGACTTGATAAATTCAAAATTCGTATTATTTAAAAACCGCATCTTGTTTCCTTCCTCAGTCTAAATGCTTAACTTTTTCGCTAAATGCTTAACTTTTTCGTACCCAGATTAGCGGTGGCGAAATCGAATATCGCCTTGGTAACTACCAGCGCGGTAAACATACTGATAATAATACCCAGGCTTAAAGTGACGGCAAAACCTTTTACCGGTCCGGTACCGAACTGGAAGAGAATTATCGCGGTAATTAAGGTTGTGGTGTTAGCGTCAACAATGGTTATGAAAGCTTTATCGTAGCCGCTGTCAACTGCGGCCCTGGTTGTCTTGCCCACCTGCAATTCCTCACGGATACGTTCAAAAATCAGCACGTTAGCGTCAACAGCCATACCAATGGTAAGAATAATGCCGGCGATCCCCGGCAAAGTCAGGGTCGCGCCGAACATGGCCAAGGCGGCAACCAGGATTATCAGGTTGAAGATCAGGGCGCAGTCAGCCACCGCTCCGCAAGCCTTGTAATAGATGAGCATAAAGATTATAACGCTGAATAATCCGATCGCGGATGAAGAAATGCCTTTATTGATGGAGTCTTGCCCCAGCGTTGAACCAACCGTCCAGTTTCCGATTATCTTCACCGGAGCCGGCAAAGCCCCGGCGCGCATGATGATCGCCAGGTCCTTGGCTTCATCCATGCTAAAGGAACCGGTAATCATGGCTGAACCGCCGGATATTCTCTCATTGATATTGGGCGCTGATTTTACGACGCCATCGAGAACAATAGCCAGCCGCCGGTTGACATTGGCGCCGGTCACCCGATCAAAAATCCTGCCGCCTTCCTTATCAAGATCGATACTGACGTAAGGTTCATTCCATTGGCCGCCGATTTTCACCTGAGAGCTTGTAAGGTGGGCGCCTGTCAGTTTTGGTTCAGCGGTGACCAGCATCCACTGACGTATTTCCCTGCCGGTGGAGCGGTCCACTTGCACCAGTTCCATGAGTGCGTCGCCGTCCGGCACATCGCCATCGACCGCTTTTTGCACATCGCCGGAATCGTCAACCAGGTGAAAAGCCAGTTGAGCGGTTTTGCCAATGAGATTGATCGCTCTTTTGGGATCCTTGATACCCGGCAACTGGACAATTATGCGGTTTTCGCCTTCACGCTGGATTTGCGGTTCCGACACGCCGAACTGATCAACCCGGTTGCGGATAATCTCCAGAGCGGTGTCAACGGCGTCCGAAGGATTGCCACCATCAGTGATTTTATCCGTTTCGACTTCCAGGATAAGGTGCATTCCGCCCTGTAAGTCCAGTCCCAGGTTAACTTTTTTGAAATATTTTTCCGGCCACCATTGGGGCCGGGAAATACCTGTTGATGGTAGGAAATAAAAAACAGAAGCCAATAAGACTACCCAGATGATTATAGTTCTCCAGGTATTATTCTTGCGCATTTCACCCTCCTGCTATTAACAATTAGCGTATGTTATAACAAATGAAAAACCCTGTCAAATCTTTTTAGGAAATTAA
>JAJRWM010000107.1 GCA_024276815.1 bacterium
ATCGAGGCGATTGCCCCCAGTCTCTTTTCCGGGGAAAGAAGTTCGGACTCGGGAAATACATCCGCTTCAAGCGGGTCGGGATCGGTTGTTTGATGCTCGCCATCCCTGGCTCGCACCCTCCGGGCGTCCCTTCGGGACGTCCAAATCCGCTGTCCTGCGGATTTGTCAAGAGCAAAATCGGCATCCAACATCGTGACCTCCGGCTTGCGTGACCGGGTTGTCGGTGTGGATGCCGGGATACCGTCATGCGGTTGGGATGCGTGGTTGCCGGCACCCACAACCGCCTAAGCTCTGCTTCCGGTCAGTTGTCTGGTTTCTAACTGCTCGTCCGGGCGCGACGCCCGGTTCTGTCAGTGGTTACATACCGAGAGCATCCTTCGACTGTCGGAAGTCCGTTTTTATAAGATTTCTTGACCTGACAGGCATCAGGTTGTATATTAGTCTTTTATGCGGCCCAGTGGGCCTTTTCCTCTCATGAAATTATCCACGTGGTGGTAATCGAAGTCACTTTTTATTGACTTTCCAAGTACTTGAATATAACATTTGATATACTCCCCAGTGAGCGGAGATTTTGAGTAGAAAAATAAGTTAGCTGGAAAGGAGGAGCTATGAAGGTATTTTTAAGTTGGTCTGGAGAACAAAGCCATAAAGTCGCTGTTGTTTTTCGAGACTGGTTTCCTTCTGTAATCCAGTCATTGGTGCCTTATGTGTCATCAGAAGATATTGACAAAGGAGCTCGTTGGAGTACGGATATAGCCGCAGAGCTTGAAGATTCAACATTCGGCATTCTTTGTGTAACAAAAGATAACCTTAATGCTCCGTGGCTGATCTTTGAAGCTGGGGCGCTTTCAAAGACTATGGATAAGGCCTTTGTAAGCCCTTTCTTATTTAATATTAAGCGTTCAGAAGTCGATGGGCCAATTATCCAATTTCAGTCAACTATATTTGAGAAAGAAGATATAAGGAAGCTTCTGAAAACATTAAATAAAGCATGTGGAGAGGACAAGCTAATTGATGAGCGATTAGATAAGGCTTTTGAAGCTTGGTATCCAACTATGGAGGGGGAGCTGAAGAAAATAACACCATCTAGCAGTGGGGATGAAGCGGGGGAAAAGAAGCCAATAACTCAGGGAAATGAAATTCTTGAGGAGATATTGGAGCTAGCAAGGTTAAACCAAAAATTGCTTCGTAATCCTGACGGAAAATATATAAAAGAAATTGAACAAATGAGCATGATGCTAATGGACTTACGGGAAAGGCTGTCAAAGCGTGAGGATGATTATATTAGACGTAAACGCCGAAAACTCCATCCTATGTTCATTGATGAATTGCTACACATGTCCCAACGTTTTGAGAAAAACTACACTGGATTTCAAATTGCTCTGAGCTTCTTTAGGAATGACTATCCGTGGCTTTATGATGCAGGAATAGATTTAGTTAGGGTGTTGCGCAGTAAAACTGGAAAGATGGAAAAGCAAGAGTCCATTGAAACATTTATGGAGTTAGTAGAGTTTACCTTCGAACATCCAATGATATTGGAGATGATGGGTGGTATGAACAAGGAACTCCACATGATGAGGAGAGAATTACGCCATTTTTTAATGAGGGCTAGAGAAGAGTTAAGGTAAAAACTGCTAACAAGGCGCTCCACCTGACCGCTATTCCGCTGGCGCTCCATAGCGGCAGGTGAGCTTGGTTGTTAGAGGAGGATGGGCCTGCTGGACGCAACAAAAAAGGAGGAAAGAAATGAAAAAGAAACTTTTGGCAGAATTGGTAATGGGATTGTTTGTGCTTGGTATGGCAGTTACGGTAAATGCAGGCCCTATAACAATTACAAATGATTTGGAGTCTGTTGGTTCCGAGGACACAGTTGTAAACTCTTTAGTTTTTGATAGTAATGTTCAAGTTAATATAATTACTTCAGACAGTAGTGACCCTGTAATTGGTTTATATGGAAATGGTGCAAGCACACCTCATTTTTCTAGTCCTTCAGGCTCAACAAATATTATAAACACACCCGCTAACCCAGCTAATGTATCAGGTAATTATTTTCTCGGCGTAACATCACACTTTGCCCCTGCCCAACCTATTGAATTTTACTTTAGTACAGAAATATCTTCTTTTGGCTTAACTACTATCGATTTACTTGAAACCAGCTTCAATCCAAATGACAGCATGTACATGAATTTTACTGCTTACGATTTGAATAACAATGTTGTTGACATAATGAGTTTAACCGGAGCCCAAGGGAATTCCGGTATAGACATAGACTGGCTTGTCATCTCAAATAGTCAAAACATTAGTAGAGCAACACTAGAGGGTAATGTAGGATCTGGAACTGGTTTTGGTATAGATGATTTTGTCGTAACATATGACCCTGCCCCTACCCCCGTCCCCGAACCGGCCAGTGTGCTCCTTTTAGGCACCAGCATAATCGGCTTGGCGGGAATAAGAATCAAAAGGAAAAAGAAATAGCAAACAAAGAAGGCAGGGATTTTTTGTCCCTGCCTTACTCCATATCAACCGGCGGAATCGCCGAACTCAGGTTCACAGGTTCCGAATCCTTCCTGAAGGAGCCGACGAGTATTGAGCATTCCCTGCCGGGAAATACGCATTAAATCCATTTCCCAAATCCTGCGAGGCAGTTTGCGGTTCGAAAATTCGGGTGCTTTTTCATACCACAGGACGTGTTTCCATAACTCCCAAACTGGCCGGTCGGCTTAATCAGTTGATATAAAAGGGATTGTCCCACCGGACGAGCTTTGGACTTCGTCCCAAGAATTCAGAGAATCCGGGGGCAAACAGAGAATTAAGGCTAAGAAAAGAGGGAGAATCAGGCGGGTGGAGAACGGGTCTGGAAAGATGTGAAACGGGCGCAAACCCTTTGAAAACAAGGGGAAATAGAAAACCCGTCGTCCCGGAGGCCGCTAAGCGGCTCTTGTTTCGTCGCTTCGCGACACCCGGAGAGACGGGTTGTCTTTTTTCAAATGGTGGAGGTGGCGGGGATCGAACCCGCGTCCGAAAATACATCGGTAAAGGGCGGCTACATGCTTAGTCTGATATTAAATTTCCTCAGCGGCACCCCTCAGACAGGTTGACGCCAAGTAGCTTACAGTGAAAGTCCCCACACCGGCTGCCAGCGCCCGGTATGAGCGAAGCCCGATAAATGGCGCCTCACCGGTTAACTCGGGCCTATAACCAAGAGACGTTAGCTGTTCTTAGGCAGCTAAAGCGTAATCGTATTGATTAGCGTTTATACGTTTCCGCCTGTTTTACGAGGCAGCGGTCCTCGGCATGCTCCCTATACTCCAGTTATTCCCGTCGAATCCAATTCACCCCCGTTATTTGGTCCGGAATCCTCGACCGGCTACTGACTTGTAACCGCCGATCTTCTTGCCATGACGCCCTTTCAACTTGTTGACAGAGGAATTACGCACAACACTGGAATAACCGTGCTCTTTTTGCTTTTCTTCGGTTAAATACGCGTGTTTATTGTTTTTATTCATACCGAACCCTCCTATCAAAACAACAGATTTAGAAAACGTCCATATAATATTACTACCATAAGATACCTTCCCTTGTCAACAAATTTACAACATGGAGTGTAACTCGTCAGTTATTGGGGGAGGAGTTAAGGTGATGGGTGGGAGCAGTCGATAAGCAGGACATAAGTTACTGCGAGGTTTGTTTCGAAAAGCAACAGAAAATTGATGTCCTCTACGAAGAAGTAATCAGGCTGCAAGCAAAGCTGAACCTCCAGGAGCGCAAGGCACCTCGCAGGGGACATTGTATTTGAACGAAACGTGCTCTGAAAATTTGATCGCCTGTGTTATGATTAACAACATCCAGATTAAATCGGGTGTTTATGAACTGGCCAGCAAAGAAAATATTAATAACTAAATTAATAACTCCAGCCGTGATCTCGCTGTTTGCCATGGTGATACTCTTTACCAGGCTTGATCGGATCGCCCTGTATCCGTGGGATGAAGCGCGGTTCGCTGAAATCACCTACGAACTGAGCGAGAACCACGACTGGCTGAACCTTACCTTTAATCAGCGCTCTTACCTGAGAAAACCGCCGCTTTATTTCTGGCTGAGCGGCGCGACCTTTAACCTGCTGGGAAGCCAGGAGTTCGCCGGTCGTTTCTGGACAACCCTTTTGGGTTTACTCACGGTAATTACGGTTTATTACATCGGAACCAACATGTTCGACTCGCTAAGCGGGGTTTTCGCCGCCCTGATTCTCCTGGCGACGCCCTTGTTTTTCAAGGAAGCCCGAACCGCCCAGACCGATATCCCCCTGACCTTTTTGCTTACCTGTTCGCTGTATTGTTTCTACCTGAGCCGGGAAAAATCAAAATACCTGGTTCCCGGTCTGTTTTTTGTCGGGCTGGCCATTATGACCAAGAGCGCGGCCGGATTAATACCGCTGGGAATCGCCGGCGTATACCTGGTAACGACCGGCAATTTCGCCGTTCTCAAAAATCGCTACCTGCCGCCGGGACTGATACTGCTTCTCGCTATTGTTATCCCCTGGCACGCCTACCAGCTCAGAGCGTATCCAGGCCAATTCTTCGAGAGTTATTTTTCCCACCAGGTTTACGACCGCATGGTCCGACCCCTGGAAAGCCATTCGGGCGGATTGTTTTATTACCTGTCAATACTGTTCAGCCGGGTCATGCCCTGGAGCTTGGTGTTTGTCCTGGGACTAAAAACCTTTTGGCGGGAGGAAAGATATCAAAAGCAGGTCAGGTATCTACTTACCTGGTTTCTTACCATTTTAATCGCCTTCAGTTTGTTCGGCACCAAGAGCGGGACTTACATTATACCTCTCTTACCGCCGCTGGCGCTTCTCTGCGGCTACTATTTCCGTACCCTGACAACAAGCAATTCACAGAAGGTTATGCGCACGTTTAATTGGCTCAATATTGTTTTGGGGCTGGCCTCGCTGGCGATTATGTTGATCTTGACAGCCCATTATTTTCTTCCCGGTTTGGCAATCTTTCCCCTTAAATTCAGGCTCGCCTATCTGAACGCCGGCCGTTTGATCGCGTTCTGGCTTCTCTTATTGGTTTCCTCTTTTTTCTACCCGGCCCGAACCAAACAGACCAAACGGAGGCTGGCTGTTTTTCTGCTGCTTTTTATCGTCAGCGTAGCGGCTGTTAACCTCGAAGGCGAGAACCTGGAGATCATCCGGGACCCCTACCGGGATGTCAGGGCGGTGGCTTTGGCGAGCAAGGCTCTGACGCCGCCGGGTAAAACTATCTACTCCAGGAAGATAACGGCCGAGACCCTGTCTTTTTACTCTCGTCACCGCATTGAAGAGCTTGACCGAAACGAGGAGATCGAAAACATCACCGCTAATGGCGATTATTATTTCATTTTGCCGGCTGAGCAATACCAGGGCCAAAGGAGCCTTTTCCCTTCATCGGAAGTAATTTACCAGGAGGGCGGGATTGTCTTGATCAAAGACGTTGACTCAGAAGATTCCAGGTCTGTCGTCAGCGAAAGAGCTTCAGCCCCTGATTAATATTATTAATCGA